>DATHVV010000188.1:0-16910 GCA_035461105.1 Longimicrobiales bacterium | reverse complement strand
GTGAGATGATCCAGGCGAAGATACACCCGGACTCGTACCTGCTAGCGCTGTGCACGCGGATCGCCGCGGACGGCGTTCCGCTGCCCCCCGCAGCGATGATCGACGCCGTCGTCGTACCGCACTGGACCACAGCACGGCCCCGGCACGACTGGCGCACCTACGTTCCGCCCCTGGTACGACAGGAATGGGAGACGCTGCCCATCGCGCTGCGACTCTACCTGTTCGAGATGGCCGAGCTCGCGGCCCTCGCGGAGGAGCACGGGGCAGCGATGGTCACGGGGCCGCAGGAGTAGACCTCGCGTCGGACTGATACGGAAGGAGGGTCAATGAGCGAGCTGATCATCGAACGGCTGTCCGCTCCGGTGCTGCGCGAGCTCGCGCAGCCGATCATGCAATGCGACGGCGAGCTCCGCGATCTCGTGGCGCTCATGTTCGAGACGATGTACGCCGCGCAGGGCCAGGGGCTGGCCGCGCCGCAGGTCGGAATCAGCCGCCGCGTCGCCGTGATCAATGTGCCTCCGCGCGGGACACGCATCGTTCTGGTGAACCCACGCATCACGGCTGTGAGCAGAGCCAGCTCACGGAGCGTGGAGGGGTGTTTGAGCATCCCCGGCGTGTGGGATGTAGTCGAGCGCCCGGCGGATGTCGAGGTGGTCGCACTCGACGCCGCGGGCACGTCCCACACGTACCGAGTTCGCGACGAGCTCGCCCGCTGCTTCCAGCACGAGATCGACCACCTCAATGGCGTCCTCTACATCGACCGGCTCTCGCCGCTCGCGCGGCAACTGGCGCTCGGCCGGTACCGGAAGCTGACGCGGGCCGCAGCGCACGCCGGCCGGTAAGCGGGACGGGGATCGGAAACGCGGCCATACCA
Organism: Longimicrobiales bacterium; assembly: GCA_035461105.1. Classification (GTDB taxonomy): domain Bacteria; phylum Gemmatimonadota; class Gemmatimonadetes; order Longimicrobiales; family RSA9; genus VEPF01. The sequence continues at coordinate 16,036 of DATHVV010000188.1, read as the reverse complement.
CGGGAGCGCAGGAATGGGATGCCAGAGTCTGGCGGACATCGCGTCGATCGGCTGTCCACTGGAGTTCGCCCGCTTCATTGAGATCGTGACCGCGCGGGAGGGCTGATGAACGACAACACACGGCTGGTAAGGGCGGCCGTGGCAGCGCCCATCACGGCGGTGCTGGCAATCGGAGTGATGCTGTCCGCCCTCGACCTGGTGGCCTGGCCGACGCCGGTGAACTGGGTCGCGGCTACCGGTGGCATCATCGCCGTGTTCATGCTGTATGGCGCCCCGGTCGCGTTTGTCATCGAACTGCTCGTCGGGGTCCCCGCCTACTACCTGCTCCGGTCCAGGCAGCGGCTCGCACCTGTCCCGATCATCATTATCGGCGCGCTCGCGGGCGGCCTCACGTTCACGGTCGTTTCCGCGATGATCCTCGGCAGCTGGGAGTGGGTTTCCGCAGGGATGATCGGCACCGTCGCGGGCGCACTCGCCGGGGCCGTGTTCTGGCGCGTGGGACTTCACAACCGGCCACAGGTGCCATTCCTGCTGTGACGCGGTCGACGTCTGGCCTGAGGTCTGAGCTGCTTGTCCGGCAGGGGCTCTGAACCAGCTGAGCCAGGCGCCCGACCGGCTAGCGGATGATGCCGAGCGGAATGAGCACGACGTAGCCGAGCACGAGCAGCAGCGGCGCGCCCACCACGGAGCCGCGCGCGAGCATCATGTATCCGGCGACGATGGCGGCCAGCCCGAGGCCGAGCAGGATGCCGTTGATCGCGGAGAACTTGAGCGACACGTGCGACTCGGGCGTCGCGACCCGCCTGATTCTTGCCATGGGCGGGAATCTCGCCGTTTCCCGGAGGACGGTCAAGGCGACGTCGCCCGTCGGCGCACGCGCTGTCCGCGCGGCCTGCCTGCGCTCAGGGCGTCCCGCCCCTGGACCCGTCCTCCTCGTCGGTCACCCCCGGCCCGGGCCCCGGCCCCTCTTGTGACTCGAGCCAGTACGCGGGATCGTCGGGCAGCTCGTTCGCGCGCAGCGCGGCGAGCTTGCGGCGGTCGCGGCGCCGGCGGATCACGAACAGCGCGGTGGCCATGGCGCTGAGCAGCAGCATGACGACGGTGCCGTGGGTGACGAAGACGAGCCAGCCGTAGCGTCGCCTGACATCCCGCTTCCAGAGCCGCTCGAGCTGCGGCCCGCTCAGCCGGTACACGGCGCGCAGGGCCGGCTCGAGCGTGCCTTGCACGCGCCACTCGTCGAGCAGCCGCTCGAACGTTTCGGCAGTGCCCAGCGAGTACAGGTACTGCACGGCCGTGGCGGAGAGCAGGTACGCCACGCGGGCGTCGGTGGCCGCGGCCGGCCAGCCCAGCTCGAGCGAATCGAGCGCGGGCGCACGGTCGAATACGAACGCGAGCCGCAGCAGCCACGCGGCTTCAACATCGAGCTGCCCCGCACTCCAGACCGCGTATCCCTCCGTGAACCAGCGCGGCACACGTGCGTCCCCCAGCCGACGCTGCAGCAGCACGTGAGCGAGCTCGTGCCGGAGCACGCCGCGCAGGTTCGTGACCGCGCCGCGGTCGGAGCCGTAGCCGGGCAGCACGATGATGGCGCTGTCGGGAATCGCGATGCCGGCGCCCCAGTCAGGCGTGCCCCGTCCGGTGAGCGCCCGGAACGACGCCTCGTCCGCGGCGATACGGATCGTGATCGGCGCGCCGTGCAGCAGCGTGTCCGGGATGCCGGGGAACGCGACGTCGCCCACGCTCTGCGCCAGCCCGCGGGCGAGCCGCTCGCTGCGCGGCTGGAACTCGAAGCGCACTGCCCCTTGCTGGAGCGTGGCCGGCGCCTGCGCCGCGAGCGGCACGCTGCCGCAGGCGACGAGCGCGACCGCCGCGAGCGCGCGCCGGAGCCGCGCCCCCGGTGAGCGCCGCATCAGGCGCCGCCGGCGGCCTGCGCTGCCGCATGCTCCACGATGAAGGCTGCGAGCGCAGCCAGCGGCAGCACCGCGTCCGCATGCGGCGCGGCGGCGCGCGGCATGCTCGCGATGACCGCGTCCGCCTCGGCCTGCACCGCCGTGCGACCGCCCACCTCGCGGATCACGCGCAAGCCCTCGGTCCCGTCGCGTCCCATGCCGGTGAGCACCACGCCGACGCTGCGCGGCCCGAAGTGCTGCGCCACCGACGTGAACAGCAGGTCGGCGGCCGGCCGGACTCCCCAGACGGGGTCGCCATCGGTGAGCGCGAGCACGACCTGCGTCCCCTGGCGCTCCAGGCGCAGATGGCGCCCGCCCGGGGCCAGGTAGACGTGGCCGGCGCGCACGACATCGCCGTGCCGGGCCTCGTGCACGGGCAGCCGGCTCAGCTCGTCGAGTCGGCGCGCGAGCGAGTGCGTGAACAGTGGCGGCATGTGCTGCACCACGAGCACCGCGGCCGGCAGGCTCGCCGGCAGCTCCGGGATCAGCCGGGCCAGCGCGCGCGGACCGCCCGTCGAGGCCGCCAGCGCCACCGCGCAGGCCACCTCGCGCCCGGCGTCGCGTCGCGCCTGCCGGGCCCGCGCCGCCTTCGCCGCCCGCTCGCTGCGCCCCGCGGTCGAGAGCTGGCCGGCGAGGTTGCCGACGCGGCCCAGTGCCGCGGCGCGCAGCGCGGGCAGCAGCGTCCGGCGCAGCTCGTCGCGCGGCTCGCCGGCGTCGGGCGCCGGCTTCGCCACCACCTCGACCGCGCCGTAGTCGACCGCCTGCATGTCGGCGAGCGCCTCGGTATGGCTCGAGACGATCACCACCGGGCGCGGCGCTTCGCTCATGATGTACGCGAGCGTCTCGAGTCCGCCCAGGTCGGGCATCTCGATGTCGAGCGTGACGATCTCCGGGTTGTGCTCGTGCACGAGCCGGATCGCCTGGTACCCGCTCCCGGCCTCGGCGACCACCTCGAAGTCGTCGGCCGCGTCGATGACCTCGCGCAGCAGCCGGCGCATCAGCTCGCTGTCATCGACCACCAGCACCCGGCGTGGCGGGCGCGCGCGCTCAGAGGAGGACATCGGGATGCCGCACCGACGTGACCCGCACCTCGCCGTCGCTCGTGTTCAGGAACACGGAGCGCCCGTACGTGCCGAACACGTCCTCGCCATCGACCGGCACGCCGGCGGCGGCGAGCGCCGCCCGCGCCGCTTCCACGTTGCGCCTCCCCAGCCGCAGCCCCTCGCCTTCCAGCAGGTTGCGGAACATCGATGCGCCGCCGGCCAGCCGCGCCCGCAGCCGCCGCGGCGAGGCCCCCTGCGCCTCCATCTCCGCGAGCAGCTGATGTACCGCGCCGGTCGCGTACCGCCCGGGCGGTCCCGGGCGGCTGCCGTTGCGCTGCTCCGGCAGCATTGCGTGCGCGAGTCCGCCGATCCGCGCCTTCGGGTCGTAGATCGCGATCGCGACGCACGAGCCCAGTCCGATCGTGTAGAGCACGTGGGACCGCCCCGCGACACGCACTTCGCCGATGCGCACCGGGATGCGTTCGGGAGACTTCATCGCTTGCGGAACACGCGCTGCCGGTTGGCGATCGGACGGAACAGGCCCGCGCTCCCGCCGAGCAGCGCCTCGACTTTGCCGAGTACCAGGAACCCGCCCGGCAGCAGCGCCTCGTGGAACCGATGGAACAGCTGCTCCTGGAGCGTCCGCTCGAAGTAGATGATGACGTTGCGGCAGAAAATGACGTGCTGCCTTCCCGGGAACGGATCGGCCAGCAGGTCGAGACGCTCGAAGCGTACGTGCCGCTTCGGCTCCGGGCGCAGCCGCCACGTCGTATCCGGCTCGAACCAGCGGTGGCGAACGCGCTCCGGGATGTCGGTCATGGCGAAGCTCGCGTATTCACCCCGGCGCGCGAAATCCAGGATGCGCGCGTCGACGTCGGTGGCCAGGATGCGGTGGCGGTCGCGGTTGTGCCCGTGTGCCTCCGCGTACTCGTGGCACAGCATGGCGATGCTGTACGGCTCCTCGCCGCCCGCGCACCCGGCGCTCCAGAACCGGAGCCGCGCCGTCTCCAGCGCGTACAGCTCCGGCAGGACCTGCTCCTGCACGACCTGCCAGACCTCGGGATTGCGGTAGAACTTGGACACGTTGATCGTGAGCGTGTCCAGCAGCCGCTGGTACTCCTCCTCGTCCTCGGCGAGCAGCCGCCCGTAGTCGGCATAGGTGTGCACGCCGCGGGCACGCATGCGCACCGCAATGCGGCGCCGCAGGCACTTCTCCTTGTAGCTCTCGCACTGGAAGCCGGCCACGTGCAGGATCTGCTCCTTGAGCTCGCGCAGTTCCGCCGCCGAGCCCGCGTCCAGCTCGCCGTGCGCCAGCGGCAGGGGCGTCGCCGCTGAGGCCGGCGCCGGATCGTACCCGGCGGGGCGCGGTCCCGGGCCGGGCTCGCCACCACCAGGCACATCAGGAGACATGCGACGCGATCTCGAGGTTGTTGCGGACGATCGTGTTGTTCGGGTTCAGCTCGAGCGCGCGGTTCCAGTTGCTGACGGCCGCCTCGACCACCCGGCGCTTGTAATGCAGGTTGCCCATGCGGGCGTAGAGGTCGTCGCTGAAATCCGGGTCCAGCTCCACCACCCGGGCGTAGTGGTCGAGCGCCTCGTCGTGAACGCCGCGCCGGTAGGCGATGTCACCGAGCGCCTTGTGCGCCTGTGCCAGCCGCGGCTCCTCGCTGAGCGCGTGACGGTAGCAGTCCTCGGCTCCGTCCAGGTCGTTGCGCTGCTCGTACACCAGCCCGAGCATGAGCAGCAGCGGCGCCGCGTCGCCGAACCGTTCGAGTCCCTGCTTCAGGATCGCCTCGGCCTCCGCCAGGTCCCATACCAGGGCGGCGGCCAGTCCGGCATGATAGTAGTACTCCACGCTCGCCACGCCGTCACCGAGGCGCCGCCGATACTCCTCGAGCGCGATCCGTGCCTGAATGACGTTGCGGGCGTGCAGCAGCGTCACTGCTCGTGCGAGCGACGTCGGCGCCTGCTCCGGGCGCAGCGTTTCCGCTTCGTCCAGCACCAGCAGCGCATCCTCGAGGCGGCCCAGCGCCCGCAGGGTGATCGCCAGGTTGACGTACGCCGCGTAGCTGGGACCGCACTCCTCGAGCAGCGCGCGCAGCTGGCGCACGGCCTCCCGCAGCTTGCCTGAGCGGATCGCGATGAGCGCCAGGTGGAAGTGCGCGAACAGGTCGCTCGGCTCGATGCGCAGCACGCGCTCGAACTCGCGCGTCGCATCGCCCAGCATGCCGGTCCGGTAGAACGCGACCCCCAGGTTGCGGCGCTCCTGCACCTCGACCTCGCGCGCCCGCGAGGTGTCTTCGGTGCGCCGCCCGACCCGGTGCGCGTAGCCGGCCTGGATCAGGCCGAAGAGCGCCTTGCCCACATCGAACTCGGTACGGCCGCTCGCATCGACGACCTGCTCCACGGTGCGCGTGCCGTCGAAGAGCGGCACCAGCGCGACCTGGTCCTCGGTCAGCTCCGCGTCCGCCGTCGACAGGCGCGCGCGCTCCACCTCGAAGATCAGGTCGAGCGAAGGGATCTTCTTCTCGATCAGGCTCCACTCGTCGACGCGGCGTGCCGCCTCCAGCATCAGGCTCTCCGGATTGATCGACACCAGGATGTCGGCATCCGGCTGTTCGTCCACCTCGAAGTAGAAGTTGCCGCGCGACCACGTGAAGAGATGGTAGATCGCCTCCTCGATCTGCAGCCGCACGTATCGGCCCAGGTCGGAGCGGCTGATCAGGCCGTGGGCCACCAGCAACTCGCCCAGGCGCCGGTCCGGCTCGCGCACCTGGTGCTCGAGCACCTCGTCGAGCTGGCTCTGCGCCAGCACGCCATCGCGCACCAGCAGGTCACCCAGCCGGTCGCGCCGGTTCACGATGCGCGCAAACGTGATCCGGCCACGCTCGAAGAAGATCTGCCCGAATCGCGAGCCATCCGCGACCGACAGGCACCCGGTCTTGAAGCCGAGCGCGAGCAGCTGGCACACGTCGGCCAGGCTGGCTTCCCTGAGGCTGCCCTTGATCGCCATGATTCGCCTAGCCTGCGCGCGTCAGAGAGTCCCGTGCCGCCGGCGCCGGAACGAACCGGAATGTGCCGCGCACCGGGTTCATTCCGGATCCGCCAGCAGCGTGTCCGCCAGGTGCGGCCATCGCCAGAGCACCTTGTCCGAGGCCAGCAGCACCGCGTTCACCTGCGGCGAGCGCGGCGCCGGCGGCTCCGGCACCAGCGTCGGCACAGGCGGCAGTGCCGCATCTCCGGTGGCCGCCTTCAGGTCGATCACCAGGCCGCTCTCCAGCCGGGACCGCAGCCGGCCCTCGATTCCGTCCAGCTCGCGGGGCGGCACGCTGCCCGTAAAGACCAGCTGACCCCGGGCCCGTCGCACCGCGTCGTAGAGGTGGAACAGCTCCTCCTGCGCGCGCTCGGTGCCGACCAGCGCATCGACGTCGTCGATCACCAGCACGCGCGCCCGCCGGTAGCGAGCCCGCCAGCTGTCCACCTGGTTGCGCCCGATCGCCGCGATCAGCTCCCCGGCGAATCGCTCGCCCGTGGTGAACGCCAGCGGCAGCTCCGGCCGCTGCTGCTCCAGCTCGCGCGCGAGCGCGCTGATCAGCGCACTCTTGCCGCTCCCCACCGGGCCGAAGATGTAGAGCGGGTTGTAGCGCTCGCCGGGCTGCGCCGCCACCGCGCGGGCCGCGCGCACGGGCAGCAGCTCCGGGTCGAGCGTCAGCGTGTCGAAGTCCGGACCATCGGGCGCGGCCGGCAGCGGGGCCATGCGCTCGCGCACCTGCGCCAGCGCCGCCTCCGCGTCGGCGACGCGGTCCGGGTTGCGCAGCAGGTCGCCCTGCAGCGGCTCCGGTGCCTCCGCGTCCAGCGCCTGGATCTCGGCCCCGATCTGAATCAGGCGCTGAACGTCGGCCTCGAAACGCGCCACCAGCTCATCGACCTCGGCGTGCGTCGGCGCCGGCGTGAGCGCGGCCTCCAGCCGGGCGGTGCGATAGCCCTCGCCTTCGTAGCGCAGCATCACGTCCGCGAGACGCTGCTCGGGCGTCAGCTGCGCGACCACATCGTCCAGCGTGCCGGCGACCTCGTCCAGGAATACCCCGAACTCGTCGCCCGTACGCAACGTCCGCCCCAGCATGCGCTCGGCCTCCGCCGCGTCCACCGCCCGCCCCTCCAGTTCCTGGACCGCGAGCACCCGGTTCAGCGCGCCCTGCAGCTCACGCACGTTCGCGAACGACACCCGCGCGATCGCCTCGGCGACGCCGGGAGCGAGCTCCTGCTCGCGCTCCTCCGCCTTGCGCTTCACGATCGCCGCGCGCGTCTCGTAATCGGGCATGGCCACGTCCGTCACCAGGCCGCCGGAGAAGCGGGACAGGAGGCGCTGGTCGAGGTCGTCGATTTCGGACGGCGGCCGGTCACTCGCCAGCACCAGCTGACCGCCGCGCGCCGCGATCCCATCCCAGGCGCGCAGCAGCTCGTCCTGCGCACCCCGGCGCCCCGCCAGGAACTGCACGTCATCCAGCAGCAGCACCGGCACGTCCCGCAGGCGGTTCCGGAACGCATCCCGCTCGCCCGACTGGATCGCGCTCATCACCGCATCCACCAGGTGCTCCAGCGTGTCGTAGAGCACGGTCAGCTCCGGCTGTACCCGCGCCAGGTGGTTGCCGATCGCCATTACCAGGTGCGTCTTGCCCAGTCCCGACGCGCTGTACAGGAACAGCGGGTTGTAGGCCACTCCGGGCGCATCCGCGACCCGGCGCGCGGCCGCCGCCGCCAGCCGGTTCGCGGAGCCCACGATGAAGCTCTCGAAGGTGTAGCGTGGATCGAGCTCGAGTGGCATGGGACTCCTTAGGCGCGCGCCCGGTCGGGTGGACGGATCTCCTGCCCGAAGCGCCGCGAGAGACTCTGCAACACCAGCTGACTGACGCTCTTCAGGGTGTCGAACACGCCCTCGCCCGTGACCGCCGCCGCCGGGAACGCCGGCACATCCCGGAAGTTCAGCAGCTCGTCCAGCTCCGTCACCGGCAGCGTGCCCGGCAGGTCCCGCTTGTTGTACTGCAGGACCAGGGGAAAATCATTCAGTTCGATGTTCTCATCGAGCAGGTTCTCGTGCAGGTTGCGCAGGCTGTCGATGTTCTCCTCCAGCTGCTCCGGCTGCGAGTCGGCGACGAACACGACGCCGTCGGCGCCGCGCAGCACCAGCTTGCGCGTCGCGTTGTAATACACCTGGCCCGGGACCGTGTAGAGCTGCATGCGCGTGCGGAACCCGGAGATCGTGCCCAGGTCGAGCGGCAGGAAGTCGAAGAACAGCGTCCGGTCAGTCTCGGTCGCGAGCGAGACCATCGGCCCCTTGCGCTCCTCGGGCACGAACGCGTGCACGTACTGCAGGTTGCTCGTCTTGCCGGACCGGCCGGGGCCGTAGTAGACGATCTTGCAGGTGATTTCGCGGGTCGAGTAGTTGACCAGAGACATCGTTCCTCAGGGCTCCGGCGCCAGAAACTCGAGACCGGAACGCAGGTCCCGCTCGAAGCTCGCCTGGTCGCTGCCGGGCGGCGCCACGCTCAGCTCGGGCAGCGCCGCGATCTCGCACGCGAGCTGCTCGTAGCACAGCTGCACCATGCCGAGCGACGTCTCGGCGTCGAAGATCGCCACCAGGATCAGCTCCTCGACCGGGGTCGTGAACGGCGCCAGGAAGAGCTGCCGCTCCCGGCCCGCGTGGTAGAGGTGCTCCCACCGCCCTGCACCCGTCAGCGTGGCCAGCGCCCGCGAGGCCGACTGCGCCGCGGCCGCAAGCGAGGCGACGTTCATGACCTCGTACGCCCGCGTGAAGCCGTGCGTGGCCAACACCTGCCCGGCGCCATTGATCAGAATCGCGATCCGCACGCGCGACTCGCGCACGAAGCTGCGCGTCGGCTCGCGGAGCGCGCTGATGAGCGCGGGCAGGTCGGTGCTTCTCATGCCAGCGACCCGGCGGCGCGGTGCGCTTCCATGCGGATCAGCCCGAGCTGCGCGTCGGGCGTTGCGAGCACCGCCAGCACCAGCTCGCCGGCGGCGACCGCGAGCAGGTGGCCGTCCGGCGTCTCCAGCTGCACCGACTGCAGCCCGCCCAGGGAGCCGCTCTCGGCGGCCTGCGCGCTGCGCCGGAACAGCGCCGTCGCCAGAGCCGCCAGCGCGGGACCCCCGACGTCGTCGGCCAGCTCGGACACTACTGGCAGCCCGGTGCCCGCTTCCGCGATCAGGGCACCGCGCACTCCGCTCACCCGGCTGAGCCGCTGGACCGCGTCGCTGTACACGTCGCTCATGCCTGCGCCTCCAGGTATCGCGTGGCGATCTCCCCTGCGTGCGTCGCCGCGCGCAGCACCCACCCGGTGGGCGCGTCGCGGCGCGCCGCCACCACCACCAGGCCGGTCCCCGCGGCCGGCGCGAGGTGCAGGGTGGCGCGCTCGGTCTCGATCAGCAGGCCGCTCCACGCGCCGAGCGCGAGGCGGCGCGCGGCCCGGGAAGCCTCCTCCGCCACATCCCCGAGCAGCCCGCCCAGCACTTCGCTGGCCGCATCCTCCTCGAGACGTCCCGCCAGCACGAGCCCGTGCGCGTCCAGCAGCAGCGCGCCCAGCACCGGCCCGCTCGCCGTGACACTGTCGAACAGCTCGGCCGGATCGGCGTACGCGATCGGACGCGGCGCGGTGGGTCGCGGTGCGGCCGCCGTCCGGCTCGCCGGCGCCGGCGCCCGCGTCTCGCCGGCCACGGCTGCCGCCGTGGCGGGCGTTTCCGTCGGCGTGTCCGCGAACGCCCAGCCGCGCGCCCCGGAGCCCGCGCCATCGGCGTCCTGGGTATGCACCGCCTGGCGCGAGCCGAGCAGGCGCAGCGCCTCCTGGACCGCGGCATCGACGGGACGCAGCAGCGCGGCCCGCTCCAGCATCTGGCGCGCGCGGCTCAGCTGGTCCTGCTCCAGGTAGCAGAAGCCGATGCCGCGCAGCGCCTCGAAGTTGTTCGGATCCAGACGCAGCACCACCGACCATTCGTCGGCCGCCCGCTCGCGGTCGCCGCGCTCCAGGTGCAGCACCGCCAGCAGCGCGTGGGCCTCCGCGTGCTGCGGGTAGTGCTCCAGCCCGCGCAGACACAGCTGGAGCGCGGCCTCGCGCCGTCCCATGCGGCGATAGGCGCGCGCGAGCGGCAGGAACGCGAGCGAGGAGGGATCGCGCGCCACTTCCTCCGTCCACCGCTGCAAGTCGGCCGGTGCCGTCGTCCTCATCTCACCCCGCTGCCCTCTGAAGTAGCTGCGTAAGCTCGCGCATCGCGGCCAGCGCCTGTACCACCAGCTGCCGCGACTCGCCGTTCGAGGAAAGCCGTACGAACGTCTCCCACGCGCTCACCGCCCGCTGCAGCTCGCCCGTGTGCACCGCCGAGAATCCCAGCCGGTAGTGCGCCTCCGCCGACAGCGGGTCGAGCATGACCGCGCGCGAGAACGCCTCGGTCGCCGCTCGCAGCCGGTGCTGCGCGACCAGGGTGCGTCCCGAGAGCAGCGCCAGCTCCACCCGGTCCGGGTAGGAGGTCTCGAGCTCGCTCGCCAGCTTCTGGGCTTCGTCCGCCCGCCCCGAGCGGAGCAGCGCCTCGACCTCTTCCGCGGCCTGCCTCAGCTGCAGCTCGGGCACCCGGCGCGGACGCTCCTGCACCACCACCACGCCCGTGCTCACCAGGCCGTAGATGATCTTCGCGATGTCGAACTCGCTCCGCCCCAGGTCCGCCGCAATGCGACGAACGTCGCGCTCGGCGTCGATCTCCGCCAGCACCTCCCACTCGTCCGGCTTCAGGTCCAGCGGCGTCGTGTCCCGGTCGCTCGGCTGCGCGAGCATGGGCACCGCCTCCGCGTTCGGTACCCGCGACTCCAGGCGTGTCCACTCGTCGATGCGGCGCGCGCCCTCCATGAGCAGCGACTCCACCCGTACCCGCGCCAGCAGCCGCTGCTCGCCGATCTCGCTGCGCTCCTCGAATTTGAAGTAGCCCTGCTGCCAGGCCATGATCTCGTAGATCGTCTCCTCCATCTGGAATCGCAGCTGACGCTCGAGCTCCTCCTCGCTCACGCTGCCCATCTCCAGAAGGATCTCGGCGAGCCGCCGCGTCGGATCGCTGCGCTGGATCTCCAGGGCACGATCCAGCTCGCGCTGGGTGACCCGGCCCGCCCGGATCAGCAGCTGGCCGAGCCGCCGCGTCGAACGCCGGCGCACCCCAAACACGATCGCGCCCCTGCTGAAGTGCACGATCACCTCGTCGTTCAGCCGGTCCGAGCGCACCCTCAGCACGCCCGTCTTGTTCGCCAGCTCCAGCAGCTGCAGCACGTCCTGGATGCTGAGCTCCTCGAGTGGTCCCTCGATCGCCATCCGACCGCGCTCCTATTGCCGCGCCGCCACGAGGCGCGCCAGCTCCGCGCGCGCCTCGTGGTGCGGATCGAAGTGCAGCACGCGACGCAGCGCGATCTCGGCATCGCGCGGCCGCTGCGCCCGTTCCAGCAGCGCCGCCAGCCGTACCAGCGCCTCGAGGTGATACGGATCGAGCCCGAGCAGGTCGATCAGCACGTTCAACCCGCGCCGCACGTTGCCGTGCGCCTCGTGCAGCGACGCGAGCCCGAATGCCGCCGGCGCGTAGCTCGGCAGCATCTCGAGCGCCGCCTCGAACTCGGCCTCCGCTTCCGGGTCGCGACCCTCCGCGTGCAGCAGCCGCGCCAGCTCGGTGCGGGCCGCGACCGAGTGGCCGCTTACCGCGAGCGCCCGGCGCAGCGCCGATTCCGCGCCGTCCGGGTCACCCGCGGCCGCGTACGACGCCCCCAGCTGGGTGAGCAGCATGGGGTCGTCCGGCAGCCGCAGCCGGGCCCGCTCCAGCACCACTGCGGCACGAGCGTGCTCACCCTGCTGCGCCAGCGCGTCGCCCAGCACCCGCAACGCCTCCACGTTGTCGGGAGCCGCCGCGCACAGCTCGGTCGCCGTCTCGACGGCGGCGGCGTACCTCCCGAGCTCGATCAGGGCGCGCGCCGCGCCCAGCAGTGCCGCGTGGCGGGCACCTTCCTTCAGCGTGCCCACCGGGCCGCGCGAGGTTTCTCCGAGCAGCGTCTCGAAGCGCTCGATCGCTTCGCCCGCGAGCCCCCGGCGGAGGTAGATGTGACCCTGCAGCAGCAGCACTTCGGCCCGCGGCGCACCCAGCATGGACGCGCGTTGCGCGTCGTCGCTCGCGCCCTCCAGGTCGCCGCGGGCCAGCGCCTCCCGTGCCGAGTCCAGCCACTCCGCGGCGCCCGGGTGCTGCTCGAGGAGGCGCTGCTGGCTCTCCCCGCCCGGCGTGCTCTCCCCGGGCTCGGCCGCCGGTCCGGCCGCGTCGCGCCCGCCCGCCCCGAACATCTCGTCCAGCGAGCCGGGGTGGAAATCGAAGCTCTCGATGTGCTGGCCGGCGCCGCTGTCCACGCGCGTGGGCCGGTCCAGCTCCGGCGCGAGCACGCTGGTCTCCTCGAACTGCAGGTCGATCAGCAGCCGGAACCGCGCCGCGGGGATGTAGGGCTGCAGCTCCAGCGCGAGCCTGGTCTCGCGCAGCGCACCCTGGAAATCGCCGAGCGCGGAGAGCGCGAACGCCAGGTGGTAGCGCGCCTCCGCCAGTTTCGGGTCCAGCTCCACCGCCTGCAGCAGCGCGCGCCGGGCCTCGTCCGCCTGGCCGAGCTCGAGCAGCAGCGCGCCGTAGCCCGCCCACGCGCTCGCGGTCGGCGGGGCCGCTGCGAGCGTGCTGCGGTACGCTTCAGCGCTCTCCTCGCGCCGTCCCGTCCGGTGCAGCATCAGCGCCAGGTTGCGCCACACGTCGGCGAGCGCCCGGCCCTGCCGCACCGCCGCGCGGAACGCGCCTTCGGCATCGCCGCTCCCGGCATGGTGCCGCACCACCCCCAGGTTGTTCCAGGCCAGCGCGTACGCCGGATCCAGGTCGAGCGCGCGGGCGTAGGCGGCTTCCGCCTCGAGCAGCTCGCCGACCTGGTGGTGCGCCACGCCCAGCTCGTTCCACAGCTTCGGGCTGGCCGACTCCAGCTCCATCAGGCTGCGATACAGGGGGACGGCTTCCGGCTCGCCGCGCAGCAGCAGCATCTCCGCCTCCGCCTGCTGCACCAGCAGGCGGTCCTCACCCCGCTCCGTCGCCAGCCGGAACTCGCGGAGCGCCTCGTCGTAGAGCGACTTCTGCCGGAGCGCCATGCCCAGGTTGTAATGCGCCAGCGTGCCGCCCTCGGCCACGCCCGGCGCACCGCTCGCGGCCTGCTCGCCCACCAGCTCCTCGTAGCGCGCCGTGCTGTAGCTGTCCAGCGACAGGTTCGCTTCCGCTTTCGTCAGGCTCGGGTTGAGCTGCGCCGCCTTGGCCCCCGCCAGGTTCGCACGCTCCGTCATGCCCTGGTCCCCGTAGACGAAGGCAAGCAGATGCCACGCCTCCGCCAGGCCCGCGTCGAGCTGCAGCGCACGCTCCAGCGGTTCCCGCGCCTCCGCGCTCCGCCCGCGCTGGTAGAGCACTTCGCCCAGCTGGAAGTGGATACGCGCCTGCCCCGGGTCGATCGCGGCCGCGTTGCGCAGCGCCACCAGCGCCGCGTCCAGGTCACCGCGCTTCAGCTCGGCGCGCGCCAGCTGCTGGTACACCGCCGCGTCGCGCGGCCGCGCCTGCAGGACCTGCCGCAGCGAGGCCACCGCACCCGGAATGTCGTTGGCGTTGAAGCAGGCGCGGGCCAGTTGCGCGTGCGCCTCGAGGTCCTGCGGGTCCGCCGCGATACGGGCCTGCAGCCCGGCCACCAGCTGCTCGTAGTGGCCCGTGCCGAAGTACGCGATGTGCAGGTTGCGCTCGGCCACCTGCATGTGCGTGTCCAGCTCGAGGGCCCGCTCGAACTGCTCGATCGCTTCCGCGTACAGGCCCTTGTTGTAGAAGACGACGCCCAGGTTGTTGTGCGCCCCGGCATCGTTCGGATTGATCCGGCGCGCCAGCCCGCGCAGGATCTCGAGGTCGCGCACCGAGCGCGGCGACGCGGCGCGCGTGACCGGCTCGCCGCGGTCCTGCCATGGCATCGGCTGCACAGACGCCGGGGACTCGCGCGTCGTCATCAGGCGAGCAGCCTCATCTCCCGCAGGATGACCTGGAGCGAAGCCTCGTCCGGGATCAGCAGGAAATGGGCGCGCAGATGGTCTTCGCCCAGGTGCAGGCGCGTGTTCACGCAGAACACGTAGTCCTTTGCGTCGCCGAAATTGAGGTACGTCGTCGCCATGATCGCCGCCGCCATGTCGATCGCGAAGCCCGGTACCGACATCAGCAGCAGCTTGCCCGTGAACTCGGACAGGGCGCTCAGGTATGCGCCCACGATGATGTTGCCGACCTCCTTCAGCGCCGAGCTGTGCGCCTCCGGAAAATCGTGCGGGAAGTTCGGCTCGGCGCCGCCCACCATGAGCGCGGTCAGGCGTGCCGCCGTTTGTGCCGGGAAGATCTGTACCGTGCGCCCGGTCAGGTCGCCCAGCACCTTCATCATCACCGCGGCCATGACCTCCTCGGGCGCGCCCAGCACCCGGTCCACGTCTTCGAGCGGCACGATGTTCACTTCCGGCACGTCCATCAGGACCACGCGATTCGTCATCTGCGAGAGCGCCGTCGCCGCATGACCCGCGCCGATGTTCGCGATCTCGCGCACCGCGTCCAGCTGTGCCGGATCCAGCTGCCGGATGTCCATTCGCTCTCGCTTCCTACATCACGCTCAGGGGATCCAGCACCAGCGCCGGTCGCCCGTCCGCGAGCAGCGTGGCTCCCGAGAAGATCTGCAACGTGCCGGGCGCCGCGTCGAATCCCTTGACCAGGATCTGCTCGTGGCCCACCAGCTCGTCCACCGCCAGGGCCGCCCGCCGCTCGCCCAGCTCGGCGACCACCGCCGCCCGCTCGCGGCCCGGCCCCGTCGCGTGCAGCACGCGGCGCAGCCGCACCAGCGGCAGGCGGTCCTCGCGTACCATGACGCCTTCCCGCGATCCGTCCCGCTCCGTCTGCTCCAGCACCAGCGCCTCCGTGATGTGGGTCAGCGGGATCGCATAATCCTCGCCGCCCACCCGCACCCGTAGCGCCTGCACCAGCGCGGCCGTGATCGGGAGCCGCAGCACGAAGCGCGTGCCGGCGCCAGCGGCACTCTGCATGCCGACCGCACCGCCCAGGGCGCGCACGCGCGTCACCACGGCGTCGAGCCCCACGCCCCGCCCCGAGACCTCGCTCACCTGATGGGCCGTCGAGAAGCCCGGGCTCGAGAGCAGCCGGAAGATCTCCTCGTCGGGCAGGCTGCCGTCCGCGTCCGCCGGCAGCATGCCGAGCTGCTTCGCCCGGGCGACGACCCGGGCACGGTCCACGCCCGCGCCGTCATCCTCGAGCACGATCCGCACGCTGCTCCGCTCCCGCTCCGCGTGCACCACGATCCGGCCCGCCGCCGGCTTGCCGGCCCGTTGCCGTACCGCCGGCGCCTCGATGCCGTGGTCCACCGCGTTGCGCACCAGGTGCACGAGCGGATCGCCGATCTCGTTCAGAATGGAGCGGTCCAGCTCGATCGCTTCGCCGCGCACCTCCAGCTCCGCTTCCTTGCCGGTGCGGCGCGCCGCGTCGCGCACGGCGCGCGGCAGCCGGTCGAACGTCTCGCGCAGCGGTACCATGCGCATCGCCAGCACGGCCGCCTGCAACTCGCCGAGCAGTCCGCCCATGCCGTCGATCATCCCCGCCGCAGCCGCATCGGCGTTTGCCGCCTGCAGCCGGTTGCGCAGCACCGACAGCTCGCCGATGCGCTCCGCAAGTCCGTCCAGGCGCTGCTCATCGACGCGCACGTGCCGGCCGGGAACGGAGCCGGACCCCGCCGACGGCGCCGCCGCGCGCGCCGCGGCCAGCGGCATGGCGCTCTCCACCTCGCCGGCGGCGAGCGCGAGCGCGGCCGCGGCCGCGATGTCGGCGCCCTCGCCCAGGAACACGTACAGCGTACCGTCGAAGTCGTCCGGCACCGGATCCGGCTGCGCGCCGAGCAGCCCCGGCTGCGACTGCAGG
>DATHVV010000187.1:0-3347 GCA_035461105.1 Longimicrobiales bacterium | reverse complement strand
GGATCCGCAGTTCATCGGCGAGCGCCACTACAAGGTGGCCACCGAGGTGCAGCGCATCCTGCAGCGCTACAAGGAGCTGCAGGACATCATCGCGATCCTGGGCATGGACGAGCTCTCCGAGGACGACAAGGTCCTGGTCGGCCGCGCCCGCCGCATCCAGCGCTTCCTCTCCCAGCCGTTCTTCGTGGCCGCGCAGTTCACCGGACTGTCCGGCAAATACGTCAAGCTGGGCGACACGATCGAGTCCTTCGAGCGCGTCGTGGCCGGCGAGTTCGACCACTTCCCGGAGCAGGCCTTCTACATGAAGGGCGGCATCGAGGACGTCATCGCCCACGCCAAGGAGCTCGGCTACTGATGATCAAGGCGCCGCACCTGCGCGTTTCCGTGATCAGCCCCGTCAGCACGCTGTACGAGGGCGAGGCCGACATGGTGGTGGCGCCCGCCTGGGACGGCGTGGTGGGTGTGCGGCGCGGCCACGCCCCGTTCCTGGTGCTGCTCGGGAGTGGCCAGCTGCGCGTGCGTGCGGCCGACGGTGAACATCGGTTCCAGATCGACGGCGGATTCATGCAGGTCGTCGACGATGTCGTCACCATCCTGAGCGAGCACGCCGGCAACGCCTAGACCCGCCGGCCACGTCGCCGGCGGGGCGGCCGGTTCCGCCAGGGCGGCGGGCCTTCATCTTGCAATTCACGCCGGTCATTAACGCACAGTCAGGGGGATGGAATGCGGAAGCTGCTGCCGCGCCGCGCCGCCGTGGGGCCCGGCGCTACGCGCGACCGCGGCGCCGGAGCCGGTGCATCCACCAGCGCCGACCGGGTGCTGGCGTGCGCCGGCACGGAGACGTAGTGCGCGCCGACCTGCACGTGCACAGCGCGGCTTCCGACGGGAGCCTCGCGCCCGGTGCGATCGCGGTGGCTGCCCGCGCCGGTGGCCTGGACATCGTCGCGGTGTGCGACCACGACACGATCGGGGGCGTGATCGAAGCCCAGACGGCCGCACCGGCGGGGCTGCGGGTCATTCCCGGTCTCGAGATCTCCAGTCTGTGGGCCGCGCGCGAGCTGCACGTGCTCGGTTATTTCGTGGATCCCGCGCACCTGTCGCTGGTCGCGTACAGCACGCAGGCAGCCGCGCGCCGGGAGCAGCGGATGCGCGAGATGGTGGCGCGCCTGGCACGTTCCGGGATCAACGTCGCCTACGAGGACGTGGTCCGATCCGCCGAGGTTCCGCCGCAATGCATCGGTCGGCCGCATCTCGCGCGGGCGCTGGTGCAGCGCGGCCACGCGCGCAGCGTGGGCGATGCGTTCGACCGCTGGATCGGCGACGAACACGACGCCTACGTCGCCGTCGACCTGCTCGGCGTCCGCGCCGCCATCGATCTGATCCACGAGGCCGGCGGCGTCGCCGTCTGGGCGCACCCGCGCATCGAGATGTTCGATCGCGAGATTCGCCGCTTCCGGGACTGGGGTATCGACGGCGTCGAGTGCTACCGGCCCCGGCTGACGCCGACGGAAGCGCACTACTTCGAGACGGCCGCCCACGAGCTCGGGCTGCTGCGCACCGGCGGCTCCGACTGGCACGGCACCTGGCATGGCCGCCTCGGTGATTTCGCCGTCGGCGAAGCCGAGATCGGCGCGCTCCTGGCGCGCGGCGACGGAGCCGATCCCGGTCGGGGCTAGACCACCTGCAGGATGGCGCCCTTCAGGTAGGCCGATTCCGGAATCTGCAGGATCTCCGGATGGTCGAGCGACTGTCCCCGCCATTCCCGCCAGCGCACGGCCCGCCCGGCATCCGCCGCGGCGCTCTCCAGCATCTCCCGGAACAGTGCTGCGCTCACGTGGAACGAGCAGCTGAACGTGCACAGCAGCCCGCCCGGCGCGAGCAGCTTCAGGGCGCGCAGGTTGATCTCCTTGTAGCCGCGCAGGGCCCGGTCCAGCGCATCGCGCCGCTTCGCGAACGCGGGGGGATCGAGCACGATCGTGTCGTACTTCGCTCCCGCGGCCTGCTCGGCCCGCAGGAAGTCGAATGCGTTCGCTTCCACCAGCTCGATGTGAGCGCGGGCGCCGTCGAGGTTGAGCGCGCTGTTCGCGGCCGCCCGCGCGAGCGCCTCGCTCGACGCATCGACCGCCGTCACCCGGTCCGCGGCGCGACCCAGGTGCAGCGCGAACGAGCCGTGATACGCGAAGCAGTCGAGGGCCCGGCCGAACGCCAGCTCACCGGCCCGCACCCGGTTCTCGCGCTGGTCCAGGAACGCGCCCGTCTTCTGGCCCGTCCACGGTGCGGCCAGGTACCGGACGTCGCGCTCCGTCACTTCCACCCATTCCGGAACCTCGCCGTACAGCAGCTCCACCCCCCGCGGCAGCCGCTCGTGATCCCGGACGCTCACGTCGTTGCGCGCCAGGATGCCCACCGGATCGAGCACTTCGCGCAACGCCGCCACCACTTCCCCCCGGAAATGCTCCAGCCCCGCCGAGAGCAGCTGCACCACCACGTGGCCGTGGTACCAGTCGGCGATCAGCGAGGGCAGACCGTCCGCTTCCCCGTGCACCACCCGGTATGCGCTGCCTTCCGGGCCGAGCATCCGCCGGTACGCCCAGGCCGCCGCGATCCGGTCCCGGAAGAACGTCCCATCCACCGGCGTCTCCTCCGTCGCAAGCATGCGCAGTGCGATCTGCGACGATGGGCTCCAGAGCGCCGTCCCCACGAGCTCGCCCCGGGCCCCGATCACGCGCACTGCGCCCGCCTCCGCGCCCGGAATCTCCAGTACGTCGCTCCGGTATATCCAGGGGTGCCGCCGCCGCCGCCAGCGATCCGCACCCCGCACATTCACCCGCGCCGTCCTCATCTAGCCTCCAGCGCCTGCCACGTCCGCTTCGAAGAACCGCCGTGCGCACCCGTCGCTGACAGGGTCCGGACCCGGTTGACAGGGGCGGACCGCTGCTGTGATCTTTGCGCCCCCCGCGGTCACGCGATTCGGGCCGGATCGACGGTCGTTTCAGGCTTGACCGGGGAAGCATTTCCACTATCTTACTCTGCTCGGCGCGAAAGCAATACGCGCCCTGGCTATTTGACAATTCGGGTGTGGGAAGCTCGAGCAATCGAGCGAGCACGTTTAGGCGATTAGTTGTTGCCAGGTGGGCCGGTCTTTTCTGGGAGACGCGCGGGCCGAGGGCGCGGGCGGGGGGCGTAGAGCCTCACGCACGAGTTCTGGGGCTGGTGTTTTCCTTTGGGAAAGACATGGTCAAGCGCAGTAAGGGCGCACGGAGGATGCCTAGGCGCGGACAGGCGATGAAGGACGTGGCAAGCTGCGATAAGCCAGGGGGAGCCGCACGCGGGCTTTGATCCCTGGA
>DATHVV010000186.1:0-14811 GCA_035461105.1 Longimicrobiales bacterium | reverse complement strand
GATTTTGGCAAGCGGCTGGTGCTGATTGGCGGCACGGAGTATGCGGGGGAGATTAAGAAGAGCGTCTTCACCGCGCTCAACTACTACCTGCCCCTGCGCGGCGTCATGCCCATGCACTGCAGCGCCAACTACGGCCAAGATGCCGGGGACGTCGCCCTCTTCTTCGGCCTCAGCGGCACCGGCAAGACGACGCTGAGCAACGATCCCGATCGGACGTTAATCGGCGACGACGAGCACGGCTGGAGCGACAATGGCGTCTTTAACTTTGAGGGCGGCTGTTACGCCAAGGTCATCAACCTATCGAAAGAGGGCGAGCCGCTGATCTATGCGGCCTCGCGCCGCTTTGGCACCATCCTGGAAAACGTAGCCTACGACCCTGAGACGCGCCGCGTCGACTATGACGACGCCTCGCTGACCGAGAACACTCGCTCCAGCTACCCGATCAACCATATCCCTAACGTGGAGCGCAGCGGGGCTGCCGGCCATCCGCGCCACATTGTCTTCCTGACCGCTGATGCTTTTGGAGTCTTACCGCCCATCAGCCGCCTTACCAACGCGCAGGCGATGTACCATTTCCTCAGCGGCTACACGGCCAAGGTTGCCGGCACCGAGCGCGGCGTCACCGAGCCGAAAGCGGCGTTCAGCACGTGCTTCGGCGCGCCGTTCCTGCCGCTCCCGCCCGGCGTGTACGCGGAGATGCTCGGGCGCAAGCTCGAGGCGCACCGCGCCCAGGTCTGGCTGGTCAACACTGGCTGGACGGGTGGCGCGTTCGGCGTCGGCGAGCGCATGAAACTGGCGCATACGCGAGCCATGTTGCGCGCGGCCCTGAGCGGCCGCCTCGATGGCGGGCGCACGCACCCGGACCCGGTGTTCGGGTTGCACATCCCGGAGCGGATCCCGGACGTGCCGGCGGACGTGCTCGATCCGCGCGGCACGTGGCAGGAGCCCGCCGCCTACGATGCGGCGGCGGCGAAGCTGGCCACGATGTTCCGCCAGAACTTCGAGAAATTCGCGGATCAGGTGTCGGAGGGCGTGCGCGCGGCCGGTCCGCGCTGAGTCCGTGGGTTCCGGCACCTGGACGGGGCGGGCGCGATGCGCGTTCCGCCCCGTTTCTCATGGCGACATCGACGCCCCCGTGCGCCAGCCGCCGGGAGTCCCCGTGCGCCATTTCCTTCCTCGCCGCCGCTCGCCACTTTCACGCATGCGCTACGTCACCATCCGCGACCCGCTGTGGGACACGATCCGGCTCGACGCCACCGCCGTGGCGATCGTCGACTCGCCCGGGTTCCAGCGGCTCCGCTACATCCGCCAGCTCGGCCTCGCCCACCTGGTCTACCCCGGCGCGACGCACACCCGCTTCGATCATGCCGTGGGCGTCTACCACCTGGCCCGGCGCGCGCTCGCCGCGTTGCGCGAGCACGGGGCGCTCACCGCCGTGCCGGAGGAGGACTGCGCGCTCATCCCGTTCGCCGCACTGCTCCACGACATCGGTCACTATCCTTTCTCGCACGCGCTCGAGGAACTCGAGCCCGAACGGATTCCCGGGCATCACGAAGCGGTCGTCGGCCGCTTCCTCGCAGAGCCCGCGGTGGCGACTGCGCTCGCCTCGCTCGGCCGTGATGCGCCCGCCCGCATCGAGGCGCTCATCCGGGGCGCGTCGGAGCACCCGCTCCAGGGGCTGGTGTCCGGTAGCCTCGATCTGGACAAGATCGACTACCTGAAGCGCGACGCGCGCTTTTGCGGCGTGCCCTACGGCGAGGTGGATGTGGACCGCCTGCTGCACGGGCTGCTGCTGCTCGTGGATCCCGAGACCGGCCGGCTCGAGGTCGGCGTGCAGGAAAAAGCCGTCGCGGCGCTCGAGTCGCTGCTGTTCGCGAAGTACCAGATGTTCAGAAACGTTTACTGGCACCACGCCGTGCGCGCCGCGACCGTCATGTACAAGCGGATCGTGGACGACGCCCTGGGCGCCGGTCTGATCGATGGGGCAGAGCTGGTCGGGCAGACCGATGAGGGGCTGCTGCACGTCGTGAGCGATCGGGCCGCGGGCACGCCCGGGACACGGAGCGAGCGGGTGCGGAAGCGGATCGCCGACCTGTGGTCGCGACGTCTGCCGAAGCGTGCCGGTGAGCTGATTGCGGCGGAGCTGGGCGACCCGGTGCCGCGCTGGCTGGAGTCCGACTCGGCGGTGAAGCGCCGGGTCGAGGACGCGATCGCCGGGGAGCTCGGCGCCGCTGCCGGCGACGTCTACATCGACTTTCCCGCCAAGACCGAGATGTTCGCGCTCGACCTGCTCGTGCGGCGCAGCTCGGGCGAGGTACAGCGGCTGGGGCCGCACGGGCGCGCGGGACTCATCGGTCTGCCGCGCATCGCCGAGGAGCTGTACCGCTCGGCGCGCGTGCTGCGGCTTTTCGTGGCGGGCGGGCGCCAGCGGGTGACCGCGGAGGCGCTGGCCGCGCTGGCCGCACGCTCCCAGCACGAGCTGGAGGACACGCTCGCGCGCGGTGGCGCGCTGCTGGGGTCGTAGCCGCGGGCGCGCGTCCCGGTCGGGTTACTCGCTCGCGAAGCGCAGGCTGCGGAGCAGCTTCGGCCCGGATCTGACGAGCAGCACGTAGCGGTCGCGCGGGAACTCGCCGAGCGGAATCGCGGCTTCCGGCGGCGCCATGTAGTGAACCTGACTGAACACGGTCTGGTGCGTGCTCAGGCTGCGCACGCAGACGTAGGCATCGACCGGGGCGAGCACATCGCCGCGCAGTGCGAGCGACAGCTTGCGGCTGAATCGTGCGCCCAGCTCATCGTCGGGGTAGCCGGGCCGACCGGCGGCATCGATGATCTCGAGATCGGCGAAGTGCGCCGCAAAGAGCCCCTCGTCGGGAGCGCCGTCATCGCAGATCAGACTGAGGATGGGCGTCTCAGGCCGGCAGTCCGGGCAGTCCGGGAGCTGCGGATCCGAGGGATCCGATCCGCACGCCATCAGTACTGCCAGTCCCGCCAGCGCCGCTGCCCGCATGTCACGCCTCCCGGATCGTCACCTTCTCCATCAGCACCGGCTCCGCTGGACGGTCCTGCGCGCCGGTCCTTACCGAGCCGATCTGCCGAACCACGTCGAGGCCCTGCGTGACGCGACCGAACACGGCATGCTTGCGGTCGAGCCAGGGCGTCGCCGCGAGCGTGATGAAGAACTGTGAGCCGCCCGTGTTCGGCCCCGCGTTCGCCATCGACAGGATCCCCTCGCCTTCGTGCTTCAGCTCGGGATGAAACTCGTCCTTGATGGTATACCCCGGGCCGCCCGTGCCGCTTCCCTGCGGGCAGCCACCCTGGATCATGAATCCCGCGATCACGCGATGGAACTGGAGGCCGTCGTAGAAGCCCTTCTCGGCGAGGTCCTTGAAGTTCTTCGCGGTGTTCGGGGCCCGGTCGGCGAACAGCTCGACCGAGAAATTCCCGTGACTGGTATGAAAATCGGCGACCGGGTTGGCCATCACTCCTCCAGGCGATTCAATGGACGTTACACAGTGAAGTTTCAGTCGGCGCAGCCGGAGCGCCAGCCCGGCCGGTTGCGACCATGGGATGGAACGGTGCACCGCAGCACGGAACCCGGCGGCTGCACCGCGCGGACGGTGCTGCTCAGGGATCGGAGCGGTCCACGACGTAGACGTTCCGCTGCGCGGTGGGCATGACCACCAGGTCGAGCACGTTGACGTGCTCGGGAAGCCCGGCCACGTAGGCAATGACGTCGGCGACATCGTCGCCGGAGAGCGGACGGAATCCCTCATAGACCTTGCGGGCGCGCTCCGCGTCGCCGGCGAAGCGGACGACCGAGAACTCGGTCTCGACGAAGCCCGGATCGATGCCGGAGACGCGGATCGGCGTCCCCGCCACATCCAGGTTGAGACCTTCCGTGAGGGCGCGTACCGCATGCTTGGTAGCGGCGTAGACGTTGCCTCGCGGATAGGTCATGTGGCCGGCCGTGCTCCCGATGTTGATGATGTGGCCGTGACCGCGGGCCGTCATGTGCGGCAGCACGGCACGGGTGACGTTCAGCAGTCCCTTGATGTTGGTGTCGATCATCCGGTCCCAGTCCTCCGGATCACTCTCCTGGAACCGGTCGAACCCGGCCGCGAGACCGGCGTTGTTGACCAGGATGTCGGGTACCACATCGGCCTCGATGAGCGCTTGCACGGCGTCGTTCACCACCGCACGGTTGCGCACATCGAGCGCCTTCACGTGGACCGTGTACCCGCTCTGCTGCTCGATCGCGTCGGCCAGGCGGGCCAGGCGATCGACGCGCCGTGCCCACAGGATCAGGCGCGCGCCTTCGCTCGCGAAGCGCCGGGCGCAGGCCTCACCGATGCCGGAGCTCGCGCCCGTGATGAGCGCCCACCGGTTCGCCAGTCGCGTCATGTCTGCCTCGGTTACCAGAGTTGGCGCATCCTAAGGGCGGGCATGCCCGGCCGCGAGGGGTGCGGCCGCGCAGGACGGCTCCGGCGGCAGTGCCGGCGCGGGCGCTCAGGGAGGGGCCGTCGATGCGGAGACCCAGCCGTGCAGCGTATCGACCGCGACGTATGCGTAGCGGCCATAGGTGCCGAGCACACGCAGCTCCTGGCCCTCCGCCAGGCGCATGATGAGACCCGCGTTCGGGCGCGGCGCATCGCGCAGCTCGAGTCCGGCGGGCGAGCGCTGCTGCCAGAGAGGTGTGCGCGCCACGCCGAGCACACCGGCGGGCAGGAAGCCGCTGCGGCCGTCAGGCAGCTCGACGCGGTACCAGCTGCCGACGGCGCCGAGGGCGCGCACCAGGTCGCGCCCCTCCAGCTCGGCGAGGCCGGGCGCCTCCGCACGGGGCGCGTTGCGCACGGTCGTCGCCCGGCTGGCCCGCACCAGCGCGCCGAGGGCGGCGGTGTCGCCGGCCGGGACGCGCGGCACGGTGTCGGCCACGTGCACGAAGGGCAGCGGATCGATCGGTCCCTCGCCGCGGCGGTAGATCCCGAAGTGCAGGTGCGGCGGCGTGCTGCGCGCATTGCCCGAGTTCCCGACCGTGCCGAGCGTATCGCCGGGGCGGACCATGACGCCGGCGGCGACGTGCTGCGAATCGAGGTGCGCGTAGTAGAGCGACTGGCCGCGGCGCTCGTCGCGCAGCCAGACGACACGCCCGCCCACCGCAGTCTCCTGCACGCGCGCGACCCGCCCGGTGGTGGCGGCGAGCACGGGCGTGCCGCGCGGTGCGAAGATGTCAATGCCGTGGTGCGCGCGCGATCCGCCGTCCCGGGCCGCGCCGAACAGGCTCTGCACGTTGCGCCGGCCGGCGCCGCTCACCGGGAACGCGAGCGAAGGAGCCGCGCGCACGATGAGCGTGTAGCGTCCGCCGCGGAGCAGTTCGGGCTGGACGCGGATGACGAAGTCACCGGCCCGGCGGGGCTCGAACTCGAGGGATGTGGCCTGGCTGTCCGCGCTGGCCAGCCGCTCGGCGGCGCGGATCGTGTCCTGCGGAGTGAATATGTCCACGAAGAGGCGGGCGCTCGCATCCGGCCGCAGCGTGGCATGCACGGAGACCCGCTGGCCGCGCAGCAGCGAGATGCGGTACGCGACGGCGCCCGGCCGCTCCGGCGCGAAGTAGCCTTCCTCCTGCAGCGGGAGCGTGGCCGGGACCGGGTGGGCGAGCGCGTCGTTCGCGACGCGCAGCCAGTCCTGGCCGAGCGCGGTGAAGGCGAGCCCGGAACGCTCCAGGCCGTGCGCGTACGCCTCATGGGCCGACGCGGTGGGTGAGATGTGCTCGCGCAGGTCGCCGAGCGGCTCGCAGGCGGAGCCGCCGAGCGCCAGGACGAAAAGCACCACTATTGCGTGTCTATGGCTGCGCATCGCATGGCTTCTGGAGAGTTCTGCGGCGATCACCGACGTCGCGAAACCGTCCCGGCCTCGCGCGAGTAGAAGTAGGGGTCCCGTTCGCGCCCGTCCACCCCCGCGTCCGTGACCTGATGAAGATCCTGCTGCTGACGGCCGTCACGCTGCTCAGCCTGCTGCCCAGCCCGGCGGCCGGCCAGGAGCTCCCGGACGCGTACGCGGATCCGCTCGCCCGGGCGCTCGTCGAGAGCGCGCGCGAGCGGCGCAGCGTGTTCGACCTGGGCATCACCGAATACCGAACGCGCAGCACGGAGCGCATCTCCGTCGGCTATCGGCTGCTGCGGCGCGAGCGGCTGCTGTTCCGGCGGGAGACGGCCGCGCGGATCCACTGGCGGCGCTCGGGTGACACCGAGGTGGAGGTGCTGGGCGCGCGCGAGGTGGTGCCGGTGGCGATGTCGCGCGTCCAGGTCCCGGGTGACCTGGCCGACTACATGCCGCACCTGGTGTTCGATCCGCTCGACTCGGAGTTCCTGCTGCGCATGGACACGACGTTCATCCGCCACCCGCTGGCCCCGGGCTCGGAGCGCGACTACCGCTTCGCGACCGGCGATTCGACCCTGATCCGGCTGCCGGACGGCCGCGAAGTACGGCTGCGCGAGCTGCGGTTCGCGCCGCGCCGCCGGGACCCGCACCTGATCGCCGGCTCGTTCTGGGTGCACACGGGGACGCATGCCGTGGTACAGGCCGCATTCCGGATCGCGCGCCCCTACCGGATCGGCGAGGGGGAAGGCGATGACCCGGAGCGCCCGCCGTTCTTCCTGCGCGACGTGCGCGCCGACATCACCCACATCGCGGTCGACTACGGCCTCTGGGACCTGCGCTGGTGGCTGCCGCGCTACATGACCATGGCCGGGGTCATCGAGTTCGGCAGCCTCGGCACCATTCCCATGGAGTACGAGCGCAGCTACACCGATTACGAGATCACGGGCGACACGCTCGGGATGGCGGCGCCGGTGCCCGAGGACAGCGTGCGCGCGCGCTGCCGGCGTGGCCGCTTCCGCCTTACGGTGAACGTCGGCGGCTCCGACACGGTTCGGACCCGCCGGGCCCGGGAAGCAAACGCCCGCCGCAACGCCCAGGCGGACTCCGCCTTCGCGGATTGCCCGGACCGCTACGTGGTGAGCATTCCCGAGGACGCCGACCTGTTGAACAGCGAGGCGCTGCCCGGCTCGATCTGGGGGGAGGCGCCGCTGCTCTCGAGCGGCGAGCTCGAGCAGCTGGCGGCGCGCGTGCGCGCCCTGCCGTTGCCGGCCTGGGGCACGCGCGGCCTGCAGCTCGACTGGGGCCTGCGTGGGCCCGGCCTCGTGCGCTACAACCGCATCGAGGGGCTGGCGCTCGGGGCGCGTGCCGCGTTCGGCGTGGGCACCGCCAGCGGCGGCATCGGCGCGAGCTACGGATTCGCTGATGAGCAGGTGAACGGGATGGCGGACCTGAGCCTGCCTTGGCGGACGCGCGCGCTCCGCCTTGATGCGTACCGCGGCCTGCGGGCGACCGACCCGACCGCGCGGCCCTTCGCGCTGCCCAGCTCGCTCGGCGCGCTGCTGTTCGGGATCGACGACACGCAGTACTACCGCGCACTGGGCGGATCGGTCGGGGTGAGGCCGGCCCCCGAGCACGCGCAGCGGTACGGCCTGCGCCTCTACGCCGAGCGCCAGTCGGCGGTCCGGCGCAACACCGACTTCAGCGTGCCGCACCTGATCGATGACGGCCGCGGCTTCCGCGAGAACATCGTGGCCGACCGCGCGACCCAGTTCGGCGCGGACCTGGTGCTGCGCGCGCAGCACGGCGACAACCCCGCCCGGCTGCGCACCGGTGGCCAGCTCGACCTGCGCGGCGAGGCCGGCACCTTCGAGTTCCTGCGGCCGGCGCTGACGCTGCGTGCCATGCTGCCCCCGTTCGCCGGGCTGGCGTTCGCGCTCGAGGGCGCGGCGGGGGCGACGGCGGGAACCGCGCCGCGGCAGAGCCACTGGTTCCTGGGCGGAGCGACGTCCCTGCGGGGGTATCCGGGGGCCACGCTCGAGGGCGAGTCGTTCTGGCGCGCGCGCGCGGAGCTGGGTACGGCACTCAGCTTCGCGCGGCTCACCGCGTTCTCCGACGCCGGGTGGGCGGGCGACGCCAGCGGCGCTGCCTGGCGTGCGGGCCGGCCGCTCCAGTCGGCAGGCGCGGGCGTCAGCCTGCTCGACGGCATCGTCCGCTTCGATGTCGCGCGCGCGCTGCGCTCGCCGACCGGGTGGCGGGCGTACCTCTACCTGGACGGCCTGATGTGAGCCGGGTCAGCGCGTGAGCCCGAGCTCGCCGGGGTCGGTGCGCGCGTACAACCGTCCGAGCAGCGGCAGCGCGAGCAGCACCTCGCCGTACACGGCGACGAGCGCGAGCAGTCCGCCGGCATAGGGTGCGGCCGCGCGCCACTGCAGGGCGACGACGCCGGCGCCGAGGCCGCCGAGCAGCAGCGCCGGCAGCAGGCTGAGCGCCAGCAGCACTGCGGCCCCCGCCAGGGTCAGGATGTTCTGACCCATGGCTTCGACGCCGCTGGGTCGCTCGGCGCCGAGCTGCACCCACGCCGGGAAGGCCAGCGTGATCGTGTTCTGGATGGTCACGCCCAGGATCGCGATCGCGGGCACGGCGACGAGCACGGCGAGCGCCGGCAGCACGAGCCGCGTCGCGGCGATCGGCAGCGTCCCGGACAGCACGACGGCGCCGCTCCCGGCGGCCAGGAGCGCGGCCTGGATGATGGAAAGCGTGAGCGCGGAGGCCGCGATCTCCGCGCCGACCAGCCGCGCGGGCGACAGGGGCAGGGTGCGGATCAGCTCGATGAAACGCAGGTCCATGCGCAGGTCGTTGCGGATCCAGACCGGCCCCGCGACCACCGCGGTGACGCCGAGCGCGAGGAGCATGAACCCGATGCGTCGCAGCACCTGATCGGGGGTGCTGCCCGCCGCGGTCAGGATCGCGGCGGTGGCGCCCAGGGCGATGAGCAACAGCAGCGGCAGCGCCCGCGTCGTGTTGCGCAGCACGAACGTCAGGTTCTTCCAGACGATCGCCACTTCCGGTGCCCCGCTCGACCGCAGCGCGAACGCGGCGCGGCCGGCCGTGCGCTTCTGCTCGGGGCGGGCGAGCGCCCGCGTGTAGCTGCCCATGCCGCCCGTGCGCAGGGCATCCAGGGCCCGCGCCTGGCGCATGCCCGATTCCGCCGCCGCCTCCTCGAACGCGACGTCGCTGCGCAGCACCCAGACGTAGTGCGCGGCCAGCACCAGAATGGCGAGGCCGATGGCGATCGCCCATTCGGTCAGGCTGCCGGCGGTGAGCGGCGCGAGCACGAATCGGAAGGGAGCGAGCGGCACACTCACTCCCGGATGCTCCAGCAGCAGGGCCAGCCTCTCCAGTACGGCCCGGGCGCCATCGGCCGCGCGCAGCTCCGGCATGGCGCCCGCCAGCGCGACCAGCACCGAGAGCGCGGCAGCGCCGAACAGGAGCAGCGGAATCCAGTTCCGGCGCCAGCCCGCCAGCCCCTGCTGCTCCGCGCTCGCGTGCACCAGCGCCGCTGCCATGTGGTGGAGCTGAATCGTGCCGAGCAGCACGTAGAGGGATGGCAGGCGGAGCCACCAGGGCAGCGGCGCGGCGTGGGTGGCGAGGGTCAGGAACAAGGCGGTGAACGCGAGCGGCACCTGCCCGCGCAGCAGGCGGTAGCGCAGCAGGTCGCGGCGCGTGATCGGGGCCGGGAAGAAGAAGTGGATCTCGGCGGGCCGGTAGGCGAGGGCGTCGCGCCGGCCGAGCAGCCAGGTGAGCGAGACGTAGAGCGCGAGCAGGAGCGGTCCGACGTAGCGCGCGGCGACCAGGTATCCCTGTCCGGAGCCGCGCGCCGAGTCGCCCATGCCCGGACCGCCGAAGACCATCCAGAAATAGCCGACCCCGACGAGCAGGGCGAGGGCATAGCGGGGACTGCGCAGTCGTCGGACCTGGCGGCGCAGGCGGTTGGCCGCCTCTCGGCCGATCAGGAACGCGAAGTGACGGATCACGACTGCGTCAGCGCCAGGAACACGTCCTCGAGCCCGGCGCCGGCGAGCTCCGGCCGCTGGGCGGCGATCTCGGCCATGGTGCCCGAGGCGATCAGCCGGCCGTGATCGATGATCAGGATGCGGGTGCAGAGCTCTTCCACCAGGCCGAGCAGGTGCGAGCTCAGGATCACGGCCGCGCCGTTCTCCGCCTGCCGGCGGATCGTCTGCTTGGTGCGTCGAATCGCGCCCGGGTCCAGCCCGGTGAGCGGCTCATCGAGCAGCAGCGCGCGCGGCGCGTGCAGCAGGCCGCAGGCGATCGCGAGCTTCTGCTTCATGCCGCGCGACAGCTCCTCGGGCAGCGCCTGCCGCCGGTCCGCCAGCTCGACTTCCTCGAGCAGCGCCGCGATCCGGCTCGTCGCGTCCGACACGCCGTAAAGCCGGGCCACGAACTGCAGGTGCTCCTCGACCGTCAGGTAATCGAAGAGGTGCGGCTCGTCCGGCACGAACGCGAGCGCACGCTTCGCCGCGACCGGGTCGGACTGCAGGTCGTGACCCGCGATGCGAATGCGACCCCGCGTCGGGCGGATGATGCCCACGATGCTGCGCAGCGTCGTGGTCTTGCCGGCACCGTTCGGCCCGACCATGCCGACCACCTCGCCGGCACGCACCACGAAGGAAAGATCCGTGACCGCGGCGAAGGTCCCGTACAGCCGCGTCAGTGCTTCGACTTCGATCATCGCGTCAGGAGGAGCCGGGGTCGGAGTGGGCCCGAAGATGCGGCCGCAGGCGCGCGGCAACCAGCGCGTCCGCGCGCAGCAGGATCACCGTGATGTTGTCCGGGCCGCCGCGCAGCAGGGCCGCGTCCACCAGCTGCTGCGCGAGCTCCGGCAGCGGCAGTGACTGACTGAGCAGGGTGGCGATCTCGGCATCGACCGTAACCGAGGTGAGGCCGTCGGTGCAGAGCAGGAACAGGTCGCCCGGATCCACCTCGGCGATGACGATGTCCGCGACTCCGGGCTCGCCGCCGCCGAGCACGCGCGTCAGCACGCTCGCCCACGGGTGGCTGCGCGCCTGGGGCGCGGTTAGCTTGCCCGCATCGACCTGCTGCTGCACCCAGGTGTGATCATGGGTGAGCTGCGCGAGCCGGCCGTCGCGCAGACGGTAGGCGCGGGAGTCGCCGAGGTGCGCGATCACGCAGGCGGGCGTCGCCCGCAGCGGTACCAGCGCCGTCAGCGTCGTGCCCATGCCGGCCTGCTCGGGCTGCCGCGAGGACTGCTCCAGGATCGCCTCGTGCGCGGCCTGAAAGGCGGCCCGCAGCCGCGCCCCGAGACGCGCGGCCCCGAGGCGCGCCGAGGGCGCGCGGGGCAACGCCGCATCCAGGGTCGCGACGGCCAGGGCACTGGCAACGTCGCCTGCCGCGTGCCCGCCCATGCCATCCGCGACCGCGAACAGCCGGCGCCCGGGGAGTGCCAGCAAGGCGTCCTCGTTCCGGCGCCGGAGCCGGCCGCGATCGGTCAGGGCGGCGTACTGCCATTTCATGTGCGTTAGGCTAGACGACATGGTGCGTTCCCGGCAACAGGGCATGCCGTTTGCCCCCCGCTCGAGCATGATGCGAACCCCGTCGCTGTGCGTGCTGGTTCTCCTGGCCGCCTGCCAGCGCGGCGATGAGCCACGCGGCGACGCGGCGCCGCCCGCCGCGGCCATCGCGCCCATTGGCGGAGCCCGGCTCAGCGATGCGCTCGAGCTTATGGACAGGGAACTGGTCGCCGCGATCCGGGGCGGCCTCGAGGGCGAAGGGCTGGACAGCTTCCTGCGCGCCGAGGCGATCAGCGACCGGCTGCAGGAGACCCGGTATCCGTTCCGCCAGCTGCGTTCCGGCAACTACAGCGTGGACGCCAGGCTGCGTCAGATCCAGGCGCTCGCCGACCGCGTGCTGGCCCAGCTGCGCAGCGGCGAGTCGCGCGACGCGGTCAGCCGCGACTTGCAGCTGCTGCGACGTACCGTGCTCGAGCTGCGCATGGCGCTCGCGGAAGGCGGCGGCCCGGCACCGGTTCCGCTCGAGCGCCTGCTGGCGGGTCGGGACACGCTCGATCTCGACGCTGGAGAAGGCTCGGGCACCGAATAAGCGGCATCCGGTCCCCGTCAGCCGCTCGTCCCGCGCTCCTCGCGCGGGTGGCCGTGCCCCTCGTTCTTGGACTCACCGGTCTCATCGAAATCGCGGTTCGTGCCCTCTGTCCCGCTGCCGCTCCCCGACGTCCGCGCTTCACGGCCGGGCGTGGTCCTGGGGGCCTCGCGCTCCGGGGAGTCCTGCGACGACGCACCCCCGGTCGAGCCGGCGGTCGTGCGTCCGCTGCGCCCTCCCGGGCCTTCGCGCCTCGGATCATCCGGCATGCGTCCTCCCGCATGAAAGTGCTGTGTCAGAACCCGTCGACGAATCGGGCAAGTCCTGTTCCCCCATGCGGCTGAGCCGTGAGTGCGATGATCCCGGCGGGAGCGGTGCGGGAAGGGCCGGAA
This sequence comes from Longimicrobiales bacterium, assembly GCA_035461105.1. Classification (GTDB taxonomy): domain Bacteria; phylum Gemmatimonadota; class Gemmatimonadetes; order Longimicrobiales; family RSA9; genus VEPF01. The sequence goes on along the minus strand of DATHVV010000186.1, from coordinate 2,407 downwards.
CAAGGGTGATGCGGGAGGGGTTACAGGGGCGCACGCGAGGGCCGAAGGGGCAGGCTCCTTGCATCCGGCATACCTCGACGAGCGTGCGACCCAGACCTCCGGAAACATGCCAGTGAGTGAAGCATACAAGCGCCGCCGTCGCGGCGAGACCAGCCTGGACGGGTTCTCCGCGAATGCGGAGGAGCGTTCCGCGCTCGATCAGTACCTGCGCGAGGTGAGCCAGCACGAGCTGCTCAATGCGCAGGAGGAGATCGAGTTGGGGCATCGTGCGCTCGCCGGGGATGAGGACGCGGTTGCGAAGCTGGTGCGGGCGAACCTGCGGTTCGTGATCAGTGTCGCCAAGAAGTACCAGAATCGCGGCGTATCCCTGATCGACCTGATCCAGGAGGGCAACGTCGGGCTGGTGACGGCGGCCCGGAAGTTCGATCCGGAGCAGGGCGTCAAATTCATCTCGTACGCCGTGTGGTGGATCCGGCAGGCGATCCTGGCGGCGCTCGCGAATCAGGGCCGGGCGGTGCGGGTGCCGCTCAACCGGGCGAGCGACCTGGCGCGCATCTTCCGCGAGCGCGAGCGGCTCAAGCAGGAGCTGCGGCGCGATCCGACGATTCCCGAGATCGCGCAGGCGGCGAACCTGACGCCGGAGGTGGTGACCTCGCTGCAGACGCTGAATGCGGCGGAGATCCGGCTGGACGCGCCGATCGGCGACAGCGACGACAGCCAGCTGGTCGAGCGCTTCATGTGGGACGAGGCGCACGAGCCGGAGGAGGCGGTCGAGGAGCGGCTGCTCGCCGAGCACATCGAGCGGGCGCTGGAGACGCTCTCGCCGCGCGACGCGCGCGTGGTGCGCCTGTACTTCGGGCTCGAGGGCGGTCGCGAGCACACGCTCGAGGAGATCGGCAACATGCTGGGTGTGACGCGCGAGCGCGTGCGCCAGCTCCGCGACCGCGCGCTCAAGCGGCTGCGCGAGGGCGATCTCGGCCCGGCACTGGAGAGCTTCGCGGCGTAGCGTCATGCCCGCGGGCACGGTGCTCGTCGCAGTCGGCGGCGTCTATCAGGTGGAGCTCGCCGGTGGCGAGGTCATTGAGGCGGTCCTGCGGGGCCGCCTCAAGCGTGATGCGAAGGCGGACGACCGCGTCGTGGCCGGCGATGACGTCCGCCTCTCGCGCCAGGACGACAGCTGGACCATCGAAGGGGTCGAGCCGCGCCGTTCGCAGCTGGCCCGCCGCGCGCCCGGCACCGGGCGCCGCCGTCCCAAGGTCATCGCCGCCAACATCGACCGCATCATCATCGTCTTCGCCGCCGCCCACCCGGAACCGAACGCCCGCATGCTCGACCGCCTGCTCGTGCTGGCGGAGGCGAACTCGCTGCCGGCGCTGATCCTCCTGAACAAGATCGAGCTCGTCGGCGCGGCGCACGCCGACGCGTTCCTGGCACCGTACCGGGCGGCCGGCTACGGGACACTCACGGCATCGGCCGCGACCGGCAGCGGCGTCGCCGAGCTGCGCGCGCTGCTGTGCGCCGCGCGCGCGGGGGGCGGTCACGTCCGGAGCGCGCTCACCGGTCCCTCGGGAGTGGGCAAATCGAGCCTGCTCAACGTGGTGCAGCCGGGCCTGGGGCTGCGCATCGGTGCCGTGAGCGAGGCCGTGCACAAGGGTCGTCACACCACGGTGGCCGCGCAACTCATCCGGCTCGACTGCGGCGGCTACGTGGCGGACACGCCGGGTCTGCGCGAGGTGGGCATGTGGGGCATCGACAACGAGACGCTCGACCATTGCTTCCCCGAGTTTCGCGACTACATCGGTACCTGCCGCTACACGCGCTCCTGCTCGCACACGCACGAGCCTGGCTGCGCCGTGCGTGCCGCCGTAGCGGCCGGGATCGTGTCCGGCCCGCGCTACGAGAGCTACGCGGCGCTGTACGGTGCGCCGGAGGAGGCGTAACGGCGCGAGCCGGCCCGGCACCCGATACCGCAGCCCCCCCCGCGTCACCCGCAAGCTCGCTCTCAGAGGGTCACCCCGTACCGCACCCCCATCATCAGCAGCCGCCCCGGTCGCGGGAAATTGTAGATGTCGGCGTACGCCTCGTTCCACAGGTTCTGCACGCCGGCGCGCAGGGACGCGTCACTGCCCTGGAGCGGCAGCGCGTACTCGAGCGTCACGTCCGTCGTGCTGTAGGCCGGTAGCGTCACGCGCCGCCCCTGCCACTCGTCGGGATCGGTGAAATCGAGGTCGGCGCGGGTGCCCACGACGCGCACGCGCAGCGATGACGTCAGCCGCGGCAGGCCGGTCCAGTCGATGCCGATGACACCCTGGTGAGCGGGTCGTCGCAGCAGGGTCGCGCCGGCCTGGAACTGCGGATCCGTGCCGAAGCCATGATCGAGCACCTCGGTGTCGAGCAGGGTGTAGCT
>DATHVV010000185.1:0-18363 GCA_035461105.1 Longimicrobiales bacterium | reverse complement strand
CAGCTGGTCGTGACCGCCGGCCAGTCGGTCGGCCCGCTCACCGTCCGGTTCCTCGATCACGATGGCGAGGAGCTGCCGCTCGACGACGACGAGTGGCTGCGCGTCGAGTTCCTCACGGGCGCCGACGTGGCCGCGTGGCAGCAGGCGACCGGGGGCGAGCTGGGCGGCACGATCAGCGGCACGACGGCCGGCGCCGCGACGGTGCGCCTCCACCTCATGCACGGCGTCCACCCGTCGGGACATTCCGAGGCGAGCTTCGGCCCGATCCCGATCACGGTGGTGTCCCCGATCTGAGCCGCGCTCAGGCGAGCAGGCTCAGCAGCCAGGCGCAGAACAGTCCCCCGTAAATCCCGAGCACGTAACCACCGACGGCCATGAGCAGCCCCACGGGCGCCATGGCCGGGTGGTAGACGCTGGCGACGATCGGCGCGGAGGCCGCTCCGCCCACGTTGGCCATGCTGCCGGTGGCGAAAAAGAACAGCGGAGCGCGCAGCAGCCGCGCCGCGAGCAGCAGCACGGCTGCGTGGATCGCGATCCAGACGAGGCCGGCCGCCAGGAAGATCGGGGCCGAGAGCACGGCCCGCAGGTCGGCCTGGGCGCCGATCGCCCCGAGCAGGAGGTAGAGCGTCGCGTATCCCAGCGTGGACGCGCCGTGCTCCTCCAGCCGGCTCACGGGGGTGAAGGAGAGGAGCAGGCCGCCGGTCACGACCATCAGCACCGCCCAGGTGGTGCCGCTGATGATGGTGGGGTCGCCGATCGCCGGCAGCGCGGCCCCCGCGCGGATCGCGAGCACCGAGCCGGCGAAGGCCAGGCCGATGATGGTCACGGCCGTGCGCACGTCGATCGGCTGCCGCCGTACCGTGACCAGCTCGATCCGGCGGTTGGCCGCTTCCAGCGACGCCCGGCTCGCCCGGTTCCACCGGTCGAAGCGCTCCTGCTGACTGCTCAGGAACAGCAGCACCGCCATCCAGCCGTAGCCGACGATCGTGTCCACCACGATGATCGGGCCCATGATCGAGTCCGGCGTGCCCACGCTCTCCGCGACCGCCACCATGTTGGCCGTACCGCCGATCCAGCTGCCGGAAAGGGCGGCGAACCCGGTCCAGGCGTACTCCGGCAGCAGCCCACCGAACAGCAGGAACGCGATCGGCCCCCCCACGATCGTGCCCACCGTACCCGCCACCATCATCGCGAGCGCGAGCGGTCCCAGCCGCAGGATGCTGCGCAGGTCGACCGTGATCATGAGCAGCAGCAGCGCGATCGGCAGCAGGTAGCGAACCATCCACTCGTAGGTCGGCGAGGCGGGGGGGATGATGCCGAACGTGGTGGACAGGGTCGGGATGAAGTACGCCCAGAGCACGGGCGGAAGCACCCGGAACACCCGCCGGAACGCGGGCACGCCGCTCACGAAGAAGACGGCGCCGAGCACCGCGGCCAGGTAGGCGAACACCGACATGGGGTCGGTGAGCAGGGCGGTCGCGGGAGCCATGGACCTCGCGGGAGTGGGGTGCGCCAACGTGCCGGGTGCGGCGGCCGGCGTCAAGCCGCGCGGCGTCGGCGCGACCGGGAACGCGCGCGCATCGCCGGCGGCTCGTGTTGAATTGTAACGGAGGGGTCTCTAGCTTCCGCCTCCCCGAGGTACCGCAGAAGAAGGAGAAACCGCCATGCGCTCGCTCGTCGGTCTGTTCGCCCGCTCACCGTTCGGCTCGCTCGCGGAACACGCCGCGCGCGTCCACGAGGCGGTCGAGCTGCTGCGCCCGCTGTTCGAGGCGTTCATCGAGGGCAACTGGGACGAGACCCAGAAGGTCTACGAGCGCATCTCGAAGCTCGAGCACAAGGCCGACGTGCTGAAGAACGAGATCCGCGACCACCTCCCCAAATCGCTGTTCATGCCGGTCGACCGGGGCGATCTGCTGCGCTTCCTGAAGGAGCAGGACGGCATCGCGGACCGCACCGAGGACGTCGCGGTGCTGCTCGTCATGCGGCGTACGGTCACCCCGCCGGACATGCGTGCCGCGGTACTGGACTTCGTCGACTACCTGATCCAGACGAGCGCCGCGTGGCTGTCCGCGGCGCGCGAGCTGACCGTGCTGCAGGAAGCCTCCTTCACGGGTCCCGAGGTCGAGAAGGCGATCCAGCGCGCCAAGGACATCTCGGACATGGAGTGGGAGGCGGACAAGCGGCAGGCGGCACTGAGCGAGAAGCTCTTCGACCACGAGGCGGAGATCGGCCCCGTGGGCGTGGTCATGTGGATGAACGTGCTGCGTGAGCTGGGCGGCGTCGCGAACCATGCGGAGAATACGGCCGACGTCCTGCGCCTGATGCTCGCGCGTAGATGACGCCCGAGCTGCTGCTGCTCGGCCTCGCTCTCGCGGCCGGCCTCTACACGGCCTGGACCATCGGTGCGAACGATGTCGCCAACGCGATGGGCACGTCCGTCGGCTCGGGCGCGCTCACGCTCACCGCCGCGATCATCCTGGCCGGTATCTTCGAGTTCGGCGGTGCCGTGCTGGTCGGCTCCAGCGTGACCGGCACGATCAGCAAGGGCATCGTCCAGATCGAGCTGTTCGAGCCGACCGGCCCGCTCGGCGCCGACGGGCCGCGCATCCTGGCGCTGGCCATGGTCGCCGCGCTCTTCGGCTGCGCGGCGTGGCTCCATACTGCCACCCATTTCGGCCTGCCCGTCTCCACCACCCACTCCATCGTCGGGGCCGTGGCCGGCGTCGGCATCGTCACGTTCGGCTGGAGCGGCGTCCAGTGGCTCAGTCTGCTCGGTATCGTCGCCAGCTGGGTCATCTCCCCGCTGCTGGGCGGCCTGATCGCCTTCACCTCCTTCGTCATCATCCGCAAGACGATCCTGCGGCAGGATGATCCCGTCGCCGCCACGAAGCGGCTCGGCCCCTACATGGTCGCCGTCGTGGTGCTGATCATGATGCTGTCCTTCATCTACAAGGCGCTCAAGAACCGCCTGGACTCGCCGCCGCTGCTGCCTGCGCTGGCCGCCTCCGCGTTCGTTGCGGTCACGGTGGGCGTCGTGTCCGGCATCCTGATCCGGCGCACGCAGCCGCGCCCGGGCGCGCGCCCCTACGACTACGTCGAGCGCGTGTTCGCGATGCTGCAGGTCACGACCGCGTGCTTCGTCGCCTTCGCGCATGGCGCCAACGACGTTGCCAACGCGGTCGGCCCGGTGGCGGCGGTGGTGAGCCTGTACCAGGCCGGATACTCGGCCGTCATGTCCCATGTGACGGTGCCGTTCTGGGTGCTGGTGATGGGCGGCATCGGCATCGTGGTCGGGCTCGCCACGCTCGGCTACAAGGTCATTGCCACAATCGGCCACCAGATCACGGAGATGACACCGACCCGCGGCTTCAGCGCCGAGTTCGGCGCGGCCACGACCGTGCTGATCGCGAGTAGCCTGGGGATGCCCGTGAGCACGACGCACACCCTGGTCGGCGGCGTGATCGGCGTCGGCTTCGCGCAGGGCATCGCCGCGCTCAACGTGCGCACCGTCCGCAACATCGTGAACTCCTGGCTGGCCACCCTGCCCGCCGCTGCTACCGTCGCGGGGCTGCTGTTCCTGCTGGGACGCGCGATCATCTTCTGAGCGGACGCCCCAACTCGACGGACGGATTCGGACGGCGGGTGTGGGTGTGGGTGGGCGTGGGGGTCAGGGAAAGGCGGGTGACGGCGGGTGCGGGAGCGTGGTGGGGCCGGGGCCGCGTGCCGATGCTGCCAGTCGCGGTGCGCGCACGCGCCGTCGATGCGGGTGGGGTAGCGTGGTGCGACCGGAGGCGCGCGCGATCCTGCTGGCGCGGCGCGCGCATGCCCCAGCGCGACGGGCGGGGAACCTGGTGCAACCGGAGTCGGCACGATGCCGCGGTACCACCACGACCAGGCCCCCCGGCCCGCCGTCCCCCGAAGTTCCCCCACCCCCACGCCCACCCCCACCCCCGCCCGCCGTCGTTCGTTCGTTCGTCCGATGGCTACCAGCCGCAGTCGCGTCCGCGGTTCTGCTCGTCGAGCCAGGTCTTCAGGGGTGCGAAGTAGGCGACGATGGCTGACGCGTCCATCTGTTCGTTTCCGGTCAGCGCTTTCAGGGCTTCGGGCCAGGGGCGGCTCATGCCGAGCTCCATCATGGCCTGGAGGCGGCGTCCGGCCTCCTCGCTGCCGTAGATCGAGCAGCGGTGCAGCGGACCCTCGTTGCCGATCGCATCGCAGAGCGCGCGATGCATCTGGAATTGCAGGATGTGGGCGAGGAAGTAGCGCGTGTACGGCACGTTCGCGGGAACGTGATACTTCGCGCCCGGATCGAAGTCCTGCTCGCTGCGGGCGACGGGCGCCTTGACGCCCTGGTAGCGCTCGCGCAGCTGCCACCAGCCGGCGTTGTAGTTCGCGGGCGTGATCTCGCCGGCGAACACCTGCCACCGGTACTGATCGACGAGCAGGCCGAACGGCAGGAACGCGATCTTCTCGAGCGCGTCACGCATGAGCAGCCCGAGGTCCGCGGATGCGGGCGGGACGCGATCGATGAGCCCGACCTGCCGCAGGTACTCGGGCGTGATCGAGAGCGCGACGGCGTCGCCGAGGGCCTCGTGGAAGCCGTCGTTCGCGCTGTTGCGGTAGAAGAACGGCTGCTGGTTGTAGGCGCGCTGGTAGTAGTTGTGACCGAGCTCGTGGTGCACGGTCTGGAAGTCCTCGGCGTTGATGTTGATGCACATCTTGATGCGCAGGTCGTCCACCGCGTCGATGTCCCACGCGCTCGCGTGGCAGACCACCTCGCGGTCGGCCGGCTTCGTGAACAGCGATCGCTCCCAGAACGTGGCGGGCAGCGGCGCGAGCCCGAGCGAGGAGAAGAAGCGCTCGCCGTAACGCACCATTTCGCGGGCATCGACGCCCTTCGCCACCAGACGCTCGGTGAGGTCGTAGCCGGGGTCGGCCGCGGGCGGTGCCACCAGCTCGTAGATGTTGCCCCAGGACTGCGCCCACATGTTGCCGAGCAGGTGCGCCGGGATCTTGCCATCGGTGCCGAGCAGCCCGGCGCCGTAGCGCTCGCCGAGCTTCGCGCGCACGTGACACTGCAGCGACTCGTAGAGCGGTTGCACCTGGCCCCACAGGCGGTCCACCTCGGCCGCGAACGCGTCGGGCGTCATGTCGTAGTTGGAGCGCCACATGGCGCCCAGGTCCGCGAAGCCCAGCTCGCGCGCGCCCTCGTTTCCCAGCTGCACGAACCGGGTGTACTCGTCACGCATCGGCGGCGCCACGGTGCGCCATCCGCGCCAGGCCATGAGCAGCGAGTCCGGGTTGCGGCTCCGCGCGATGATCGCCGAGAGGTCGTCCAGGTCCAGGCACTGGCCGCCGCCCGGAGGGCAGTACTCGCCGCTGCCGTACCGGCTCTCGAGACCCGCCAGGATCCGGGCCAGCTCGGCCGTCTTCGCCGCGTCGGCGGGCGCCGGTGCGGTCAGGTTCGCCTTCAGGATCTGCAGCTTGCGCCCCGTATCGTAGGGAAGTTCCAGGTCGTTGAACCGCTTGGCGCGGTTCGCGAGCTCGACCTGCGCCGCGATCACCTTTTCGTTCGCGGCGGCCGCGAGCAGCTCGGTGTCGTGCGTGATGAAGTTCGCCTGCACCCACTGTGCGCGATCCCGATCGATCGTCAGCCGGAGCAGCACCGCCTCGGCGGAATCCGTGAACGCCATGCCCTCCGCGACCGTTGGCGCGGCTCCAGCGGCGGGTGCCGCTGCCGGAGACGTCGCCTGCGGATTGGAGCTGGCGCAACCGGCCAGCAGCACTACCCCGAGTACGGAAACCTTCAGTCCAGCCATGAAATCCCTCCACGGAATGTGAGATCCGGGAAATTGCGCGCCGGGGGCGGCGCCGGGCAACGCGTGCGCCCAACGAAGGCGTGGTTTCCGAGCGAGAGCGGCTCCGCGCTCCGCGGCAGCGCGGCATGGGAGAGGTGGCCGGCGGGCGGGCGCGGTTGTCGGATCATGGGTACACCGGCCAGGAGAGGGGCGACGATGCGGTGCCGTCAGGTCGGGGCAGGGCTATTTTTCCGGTCATGAGCGACATCGGCGAGCCACGCCCACCGCGCAGGATCCTGCTGCTCGACTGCGATCAGTTCTTCGTGCAGTGCGCGCGGCTCGCCGATCCTGAAGGTGCCGGGCGCGAGGCGCTGCTGCTGGTTGGCGGCAGCGTCGAGTCGCGGGGCGTGGTCACGTCCGCCTCGTACGAGACGCGCGCGTTCGGCGTGCGCTCGGGGATGCCGACGGGACAGGCAATGCGCCTGTGCCCGCGTGCGCGCGTGGTCCCGGTGCCGCGGCGGATCTGCGGCGAGAAGAGTCGTGCGATCCGGGACGTGCTCGCGCGCTGGAGCCCGCTGGTCGAAGCCGCTTCCATCGACGAGGCGTACATCGACCTGTCCGGTACGGAGCGGCTCTACCACGACGAGCCGCTCGCCGCGACCGCGCGCCGCATCCAGCAGGAAGTGCTAGCGGAAACCCGGATCCAGACGTCGGTGGGCGGCGGCACCAGCAAGCTGGTCGCGAAGCTCGCGGTCGAGCGTGCCAAGCCGGCCGGCGTGCACGTCGTGCCGCCCGGGCAGGAGCGCGAGTTCCTGGGCGGGTTCGCGCTGGGTGACATCCCGGGCGTGGGGCCGGTCTTTACCGCCGAGCTGCGCCGGTACGGGCTGGCCAGCGTGGCCGACGCGCAGCGCCTGGGCGAGAAAGGGCTCTCCGAGGTGCTCGGCGCCGGCCGCGGCGAATGGCTCTGGCAGCGCGCCATCGGCGTGGATGGCAGTGCCGTGCACGTCGAGCACGAGCAGAAGTCCTTCTCGCGCGATGAGACGTTCCCGCGCGACCTGCACCGCACCGGCGAGCTCGAGCGTGAGCTGCTCGCGCTCGCCGGACGGCTGGGTGCCGATCTACGGGAAGGCGGGTATCGGGCACGCACCATCACGGTCCGTGTACGGGACGCCGACTTCAGGACCCGCCAGGCGAGCCGTACCGTGGAGCCGCTCGAGAGTGATCGCGCGATCTACACCCTGGGCCGGGAGCTGCTTGCGCGGCTTCGCGCCGCCCGCCGGATCGGGGCGCGGCTGCTCGGCATGAGCGCGTCGAATCTCGTGCCCCAGGACGCGGACGTCGCCCAGCTCGGTCTTTTCGGCGACGCCGCACGCCTAGAATCCGAGCGTGACCGGCGCCTGAGCCGTACGGCAGACGAGATCCGGGACCGGTTCGGCGCCGATTCGCTCCGCCCGGGCAGCCTGCTGGACGACGCATGAGCCCTGCCCGGCCATGAGTCAGACCAGGTGCCCGACCGGCTCGCTCACATGCCCGGAAATGCCGCGGCGGCCCGGCGTCGCGCCCACCCGTAGACCGGCACGCCCAGCGCGATGAGCAGCGTGCCGACCAGCGCGTTGCGCGGGTTCGAGACTACCGAGCTGATCACGACGTATGCTGCAGCCAGCACGAACAGCAGCGGCAGCACGGGATGGAGCGGCGCACGGTAGGGCGCGTCCGGCTCCCGGCGCCGATAGACGAACAGCGTCGCCGCGGTCAGCCCGAAGAAGATCCAGTCGCCGAACACGACGTAGTCGAGCAGCTGGCCGTACGTCCCCGAAAGCGTGAGCAGCACCGCCCAGCCGGCCTGCAGCAACAGCGCCAGCACGGGCGTGCGCCAGCGCGGGTGCAGCCGCGCGAGCTCCGGCAGGAACACACCATCGGCTGCCATCGCCTGGTAGACCCGCGGGCTCACCAGGATGACCAGGTTCAGGAAGCCGAACGTGGAGATCGCGATCCCCGTCGCGATCAGCGTCGCCCCCGATTCGCCGAGCGCCCCCCGCATCACGTCTGCCGCCGGCGCCGTGCTCTCCGCGAGCCCGCCCAGCCCCAGCTGGCGCAGGTACACCCAGTTCGCGGCGACGTACACCAGCACCACCCCCGACACCCCGAGCAGCAGCGCCCGCGGCAGTGTCCGCTCCGGACGCACCATCTCCTCCGCCACGAAGTTCGTCTGCTGCCAGCCGCCGTACGAGAACAGGATCGGGATCAGCGCCAGGCCGAGCACCCGGCCGGTATCGACCAGCGAGGGGGCGGGGGAGGGCGAAACCGAGGGCGGGGCGGGGAGAGGCGACGTCGCAACCACGCCCACGATGATCAGCGCGGCCAGCGCCACCAGCTTCAGCACCGTGAAGATGTTCTGGGTGATCGCGCCGGGGCGCACGCCGAAATAGTTGATCACCGAGAGCAGCAGAATCGCGCCGACCGCCATCGGCGTGACCAGACCGGCGGGCGCGCCCAGCACTGCAGTCAGGTAGCGGGCGAACGTGACCGCGACCGCCGCGATCGCGCCCGTCGCGATGATCAGCAGCAGCGCCCACCCGTACAGGAACGCGGGCAGCGGACCGAACGCCTCCCGCAGATACGCATACCCGCCGCCGGCACGCGGCCGGCGCGCCCCGAGCTCGGCGAAGCAGAACGCGCCCGCCAGCGCGATCGCGCCGCCCAGCAGCCACGCGCCCAGCGCCAGCTCGGCCGACGGCACCCGCGCCGCCACCACCGACGGGTTGATGAAGATCCCGGCGCCGATGATCCCGCCCATCACCATCATCGTGCCGTCGAAGACGCCGATGCGACGGACGTAGCCGGCGCCGGACGCTGTGCCTTGACCCACGGTCGGGCTCCGCGGTGCTGGGGTGTTCTCGAGCCGTGGCGGAAGATCGGCGGGGCCTCCTGCGGCCGCCAGCGCCTTGACGCATCAATCCATGCTGATCTATCTTCCCGGCATGGCTGCGACCACCACCGACCGCGAGCTCGCCGACGCCGCAAAGCGCTTCAAGGCGCTGGCGGACGAGAACCGGCTGCGCATCCTCGCCATGCTGCGCTACGGGGAGCACTGCGTGTGCGACCTGACCACGGCGCTCGACGCGGGGCAGTCGCTGCTCTCGCATCATCTGAAGACGCTGAAGGATGCGGGCCTGGTGACGGACCGGCGCGAGGGCCGGTGGGCGTACTACTCGATCGTTCCGGAGGCGTTCGCCGAGCTGGAGGCCTGGCTGGGCGGCGCCCGGGAGACGGTCGTGAGCACGCGTGCCGACGGCTGCTGCAGCTAGTTTTTTTGTCCAAAAGCATCAATGAGTGTTGATATCGACGGGCCGGAGAGGATCGTGCGAATAGCCCTGCTGAGTGATGTGCACGGCAACCTGCCCGCGCTGGAGGCGGTGCTGGAGGACATCGGCGGGCGCGGAGTGGGTGGGATCTACCACCTGGGCGACCTGGTCGGGTACGGTCCGTGGCCGGACGAGGTGGTGGCGCTGCTGCGGGATCGCGGCATTGCGGGGATCGCGGGGAACTACGACTCGACGGTGGCGCTGGACTACAAGCACTGCGGCTGCCGGTACGAGGATGCGCGGCAGGAGGAGCTGAGCCACCTGTCGTACGCCTGGACGCGGGCGCACGTGAGCGGGTCCACGAAGTCGTGGCTGGGCGCGCTGCCGTTCCGGCTGGATGTGCGGCCTCTGGGTGGCCACGTCTCCGGACCGACGCTGATCCTGGTGCATGGCAACCCGGTGCTGAACACGGTCTACTGGACGGAGGACCGCCCGGATCGGTTCTGTATCGAGATGGCGGGGCGGGCGGGGGCGCGGGCGGGCGACATCGTCGCCTTCGGTCATACACACCGGCCGTGGCAGCGCGAGGTGGAGGGCGTGCACTTCGTGAACACGGGATCGGTGGGCCGGCCGAAGGATGGTGACTGGCGCGCCGGCTACGTGCTCGTCGACGTGGCGGATGGTGCGCCGGCGGTGGAGTTCATCCGCGTGGAGTACGACCTCGACCGGGCCGCTGCGGCGATCCGGGCGAGCGAGCTGCCGGATGATCTTGCGGCGTACCTGGAGACCGGCGGGAAGCCGGACGCCTGAGTTGCGAAGATCGTCGGCCGCCGTCGTCGTCGGCCGCCGGGAACGTCGAAAACGGACCAGGCGGGGGCACGATGCAGAGAGGACAGGAGGCGGGGCATGGCTGAGGCGGTGGCTCGCAGACTCTCGTTCCTGGACCGGTTCCTGACGGTATGGATCTTCGCGGCGATGGCGCTGGGGGTCGGTATCGGCTACGCGTGGCCGGCCGCGGTACAGGCGGTGAGCGAGAGCACGCAGCTCGGCACGACGTCGCTGCCGATCGCGATCGGCCTGATCCTGATGATGTATCCGCCGCTCGCGAAGGTGCGCTACGAGGAGCTGGGCGACGTCTTCCGCAACTGGAGGGTGCTGGGCCTGTCGCTGGTACAGAACTGGGTGATCGGGCCGGTGCTGATGTTCGCCCTGGCCGTGCTGTTCCTGCGCGACTACCCGGAGTACATGGTCGGTCTGATCCTGATCGGGCTGGCCCGGTGCATCGCGATGGTGATCGTGTGGAACGAGCTGGCGGCCGGAGACAGCGAGTACGCGGCCGGGCTGGTCGCCTTCAACAGCATCTTCCAGGTGCTCTTCTACAGCGTCTACGCGTACCTGTTCATCACCGTGCTGCCGACGTGGCTGGGCCTGGAAGGCGTGGTGGTCGACATCACCATGCGCGAGATCGCGCAGAGCGTCTTCATCTACCTCGGCGTTCCGTTCCTGGCCGGCATGCTGACCCGCCTGGTGCTGGTTCGGGCGCGCGGCAAGGACTGGTACCACACCCGCTTCATCCCGCGCATCGCGCCGCTCACGCTGATCGCGCTGCTGTTCACGATCGTGGCCATGTTCTCGATCCAGGGCGAGCAGATCATCGCACGCCCGGTGGGTGTGCTCCGCATCGCGGTGCCGCTGCTGATCTACTTCGTGGTCATGTTCCTGGTGAGCTTCTACATGGGGCGACGGATCGGCGCCGACTACTCGAAGACGGCGACGCTCTCGTTCACGGCGGCGTCCAACAACTTCGAGCTGGCGATCGCGGTAGCGGTAGGCACGTTCGGCATCGCGCATGGCGCGGCGTTCGCCGCGGTGATCGGACCGCTGGTCGAGGTGCCGGTGCTGATCGGCCTGGTGAGCGTGTCGCTCTGGCTGCAGCGCCGGTATTTCGGCGCGGCGGTCGAGGAAGGTGGTCCGGCGGGACCGGGCGACGTCTGCGCGACGGAGATCGCGAGCGGCGCGCGGTTGTCGTGAGCTCGAAGCGTCGCCCCCGCGGCCTGATCGTGTCCTGCACCATGCGGCGGGACGGTTCCGGAGGACGGTCGCGAAACGCGTCGCGGCCGCCCCCGGATCCGGAGCTCGTCAGGCAGCCGGCCGTGCGGCTGCAGGCTTCACGTACTTCTCGAACGCGTTCAGGATACGACGCATGTAATCGAGCTGGTGCTGCCGCTCGAGCAGGCCGTGCGGCTCGCGCGGGTACAGCACCAGGTCGGTTTCGACGCCGTTCAGGCGCAGCGCGTGGTGCAGCTGGATCATCTGCTCGGGCGGCACCCGTTCGTCGGCCAGGCCCTGGCCGATCACCATGGGCGTGCGCGCGCTGCGGATGTGCGCCATGGGCGAGCGCTCCCACACCAGTCCCGGGTGATCCCAGGTCCAGAGGTCCCAGTGGACGGCACTGTTCTCGAGCGGGATGTCGCTCGTGCCCATGAACGAAGTCCAGTTCGAGATCCCGGCGAACGGCATGGCCAGCCGGAACCGCTCGGAGTGGCGGGTGCCCGCCCACGCGGAGAAGTAGCCGCCGTATGAGGTGCCGCTGATGCCGACGCGGGCGCTGTCGATCACGCCCGTGCGGTGCAGGTGATCGATGCCGTCGAGCACGTCCTCGAACTCGCGCCCCGCCAGGTCGCGGTGGTCGCCCTTGGCGAAGGCCACGCCCCGGCCACCGCTGCCGCGGTAGTTCGGCATGAATACCGCGTAGCCTGCACCGGCGAGCACCTGCGCGGGGTAGAGCGCGTTCGTGTTCCAGCCATCGTAGCTGATGCCCTCGGGGCCGCCGTGCGGCAGCACCGCGAGCGGGGCGCGCGCGGCGCGCTCCGTGCCGACCGGGTGGATCAGCACGCCTTCCATGCGCCAGCCGTCGCGCGCCGTCCAGGTGATCGTCTCCTGGCGCCCCAGCGCCACGCCGGCGAGCGCCGCGTTGTGGTTCGTCAGCCGGCGCAGGCGGCGATCGCGCAGCGTGGCGAGATGGAGCTCGCCCGGGTGTGCCGCCGTGCTCGCTGCGAGCGCGAACGTCCCATCGCGCGCGAAGCTCGCGCTCGTGAAGATCTCCGGGCCGTGGCCGAGCACGCGCGTGATCGGGCCGCCCGCGGCGGGCACGATGTTGAGCGCCGTCTTCGTGCCCTCGGCCGCGACGAAGCGCAGGGTGCGCCCGTCCGCCCAGCCGAGCGAGAGGGCGCTGCCCTCGTACTCCGGCGTGAGATTGGTCGCCGTGCCGCCCGCGGCGGGCACGACGAACACGCTCTGCGGGAGCGGGTCGTTGAGCGACGTCGCGCCCAGGAAAGCCAGGCGGGTGCCGTCCGGCGAATACGCCATCTGCCCGAGCTTGCCCTCCGTCGGCACGATCAGTTGGGGCGTGCCACCATCGACGCCGACACGCATGATGCGCCGGTACAGGTAATCGGAGTCGACATCGCTGTCCTCCGTGATCTGCACCGCGAGCGTGCGCGAGTCCGGCGCCCAGGTGAAGTCACGGACCGTGTTCTCCGCCGGCGTGACCGCCCGCGCCTCGCCGCCCGACACCGGCTGGATCCAGAGGCGCACCGGCCGGTTCCGCTCGCTCCACACGATCACGTCATCGCCGCGCCGGCGGCGTGTGGCGACATCCTCCGCGTCGGGCACTCGCGCCAGGTAGGCGATGCTCGCGCCATCCGGTGACCAGTGATACGCGCTCACCGCAGTCGCTGCAGTGGTGATCGCGCGCGGCTCGCCGCCGGCGGCTGGCACCACGTTCACCTGCCCGCGGTGCAGAAAGGCGAGCTGTGTCCCGTCCGGCGACCACTGCGGGCTGGTCGCGCTGTTCGGCCGCGGCACGATCGCGCGCGGCGTACCGCCTGCCGCGGCGACGACCCATAGCTCGGTGGCGGCCCGCTGCCCCGCGATGGTGTCCTCCTCGGGCGCGCGCGGCTGCGTGAGCGTATAGGCGACCCAGCGCGCGTCGGGGCTCAGCGCCGCCGCCGACACGGTCTGGAGCTGGGTCACCTGTTCGGGCGTGAGCTGCGCGTGCAGCGGGCGGGCGAGCGTGCCGGCGAGCAGCAGCGCGAGCAGCGTGATCGTGGAGCTGTTACGACGTCGGGACCGCATCCTGTCCTCCGTTTCTGCTTTCTTCCGTCGGGCTAGTGGGTCGCGCCGGCCGGCGGGTGCAGCAGCAGGAAGCGCACGTCATCCCTGCCCAGCTCCTGCAGCCAGGCCACCAGTGTAGCCTTCTCGGACGGCGGGCGCACACCCTCGAAGCCACGCATCGCGCGGCGCACCAGCAGTCGCCGTCCCTCCAGCCGGTAGCTCGACTCGTACTCCCCGAACGGGCTCGCGGCGGTGATGCCGGCGGGCAGGTCGGCGCTCCAGCCGGGCGGCAGCTCCACCTCCAGCTCGAAGATCTGCTCGCGCGGCCCGAACACCTGGGCCACATCGAACGGATAGATCCGCTCGCTCTCGCGGTTGAGCTGCGCGACCAGCTGCGGCGACGCGTAGTTGGGCAGTGGCAGCATGAACACGAACCCGTTCGCGGCCGGCGAGAGCACCGCGTCCGCGGTGAGCCGGACGCGCAGCTGCGGAGCGGCGCGCAGGTCGAGGCCGTCGAACGCCTCCATCGAGTCCGCGGTCGCGCTCGCGAACACCTGGGTCGCGATGCCGTTCGCCAGCTCGCGCCGCTCGCGCTGCGTGAAGTTCTGGGCGAACGCAGATCGAAGCTGGTACTGCCAGTAGCCGGAGATCTCGCTGCCGTACCAGCCGGCGAACGTGCCGTCGGCGTCGAGCGTGCCGGTCAGGCGCGTGAGCGCGCGATTCTCCCCCGGAACGAGCGGCGGGAACGAGATCTCCTCGTGGCTGCCGTCGTCGCGCACCAGCAGCCCGAACTCGCCCGCGACGCCGGGCAGCACGCCGCCCATGGGGATGAGTGTCGCGGTCAGGTCCGCGAACAGCCAGCGGTCGTCCAGGCGCACGGCCGCGATCATGTGGTCGAACTGGGAGATCGACGGCAGGTCGCGATCCGGGCTGCCGTTCAGGGAAACGAGCACCGGGTAGGCCTCGTAGCCCAGCGCGCGCGCGAGCGCGACGAACAGCGTCGCCTTGTCCTTGCAGTCCCCGGACGTGGTGGCGAGCACGTCCGCGGGCATGCGCGGCTGGTAGCCGCCGATCCCGAGCGAGATCGAGACGTAGCGCACTTCCTGCGCGACCCAGTTGTAGACCGACTGCAGCGAGTCCGCGCGCGAGCCGGCGTCGCGGGTGAGCTCGGCGAGGCGCGCGGCGAACAGGGGCGCCGGCTGGTAGCGGTCCTTCGCCAGCGCCGCGTACCAGAGCGCGATGTCCGTCCAGGCGACCGGTCCGACCGCACTCACCGACATGGTCACGCCGTTGCTGTCCGCGGCGAAGAGCTGCGGCTCGGGCTTCGCGATGTCCGAGCGCGCCCAGCTGCGCACGACGCGTCCCTCGACGACCTGCACGACCGGCTCGAAGTCCAGGTTGCGTTCCTTGATGCGCGGCTCGAAGCCCTCGGGCACGTCCAGCACCAGGCGCGAGCGGAGCGTCGGCCGGCCGGTAGTGATCGACCAGCCGCTCACGAAATCGCGCTCGAGCACCGGGCGCTTGCGCCGGGTCGTGTAGCTGTAGTCGACGATCGTGCCGGGGGCGACGCCGCCGAGCGAGATGCGCAGCAGCTTGTGCGACGTGTACACCGGCGACTGCTCCGGTACCGGCCGGTCGAGGATCTGCTGATGGATCGGCTCGGCACTGATCACGTTGCCGTTCAGGTCGAGCACGCGCGCCCAGTTGAGCACCAGCTCCTCGCGCTCCGCGTCGAAGCTGAACGTGTGCTCCGCCCAGACCTCGACCTCGTCCGGGTGCAGCAGCTGCACGACCATGCGGTAGGTGAGCGTGCCGGAGCCGTCCCGCTCGATCCGGAGCACGCCGTCATCGAGCAGCAGTACCGCGGTATCCTCGGGATAGTCGGCCGGGTTGACCGCGAGCGCGTAGATGGTGTCGTTGCGGACGGAGGGATCGCCCTCCGGCGTGATCACCGGCGCCTGCGCGGCCGTCGGCAGCGGCAGCAGGAGCAGACCGGTCAGGACGGCCGCAGGCCGCCATCGTGCCCAGCAGTTCATCGGGCCCTCGCGTGCGAAGGAAGGTTGGATGTACCGCCCTGGCAGGTAGGCGGATTCGGCAGACTCGTACAGAATGCAGGGCGGCGCCCCGGCCGCCAAGAGTGTCGGGTGCGCGGATGGCCGCGCCCGCCGCACGCCGGAACGGGCATGAGATCGCTGGGTAGTCAGGAACAGGTGGCCTCCCCGGTCGCAGCTCCTTCCGCAGTCGAGTCCGCGCATGATGAAGTTGCTCACCGTCGCGCTGATCCTCGCGAGCAGTATGGTCGGCCGGCACGATCCGGGCGCCTGTCTCGTGACCGGATCGGTCAGCGCGGCCGACGGGGACCGGGCGCGCGCCGCGTGCGACGTCGCCCGCGCGCGCTTCCAGGATCTTTTCGGCGTGGCGGCGCCCGCGCTCGAGATCGTGCTGCGCGAGCAGCCGGGGTACCGGGTGAGCGACGTCGGCGCCGGCGCCCGCGTGTACTGGCCGACGTCCGCGGCGCTCGGCGGCTCCGCGCGTACCGGTTCGGATCCGGCCCGGCCGGCCCAGGAGCAGTGGCGCGAGGTGCTGCCGCACGAAGCGATGCACGCGCTCCTCGCCGCCCACTTCTTCGGCGCCGGCGACGACCTAAGCGCCCCCTACGGCACGCCTCTGCCCGACTGGTTCGAGGAGGGCGTCGCGATCTGGGCGGAGTCCGACCTGTACCGCGGCGTCCGCATGGCGCAGGCGCGCCGGCTGGAACCGCGGTTCCGCGTGTTGCCCGAGATCCTGGCCGGCGCCCATCCCGCGGCCAGCAATCCGGCCCTGCTCGCGGCCCGGGATGGAGCCGCGCTCCCGGCCGACGACGCTGCCGTCTGGGCGTTCTATCCGCAGTCGCTCGCGGTGCTGGGGTTCGTGTACGATGCGGGCGGGACCAGTGCGATCCAGGCGCTCGCCGCGCGCTTGCTCGGCGAATCGCGGGACACGGACACGCTCGCGGGATTGCCGGGTCTGCCTGCGACGGCGGACGAGGTGATCGCGGCGTGGGAGGCCTGGCTGCCCGCGAGTGGACGGTCGGGAGCGGTGGTCGGTCGCCCCTGAACGGCGAAGCCATGCGGCTCAGCTCTCTGATCCGCGCCCCGGCATCGGTGCTGTGTCCTACCGGTGAACGCGCTGTTCCCGAGCGCACTACTCAGGGCCACCGTCCTGCACGAAGGCCTGCCAGTCGAGCGCGTTCTGGTCACTCGGGAACCAGCTGGCCTGCAGCACGTCGCCTTCGTATTCGGCATAGCTGGATATCGCGAAGGTCGATCGGTTGCCGAGCCAACCGGACGCCTCGGTGATCGGCTGCAGCGTGCCCGATGCGGACAACCGGCGCGACAGCACCGCATCCAACCACCTGAACTGCAGCCCGAGGTCGCGAGGCACCTGGTGCCCCGCGCCCGGCTCGATCGCGACTGCCCACGGCGCACCGGCGGCCCGGTTCTGCTCGAACACCGCCGTGATGTTGGCCTCGCGGGAGGGTAGATCCTCTTCGCCGATGAAGAAGTAGCCCGGCACTGCCAGGGCTCCGAGCGTTCCGGCTCCAAGGGGATCGTGACATTGGCCCTTCCCGGACAGGAAGCCGATCACCCGGGCACTGTTCACCCGGGTGAAACCGTAGGCGACGCAGCCGCCGAGTGAATGCCCGACCAGCAGGAGCGGCGCCTGGCTGAGTTGTGTCCGTCCGCTCTGCGCGGCCAGCGTCGACAGGGCGGCGAATATCGACGCATAGGTGGCCGGGTCATTGGGAGCGCTCTTCATCGCCATCAGCGCGAGGCCGTAAGTACGGGCGAGCACCAGGGCGCGGTCCAGTACGTCCCCCCTGATGAGGCACCAGTCCAGGAAGGTGGCACAGTCGACCGGCCGGCCGTGCAGCAGGTACCGACTGTCGCCTTGGGACCCGGGGATGAAAAGGAGCACCCCGCGATAGTTCGAGACATCCGGGGGGAGGTAGGCTGCGAAATCGCCGAACTCGTAGAGCGTACGGCGCGCGAGCGTCACGTCCAGCGCGTTCGAGCCGGCCTGCAGGGCGATGGACTGCGAGTGGGAATCGAAGCCCGCAGCGCTCGCCTGTACCGTCACGGAGCCGGTGGGCAGGTTCAGGAGCTGGAAGGATCCGTTCGCCTGGGTCACGGCACTGACCTCGCCGACGGCTACGGTGGCCCCCGCGATGGCAGCCTGCGTGTCACTTGCGCGCACCGCACCGGAGAGTGTGGCGGGCTGCGGGGGGTCGATTATGGTCGGCGAGCCATTGCCGCCGCAGCTGGCGGCGAGCGCGGACAGGATGATGGGGATGATCACGGTCGACCGCGGGGAACGCTGCCAGGCCGACAGCCCGCGCCAGCGGAGCGGTCTTACGGGGTCTGACTTCACCAGCGACATGATTCAGCTCCTCGGTCTCAATCCGGATTCAACCACTGCCTCTATACGCGGAATCAGCGGCTGAAACGGCTCATCGAGAGACAGGGTCCGACAGCCGCAGTCGGGGTCCGCCCTCGGGGCCCACGCGTTCGGATTTCCCGCGGGAGGGTGCCGGTCATCGACGTGCACGACGAGATCGCGCGTGCGGCCCGGGACACGCTCCGCAACGTGGGCCGCATTCGGTGGCTGATCCAGGACGGTCGCATCATCGACCGAGAGGCGCTGCTCGAGCGCAGTGATGCTCGTTGCGGAGACAACTCACGAGCGGGACGGCGGGGTCCCAGAGCGGCGCATTCCGGGCCCTCACGCCGCGGTGCATCACCGCCTCCAAGTTTGCGTGGATCCGATGGTTGCCATGAGGAGTGAGTAGCAGCCCCCCCGGCCCGCGCGCTCCCCGGCTCGCCCATTGCAGGGGCTGCCGGGCGGTGAACACCAGACCGCGGTTCCTGGCCCGCACGACGGTCGTCGTGCTCGCGCTCGCACTGCTGGCTGCCAACGCACGGGCCCAACAGGCGCTCGTCCTGAGCGGCGGCGGGGCGCGCGGGCTTGCGCACGTGGGCGTGCTGCTGCACCTCGACAGCCTCGGCTACGACCCGGACATCGTCGTCGGCAACAGTATGGGCGCCGTGATCGGGGCGCTGTACGCCGCGGGCTACGATGCGACCGAGATCCGCGAGCGCGTGGCG
>DATHVV010000184.1:0-4884 GCA_035461105.1 Longimicrobiales bacterium | reverse complement strand
GCGAACCACGGTCTCAGCGTACGACCGTTCTGAAGCTGACGTAGATGTCGCTGTTGCCCTCGCCGCCAGCGCGCGGCGAGCCGAAATACAGCGTCGTTCCGTCCCAGGAGAGCGATGGACGCGTCTCGCCGGCGGCGGTGTTCACGGCCGGTCCGAGATTGACCGGCTCGGACCAGGCCAAGGCACCGACCGTCCGTGTTGCCACGTAGATGTCCGGGCCGCCCAGGGTCCCCGGGCGCGTGCTGTAGAAGTAGAGCTCCAGCCCGTCACCGCTCACGTTGGGCTGCGCATCGTCGGCAGCGCTGTTGACGCCTGCCACCAGCTGCGCGGGTCCGTAGCGGCCTCCTCGCCACTCGCTCAGGTAGATGTCGCTGTCCCCGGTCGTGGCTCCCGGTGCATCGGCCGCGAATCCGCCGGCCCTGAAGCTCGAGAAGTAGAGAACGGGGCCGCCGCGGTCGTTCGGGAGCGGGGAGGGGCTCATCTCGTCCGCGGCGCTGTTGACGTCGCAACCGAGGTTGACCGGCTCCTCGAAGCCGCGCCCGTGGGTATAGCGACTCGTATAGATGTCCGCTCCGCCGCAGCCTCCCGGACGATTGCTCACGAACAGGAAGGTGTGGCCGTCTCGCGCCAGGGTCGGACAGAAGTCGTTGTACGCCGAGTTGATCGGTTCGCCCGCATTGACCGGCTCGCCCCACGGGTCATCCGCCGACTTCCGGGTCGCGATCCAGATGTCGATGCCGCCCAGGCCGTCGGGCCGAGTGGACGCCATGAAGAGCGTCCTGCCGTCGCGGCTGACGAAGGGGCAGCCCTCGAGGGCCGCGGTGTTGAACAGCGAGCTCGTGCCGGCAATGGCCTCCACGTTGATGGCGGTCGACCAGGCCGAATAGCTCGTCCCGGCGGTGGTGACCAGGGCAACAGGCAATTCCTCGGGAGCGAGAGGTTGCTCGCCACAGCCTGCTGCAGTCAGGGAGCCCGCGAGGAGCAGGACCGCCCCCGGCAGCGGCGGCATGGAGCGTGACAGGTGAAGCATCGGTACCTCCGGTGGGGTGGGTCCGCGTGGTGCTATCGAGTCCTGGGGCGGGTGCGCGTGGCTGCTATCGAGCCCTGGGGCGCGCGCGTCGGACTTCTCGAGCCGCGTCGAATCGCCGGATGTGTTGCTGGCCCCGTCGCCGCGCGGTTAGCTTTACTGGCGGTCTTTCGGCTCACCGCGCCTCAGCTGTCCCGGCGGTCCCTGGCTTTTCAGGGTTCCGCTGTCCTTGACCGAGCATCACACCAGGGTCCGGCCGCGATTCCGCGCCAGGGACCCGTCGGTTTCATGAGCGCGTCGGAGCGCTCACACTCGCTTATCGGAAATTCGGATCCGCCGGGGCCACGCACACTTCCTGTGTACGGACCTTGCTTCCTGGTGCATTGGGGTCCAGCCCCGCCTTGAAGCCGCAGCCGGTGCCAGCATGCCCGATCCAACCGTCGACATCACGCAGCTGCTTCAGCGCTGGAGCGGCGGCGACGAGGAGGCGCTTCAGCTCGCCCTGCCTACGCTGTACGAGCGGCTGCGGGAGCTCGCGCATCAGCGGCGCAGCCATGCCCCCGGCGACCACTCGCTGAATACGACCGCGCTGGTGCACGAGGCGTATCTCCGCCTGGCCGCCGGTTCCGGAGCGACCCTGCGGGACCGCTGCCACTTCCTGGCGGTCGCGTCGCGGGTCATGCGCAATGTCCTCGTGGATCACGCGCGGGCGCGATATGCGGCGAAGCGCGGCGGTGGCGCGCCCGTGGTCGAGCTGCACGAGGACGTCTGGATCTCGGGCGTGGACACCGACAGGGTGATGGAGCTCGACGCGGCCCTGGCCCGGCTGGAGTCCGTCGACTCGCGCCAGAGCCGCATCATCGAGCAGCACTACTTCGGTGGCATGTCCATCGATGAGATCGCGGCCGCGCTCGACCTGTCGCCCCGTACGGTCAAACGGCAGCTGCGTTCCGCACGGGCGTGGCTCGCAATGGAGCTGAGGTACGACGCGTGAGCAGTCTGGATCTGCGCCGCTGGCGCGAGATTCGTAGTTCGTTCGACGAGCTCGTCGAGCTGGAAGCAGCGCAGCGGCACGAGCGGCTCGCAGCCATTGCCGAAGCGG
Organism: Longimicrobiales bacterium; assembly: GCA_035461105.1. Taxonomy (GTDB): domain Bacteria; phylum Gemmatimonadota; class Gemmatimonadetes; order Longimicrobiales; family RSA9; genus VEPF01. The sequence continues at coordinate 2,755 of DATHVV010000184.1, read as the reverse complement.
ACCCGGAGCTCGGGGCAGCGGTCGCAGCGTTGCTCGAGGCGGATGCCGCGGCCGGGCAGAGACTCGACCGCCTGGATTTCGGGGTTTCGGCGGTGCTCCGGCACGCGTCTGGTTCTGCGCACCGTTTTTTCGAAGCGCTACCCGCGCCCGGAACGATGGTCGCGCACTTCCGTGTCCTGGAACCGATCGGCTCCGGTGGCATGGGAGCGGTTTACCGCGCCATCGACACCCGCCTCCAGCGTGTCGTGGCGCTCAAGCTGCCCCTGCACCCGAGTGACGACGTCGGTGTGAAGGAGAGGTTCCTGCGCGAGGCGCGGCTGGCCGGCGGACTCGAGCACCCCAACCTCTGTCCGGTATACGAGGCGGGTGAGGCAGAAGCGGGGCAGCTGTACATCGCCATGCCCTGCTACGCCGGCCAAACCCTGAAGCGGTTACTCGCCGGCGGGGGTCCCCTCCCGCTCGCCCGGGCTCTCGAGGTCGCGCGCCAGGCCGCCGAAGGCCTGGGCTTCGCCCATGCCGCCAGCGTGATCCATCGCGACCTCAAGCCAGGCAATCTGATGGTGCTGGCCGACGGCGCCGTGAAGGTGCTCGATTTCGGGCTCGCCAAGTCGCCCGACCTCAGTCGCACCGCGTCCGGCCGCATGCTCGGCACCGTGGCCTACATGGCGCCCGAGCAGCTCCGAGGCGGCGAGATCGACGCCCGCGTGGACCTGTGGGCCCTGGGCGTCATCCTGTACGAGATGCTCACGGGCGTGCGGCCCTTCAGCGGCGAGAACGAGATGGCGGTCGCGCACGCCATCGTGAGCGACGACCCGCCCGCTCCATCCGCCCTCCGGAAGGACATTCCGCGTGCCGTCGAGCACCTGGTCCTCAGTCTGCTGCAAAAGGACCCCGCGCACCGCTACCTGAGCGCACAGCGTCTCGCGGCCGACATCCACGCCATTGAACAGGGGCGAGCGCCGGCTTTCCGCTACCGGCGCCGGGGCCGCGCGACCCGGTGGCTGCACGGCCGTCCGCGACGGACGAAGGTGGCCATTGCCACCGCGGCGTTGCTGGTGTTCGCGGGCACGGCGTTCGCCGGACGGCAACTCTTCGGAACGCCGCCGCTGCCCACCCGCAGCGCAGCCGCATACGAGTTCTTCCAGCGCGCCGAGGATTACCAGACGCGCATCTTCACTGCCCAGGAATGGAACGCGGAGTGGCAGCGCGCGGCGGAAATGCTCTACCAGCGCGCCCTGGAGGCGGATCCGAACTTTGCCCTGGCGCACGCGCGACTCGCCAATCTCCGCTCCAGTGAGCAGTTCAATCCTGCAACCCGCTCGGACGAGGGACTCGAGCGCATGCGGCGGGGCGCCGAGGCCGCACTGGCCATCGACCCCAAACTGGGGGAGGCCCGCCTGGTCATGGGCTTTTACTGGCGGTTGAAAGACGACCTGCCCCGCGCGCTTGCGGAAACGAAGCTCGCGCGGAAATATGCACCCGAGAACCCGGAGACGTACGCGGCGCTGGCGGACATCTACCGATTACTCGGCCGCTGGGATGAAGCGCTCTCCGAGATGCGGCAGGCGGCGGCGCGCGATCCAAAGCGCAACATCCAGCTGGCATACGTGACGGTACGGCTCCGGCGCTACGAGGAAGCCGTACGCAGCCTCGATCGCATGATCGAGCTGGCGCCCGATGACTATGATTCGATGCTGTTGAAAGGGAACATCTTCGTGAAGTGGCGCGGCACGACCGATACGCTGGCGGCCATGCTGCGGCGCCTGCCGGAGGGCTGGGACGCGGAACAGCTGGCCAGCCACGCGCGCGTGCTGGTAGCGCGCTTCGAACGGCGACCCGCCGAGGGCCTCCCGGCAGCACAAAGCATCACCGGCTATCACTTGCCGGGCTCGCTGGTCCGCGCCGTGCTCCACTGGGAAAACGGCGATACCGCACGTGCTGCCGTGGAGTACGAGCACGCCCGCGCCACACTGTCGGAGTCGATTCAATCGAGCCCGACCAATCCGTACCTGCGCATTTCGCTGGCAGCCGCACTGGCGGGGCTCGGGAAGAAGCAGGCGGCCATCGCGGAGATCGCCCGCAGCTTCGAGCTCGCGGACCTTCCCGGCCGACCCCCGGAGGAGGATATCATGATGCGCGCCGCAGCGGTATACGCGCGTCTGCACGAGCCCGACCGGGCGTTCGAGCTGCTGGAGCAGCTGGTGGATCATCCCGCAGCCGGCAACGCGATTTCGGCGGCGTTGCTGCGCAGGGATCCGCGCTGGGACGCCCTGCGGCAGGATCCGCGCTTCCCCGCGCTGGTGCTGCGGTTCGCGGAACGCGAGCGCCTCAGTTCGTGAGTCCTCCGAGGGCGGCCATGACCGCTTCCGCCATGGCCCTGCCCCTGCGCCGCCGGATCAGCAGCCGGGAACGGCCCCCGGACAGAGACGCGCCGCAACCGACGTCGGAGTCGGAGCCGGTGCCTCCCCGCCGTGCTGCGGCCGGCCCTGCACCTCGCCGGCGAGCGGTACGCCGAGCGGCGTATCGATCATGTAGCGCTGCCCGGCTATCCTCATCAGCGGGACCGTGCGGGTTGTCTCGAAGTAGTTGAAGGCAGGACGGAGCTCGTTCCAGAAGCGGGCCACCTCGGGTCGTGCCGCGCCTTCCCGCTCCAGGACGTCTTCGTTCCTCCCGACGAGACGCGCCGGGAAGATGTGCAATGGCAGGGCGGACGCGCCCGCTGCCCGCGCGTTGGCCACGATCCAGTAGAGCTCCT
>DATHVV010000183.1:0-57620 GCA_035461105.1 Longimicrobiales bacterium | reverse complement strand
GCGTCCGCTAGAGCATCGCGATCTCCGCCTGGGCCTGTTGCAGCAGTGCCTGCTTCTCCGCCCACGGCAGGAACGCGCTCTCGAACGACATCAGTGCCAGCTCGCACAGCTCGTCCCAGCCGAAGCCCAGCTCGGTGTGGGCGAGGAGGTACTCGTTGCTGACCGTGGTCGCGCTCATCAGCCGATTGTCCGTGTTGAGCGTGACCAGCATGCCCTGGTCGTAGTAGAGACGGAGCGGGTGCTCGGAGATCGCGGTCACGGCGCGCGTCTGCGCATTCGAGGTGAGGCAGATCTCGAGCGGGATGCGGAAGTCGTTCACGAAGCGCATCAGCTCGGGATTCTCGAACAGGCGGGTGCCGTGGCCGATGCGCCGGGCGTGGCAGTAGTGGACGGCCTCGTGGATCGAGGGCGTGCCGAACGCTTCGCCCGCGTGAATCGTGATCGGCAGGTTCGCGTCGGCGGCACACTGGAACGCCTGGATGTGCTCGCTCGGCGGGTTGCCGTTCTCGGCGCCGGCCAGGTCGAACGCGACCACGCCGCGGTCGCGGAAGTCGACCGCCACCTCGGCCATCTGCAGCGAGACCTTGGGGTCCAGATTGCGCAGCGCACACACGATCAGGGCCGTGCGAATGCCCAGGTCCTTCTCGGCCCGGCGCAGGCCCCGGAGCGCCGCTTCCACGGCATCGTGCGAGGTCATGCCGCCGTGCGTGTTCAGCACCGGACAGAAGCGCACCTCGATGTAGCGCACCCCTTCGCGCGCGGTGTCCTCGGCGAGCTCGAACGCTATTCGCTCGAGCGCCGCGGCCGTCTGCATGACCGCGAGCGTGATCTGGAAGCGATCGAGGTAATCGACCAGGTCGCGCGCGTCGGTCACGTGCATGTAGCGCTCGAGCGCCGCCGGCTCGGTCACCGGCAGCACGTGGCCGCAGTCGCGAGCCAGCTCCGCCAGCGTGGCTGCGCGCAGGCTGCCATCCAGGTGGACGTGCAGCTCCGCCTTGGGCAGCCGCTGCAGTCGGGGCAGGAGATCGCTCATGGGACCGGCCCGCTCAGGGCGCCCCGGCCGGACGGAGTCGCTCGTCGCGCGGCGCCGGCACCGGGCCCGCGAAGGAGCGCAGATAGTCGATCAGCGCATCCAGGTCGGCGATGTCGGTGGGCTCGCGGTGCAGGGCCCGACCGAATACGCCGAAGCCATCGCCTTCGCCGCCCGCCAGGAAGTCGTTCACGACCACGGTATAGACGGCGTCCGTCTCCAGCGGTGCGCCATTGTCCAGCCGTACGCTCAGCAGCCGCTGGCCGGCTGCGGCAGTGGTGTCGTAGTAGGCGGTGAGGCCGCTCACCTGGGCGCGCGGCTCCCGGGCGCGCACCGCGTGCTCGAGCGCTTCGCGCACCTGCGCGCCGGTGAGCTGCAGCTTGATCAGCAGGTTGCCGAAGGGGTGGACCTGGTAGACCTTGCCCCAGGTCACCGTGCCGGAATCGAGCGCGGCGCGTACCCCGCCGTTGTTCATGATCGCGATCTGGGCGCCGGTAGCCCAGCGTTGCGCGTCGGCGATCAGCCGGCCGACCGGGTGCTCCCCGGCGCCCCGCGGGATCGGCTCGGCGGTGCGCGCCACGACCTGCTCCACCTGCGGTGCGATCGCTGCCGCGTAGCGCGCGACCAGCGCGGCGGCCGCGCTGTCCGGCTCCACCAGGTCGACGAACGTGGTCGGCGTGCCCCGGATCCACACGTCCACCGAGTCCGGGCTGACCCGCTCCAGGTCCACGATGCCGTAACGCGTGCCGTAAGCGCCGGTTTCGATGATCGGGATGCCGTTCTCGACCGTGCGCACGACCTGGTGAGTGTGGCCGGCCACGATGAGGTCGGGACGCTCCGTCGTGCCGCGCGCCCAGTCGATGATCTCATCGCGGCAGTCCCGCGTCTCCTGCTCGCAGACGCCGCCCGCATGGGCCACCGCAATGACGAAATCGACGTTCTGGGCGCGCAGCCGCGGCACCCAGAGATCGAGCGTCGCCGCGCCATCGATGAAGCGCAGGCCGCGCACGTTCTCGGCCTTCGTGGTGAACGGCGTGCTCTCGGTGCTGAGGCCGATCAGCCCGATGCGCAGGCCGCCGGCCGTGATGATCGCCGTGGGGCGAATCCAGGACGGCGCGGTGTCGGCGCCTGCGACCAGCGTGTTCGCCGACAGCCAGGGGAACTCCGCCTGCTCGATGCGCTCCTGCAGCGTCGCGATGCCCCAGTCGTACTCGTGGTTGCCGAGCGCGGCGCCGTCGTAGCCGACCAGGTTGAAGAAGTCGATGGTGCTGCGACCCTGCGTCAGGTTCGAGATCGGCGTGCCCTGCATGACATCGCCGCCGTCCAGCAGCAGCACGGGTGCGCCCCCGAAGCCCGCCGCCTCGTGGCGGTAGAACGAGGCCAGGGCCGCGGCGCCGCCCACCTGGCGACCGTTCGCCCACGAGGGCCGTTCCGGCTCGAGCCGGCCATGGAAGTCATTGCCGGCGATCACCCGCAGGCGGGGGCGCGTCGGATCGGAACGCGCCGCGCGCGGCGCCTCGCGCGCGGTCTGCTCGGCGAGGGCCCGCTCGGCCGCCTCCGCCGGCACCAGCTCCCAGCTCGGCTCGAACCACTCCGCGGGATCGATCGTGCCGCGGCGGCGGATCTCCTCGATCAGCAGCTCGCGGATGTCTTCCTGCCGGTCGTATACCACCGGTGCGCTGGCGATCATGGCGAACCCGCCGCCGCCGCCCTGCCGGTAATTCGTCAACGCCAGCGTGAAGCTGTCGTGCGCTGCGATCGACCGGCCCGCCCGCTCCAGGCGCGTGACCCGCTGCCCGACCGGACGGCTCACGTCCAGCGTGTAATCGACGCCGCTCACGATGTCGAAGTTGTAGCCGGGCACGTCGAAATTGGTGACCGTGGCGGCGCCCGGTGGGGCGTAGTACTCAGCCGACTTCTCCAGGTACGCGCGCAGCTGGGCGCCGCTGATCCGTACCGCCCGCAGCGTGTTGTCGTACGGGTAGAGCGCCGCCACATCCGCCACCGTGATGTCGCCCTCCGGGAGGCCGGCACCAAGCCGGTACGCGGCATTCGCCGACAGGTCGGCGCCCGCGGCGCGTCGCTGCACCTCGTTCATGAAGTCGAGCACGGGCGTGTCGCGGACCCGTCCCTCCCGGACCGGCAGCGCGGCGGTGGCACGACCGATGCGCGCGCTCACGTGCTCCACCGTCCGCTCGTGCTCCCAGCGCAGCGAATCCAGGAAAGCCCGGTCCGGCGCCCGGCCGGTCGCGCTGACCAGCCGACCCTGCTTCGCCGCCACCCGCCAGTCGCCCGGACCGTGTCGTTGCAGCCGGAGCGTGGCCACCGCCAGGCTGCCCGCCCACTGCCGGGCCTGCGTGAGCAGCACCCCGTTGATCGTCGTGTCGGCCAGCTCGCGGTGCGTGTGTCCCAGGAACATGACGTCGATCCCGGAAACCTCGCGGGCGACCCGGGCCGCCACGTTCTCCGCCGCCAGCCCGGTCCCGGCGGTATCGTAACTCGTCCCCTCGAGCCCGCCGTGGGAGAGCACGACCACCACGTCGGCGCCGCGCCGGCGCAGCTCACTCACGGCTGCGTGCAGGGCAGGGACCACGTCGCGGAACTCAAGCACGCCTGCCACGTGGGCGCCGTCCCACAGGTGCACTCCCGGCGGGGTGTTGCCGGTGACGCCGATCAGCACCGTGTCGCCGGGCGCCGCCTCGTGCGGCAGCAGCACCCAGGGCGCGTGAGCGTGGCGATCGGTGCCGTGCTCGAAGACGTTCGCGCTGACGAACGGGAAGCGCGCCTGCGCCCGCACCGTGTCGAGCAGGGCGAGGCCGTAGTTGTACTCGTGGTTGCCGATCGCGGCCGCGTCGTAGCCGAGCAGGTTCATGGCGCGGGCGACCGGGTGGAGCCGGCCGGGCGCCAGACGCGCGTGCAGGGCGCCGAGCGGGTTGCCCTGCAGCAGGTCGCCGGAGTCGAACAGAAAGACGCGCCCGGGGTGCGCCGCGCGGATGCTGTCGATCGCGGGCGCGAGCAGCGCGAGCCCGTGCGACGTCGCCTCGCCCGTGTAATAGTCGTACGGGTAGAGCCGGTTGTGGACGTCGGTGGTGCCCAGCAGCACCAGCTCCACCGTGGCCGCGCTCGCCATCGCTGGCTGGGCTGGAACCGGCGGGCCCGCAGGCGCGCTCGCGCACCCGGACCCGAACAGCGTCGCGGCAAAAACGAACCCGAGCGACCGGCACGCGGTCGCTCGGGTCGACTTCTTCGAGCAGGTCAGGCCCTCCATGGCCAGAATTTATCCGGCCAGGTTGGGGTGGGCAACCCGGGTCCGCGCCAGCGCCGCCTCGGCACCGCGCGATTCCGCCTGGTGCACCCGCAACTCTGCCTGCAGGGACGCGCGGCGCGGACTGCGCAACGCCGCATGCGCGGCCGCCAGCCGCGCCACCGGCACGCGGAACGGCGAGCACGAGACGTAATCCAGGCCGGTTTCGTGGAAGAACTCGACCGAGCGCGGCTCGCCGCCGTGCTCGCCGCAGATCCCCACCTTGAGCCCGACCCGGCGCTGTCGCCCCTCCCACGTCGCCATCTGGATCAGCTGGCCGACACCGTCCATGTCGAGCACCTGGAACGGGTCGTCCTTGAAGATGCCGCGCTCGATGTAGAGGGGCATGAAGCTGGCCGCGTCATCGCGCGAGATGCCGAACGTGGGCTGCGTCAGGTCGTTCGTGCCGAACGAGAAGAACTCGGCGTACTTCGCGATCTCCGCGGCCATGAGTGCGGCCCGCGGCAACTCGATCATGGTGCCGACCAGGTAGTGGAGGCGGATGCCCGCACCGTCCATTACCGCCTCCGCCTCGCGGACCACGATCTCGCGTTGCACCGACAGCTCGGCTTCGTCCGCCACCAGCGGCACCATGATCTCCGGGATCACGCGCACCCCTTCCTGCGAGACCTGCACGGCCGCCTCGAAGATCGCGCGCGCCTGCATCTCGGTGACTTCCGGATAACTGATGCCGAGGCGCACTCCCCGGTGCCCGAGCATCGGATTCGCCTCGCGGTGCTTCTCCACCAGCCGGGCCACCGCCGCGCGCGCGATCCCGGCGCTCTCCGCGAACTGGTCCATCTCCTCGCGCGTGCGCGGCAGGAACTCGTGCAACGGGGGATCGAGCAGCCGGATCGTGACCGGCAAGCCGTCCATCGCCCGGAAGATCTCGGCAAAGTCGTCGCGCTGCATGGGCAGCAGCCGGGCCAGCACCAGGCGTCGCTGCTCGCCGTTCTCCGCCAGGATCATCTCGCGCATGGCCTGGATCCGCTCCGGCTCGAAGAACATGTGCTCGGTGCGGCACAGTCCGATCCCCTCGGCCCCGAACTCGCGCGCCTTGCGCGCGTCAGCCGAGGTATCGGCGTTCGCACGCACGCGCAGCGCGCGGAAACCATCCGCCCACTGCATCAGCGTCCCGAAGTCCTCGCTCAGCTCCGGCTCCACCGTCGCGACCTGGCCGAGCAGCACCCGGCCCGTCGTGCCGTCCACCGTCAGCCATTCCCCGTCCCGCACCTCGTGTCCGTTCGCGCTGCAGCAGCCCGCCTCGTGATCGATGCGCAGCTCGCTCGCCCCGACCACGCAGCACTTGCCCATGCCGCGCGCCACCACCGCCGCGTGCGAGGTCATGCCGCCGCGCGCCGTGACCACCGCCCGCGCCGCGACCATACCGTGGAAGTCGTCCGGCGACGTCTCCTCCCGCAGCAGGATCACCGGCTCGCCCTGCGCGGCGCGCTCCGCGGCCAGCGAGGGGTCGAAGCACGCCTGACCGCTCGCCGCGCCCGGCGATGCCGGCAGCCCCGTGACCAGCAGCACGACCTCCGCGGCCGGGTCCAGTCGCGGATGCAGCAGCTGGTCGAGCTGCGCCGGATCGACCCGGCGCACCGCCTCCGCCTCATCGATCAGTCCCTCGTTCACCATGTCCACCGCGATTCGCAGCGCCGCCCGCGCCGTGCGCTTGCCGGTGCGGGTCTGCAACAGGTAGAGACGCCCCTGCTCGACCGTGAATTCGAGGTCCTGCATCTCCCGGAAATGCTGCTCCAGGCGCTCCTGCACGGCGTGCAGCTGCTCGTACGCACCGGGCAGCTGCCGGATCATCTCGTCGATCGATACCGGCGTGCGGATGCCCGCGACCACGTCCTCCCCCTGCGCATTCAGCAGGAACTCGCCGAAGAACATTTTCTCACCGGTCGAGGGGTGACGCGTGAAGGCGACGCCCGTGCCCGAATCATCGCCCATGTTGCCATATACCATCGACACGATGCTCACGGCCGTGCCCAGGTAGTCCGGGATGCCGTGGACTCGGCGGTACGCGATCGCGCGCTCCACGTGCCACGACCGGAACACCGCCTCGATCGCGCCCCAGAGCTGCTCCTCGGGATCCTCCGGGAACGGCTCGTTGGTGCGCTCGCGTACCAGCGCCTTGAACTGCGCGACCAGGCCGCGTAGTGCGTCCGCCGAGAGCTGCATGTCCTCGGCGACCGCATGGGTGCGCTTCGCATCCTCCAGCAGTCGCTCGAACTCGCGCGCCGGTACGCCCAGCACGACATCGCTGTACATCTGCACGAAGCGACGGTAGGAATCGAACGCGAAGCGGGCATCGCCCGCGGCGTCCGCGAGCGCCTGCACCGTGCCTTCGTTCAGCCCCAGGTTGAGGATCGTCTCCATCATCCCCGGCATCGACACCGACGCCCCGCTGCGCACCGACACCAGCAACGGCCGATCGCGCCCGCCGAACGACTTGCCGGTGGCCTGCTCCAGCTCGCGGATCGAGTGCGTCACCTCCTCGATCAGACCCTCCGGGTAGCGCTGCTCGCGCAGGAAGAAGCGGCAGACTTCGGTGGTGATCGTGAAGCCGGGCGGCACCGGCACGCCGATGCGCGTCATCTCGGCCAGATTGGCACCCTTGCCGCCCAGCAGGACGCGATCCTCGCGGGTGCCATCCGCGATGCCGTTCCCGAACCGGTAGACGAAGCGTTTCGGCATGAAGACTCCGTTGCGTCGAGGATTGCTCAACCAGGAACATCACCGGCCGCTCGGCGCCGGCCTCCGGATCCTAGCCGCGCGCGCGCCCGCCGGCAGCCGCCTCCGGGCGCGTTTCCGCGCGCGGGCTCAGCAGTGGGGCTCGATCCCGCGGCCGTACTGCAGGTCCACGAGCGGCGCCGTGTAGTTGCCCGAGAAGCAGGCGTCGCAGAACGGGCCGTGCTCCGCGACCGCAGCATGCATCCCCTCGAGCGAGAGGTAACCGAGCGAGTCGACGTTCAGGTGCTGGCGGATCTCCTCGACCGACAGGCGCGCGCCGATCAGCTCCTCTCGGGTCGGCATGTCGATGCCGTAGTAGCACGGATGCGTGACCGGCGGCGAGGCGACCCGGAAATGCACTTCGCGCGCTCCGGCCTCGCGCACCAGCGCGATCAGGCCGCGGCTCGTGGTGCCGCGCACCAGCGAATCGTCGATCATGATGACGCTCTTGCCGGCGACGACTTCGCGGACCGCGTTGTACTTGATCCGTACGCGAAAATCGCGCCCCTGCTGCGTCGGGTGGATGAACGTGCGGCCCACGTAGTGATTGCGGATCAGGCCCAGCTCCAGCGGGATGCCGCTCTCCTCCGCATAGCCGAGCGCGGCCGAGTTGGAGGAGTCCGGCACGCTGAAGACACAGTCCGCCGTCGCCGGGTGCTCGCGCGCCAGCTGCCGCCCGAACGCGCGCCGGGCCCGGTCCACGCTCGCGCCCCAGACCTGGGAGTCCGGGCGCGCGAAGTAGACCAGCTCGAAGATGCAGGGGGCGGGACGTTCCGCGCCGGTGAGCGGGGGTAGCCGCTCGATGCTGCGGCCGCGGATGCACAGGACCTCGCCGGGCTCGAGCGCATAGCGCTGGTCGGCGGCGACCAGGTCGAGGGCGCAGCTCTCGCTCGCGAACACGAAGCCCTGGTCCTTGCGGCCCATCACGAGCGGCCGGTACCCCCACGGGTCGCGGGCAGCGAAGAGCGTATCGCCGACCGTGATCAGTACCGAGAACGCGCCCGTCAGCTGCGCCAGCGCATCACGCACCTGGCCCTCGATACCCGAGGCGCGCGAGCGCGCGATCAGGTGCACGATCACCTCGGTGTCCACCGTGGTCTGGAACAGGGCACCGTCGAGTACGAGCTGGTCGCGCAGCGTGTTCGCGTTCGTCAGGTTGCCGTTGTGTACGACGGCAAGGTCGCCGGAGTGGTAACGCACCAGGATGGGCTGGGCGTTCACCAGGCCGGGTCCGCCGGCGGTCGAGTAGCGCGTATGCCCGAGTGCGGTCGCCCCGGGCAGCTCGGCCAGGTCGTGGTCGTGGAACCCCTCCACCACCAGCCCGTGCGCGCGGCGCAGCCGGGTGCGACCGTCCGGACCGACCGCCGCTATGCCGGCGGCTTCCTGGCCGCGGTGCTGCAGTGCGTACAGGCCGAGGTAGGCCACCTCGGCGGCCAGCTCGACGCCCGCTACTCCCACGATACCGCACATATCCGTCCTTCACTGGAGGCCGGCGGCGTCACTCCCCGCCGGCACTCCGCTCCATGATTCGCGGGATGGCCGTGTGCCATGCCTCCGCGATCGTCGCACTGTCGACTTCCAGCGACGCGTCCGGCATGGTGATCCGGAACCCGTCCGTCGTGACCGTGCCGATTGCGCGCGCCGGCACGCCGTGCCGCTCCGCGATGTCGAGCACGCCCGCGACTGCCGCGCTCGCACACGAGAGCACGATCCGTCCCTGGGCCTCGCCGAACAGGAGCGCGGCTGGCAGCAGCTCGTCGTCCAGGCTCACGTCCGCGCCCAGCAGCCGCTCACCCCCGATCGCGCATTCGGCCAGACATACCGCGAGCCCGCCCTCGGCGCAGTCGTGCGCGCTCCGCGCGAGCCGGGCCGCCGCAATCTCGAGCATGCTCTCCTGCAGCGCCTTCTCGCCCCGCAGGTCGACCGCGGGCGCGTCACCCGCCACCAGCCCGTGCCGCACCTTCAGGTACTCGGAGCCGCCCAGCTCGGGCGTGTTGCGGCCGAGCAGCACGATCGCATCGCCCGCCTCGCGGAACGTGGCCGGCACGCAGGTGCTCACATCGTCGAGCACGCCCACCATGCCGATCACCGGAGTGGGGTAGATCGCGCCGCGCGGGTTCTCGTTGTAGAGCGACACATTGCCGCCCGTCACCGGCGTGTCGAACGCGGCACACGCCTCGCCCATCCCGGCCACCGCCTCCCGCAGCTGGTAGTAGACCTCCGGCTTGAGCGGATTGCCGAAGTTCAGGTTGTTCGTGACGGCGCGCGGCCGGGCGCCGACGCAGACCAGGTTGCGCGCGGCTTCCGCGACCGCGATCTGGGCACCGCGCCGCGGATTCAGGTACACGTAGCGGCCGTTGCAATCCACCGTCGCCGCGATGCCCTTGCTGGTGCCCCGGATGCGCAGCACGCCCGCGTCGCCGCCCGGACCGAGCACGGTGTTCGTGCGGACGGTCGTGTCATACTGGTTGTACACCCAGCGCTTGGAGGCGATCGTCGGCGACGCCAGCAGCTCGAGCAGGGCGCCGGCCGGATCCGCCGACGTCGCCTGCGTATCCAGGTCGGTGGCGCGCCAGGCCCGCAGGCGGCGCACCTCCGCCGCCTCGCGCGCTTCCCGCACGTACGTGGGGCAGCCGGTGACGAGCGGCTCACCCGGGATCTCGCAGACGACGACGCCGTGCTCGCGCACCCGGTAGAGTCCGTCATCCGTGACCCGCCCGATCACCGCCGCATCCAGCTCCCACTTCTCGAGGATCCGCTTCACAGCATCCTCGTGGCCCGCCTTTGCGACCACGAGCATGCGTTCCTGCGATTCCGAGAGCAGGATCTCGTAAGGCGTCATGCCGCTCTCGCGCACCGGTACCAGCGCCGCGTCGATGTCCACGCCCGTGCCCGCGCGCGCGGCCATTTCGCTGGACGAGGAGGCCAGCCCGGCCGCGCCCATGTCCTGGATGCCGACGATGTGGCCGCTGCGGATCAGCTCGAGCGATGCCTCCAGCAGCAGCTTCTCGGTGAACGGGTCGCCGACCTGCACCTGCGGCCGGCTCGACTCGGTCTCCTCGGACAGCTCCTCGCTCGCGAACGTGGCGCCGTGGATGCCGTCGCGGCCGGTACGGGCGCCCACCGCCAGGATGGGATTGCCGGGGCCGGAGGCATACCCGCGGATCAGCTCCTCGGTCTTCATCAGCCCGATCGCCATCGCGTTCACGATCGGATTGCCCTCGTAGGCGTCGTCGAAGTAGACGTCGCCGCCCAGGTTCGGGATGCCTACGCAGTTGCCGTAGTCGCCGATGCCCCTGACCACGCCCCCGAACAGGTAGCGAACGCGCGGCCGCTCGAGCGAGCCGAAGCGCAGCGCGTCGAGCACCGCGATCGGCCGCGCGCCCATGGTGAAGACATCGCGCAGGATGCCGCCCACGCCGGTGGCGGCGCCCTGGTATGGCTCGACAGCGGAGGGATGGTTGTGCGATTCGATCTTGAACGCGAGCGCGTACCCGTCACCGATGTCGATCACGCCCGCATTCTCGCCCGGGCCCTGCAGCACCCAGGGCGCCCTCGTGGGCAGCTGCCGCAGCAGCGGCCGCGAGTTCTTGTAGCCGCAGTGCTCCGACCAGAGCGCGCTGAACACCCCCAGCTCGGTGTAGGTCGGATCACGTCCGAGCGCGTCGCGGATCTTCGCGTACTCCTCCGCGCTCAGGCCGTGATCCGCGACCAGTTCCGGCGTGATCGGCGGATCGCCCGGGCGCGGCGCCGGTGCGGCCCGACCCGGCTTCGCCTGCGACGTCGTGCCCGCGCTCATCGGGCGCCCCCCTGGTGGTTCCGGGACTTCAGGTCGTCCGTCATCACGCTCCCACGCTGCTCAGATGCGCCGCCAGCGACCGGAACAGCGGCAGGCCGTCCGTCGAGCCGAGCAGCGCCTCCACCGAGCGCTCCGGGTGCGGCATCAGGCCGAGCACGTTCCCGGCCTCGTTGATGATCCCGGCAATGTTGTTCATGGAGCCGTTCGCGTTGCCGGCGTCGGTGGCTTCGCCGTGCTCGTCCACGTAGCGGAACACCACCCGACGCTCCGCCTCGAGGCGCGCCAGCGTGGCCTCGTCCGCGACGTAATTGCCCTGGCCGTGCGCGATGTGCAGGTGCAGCCGCTGGCCGGCTCGATACTCGCGTGTGAACAGCGTGTCGTTGCGCTCCACCCGGACCCACACCCGCTCGCCCTGGAACTGCAGCGAACGGTTGCGCACCAGCGCGCCCGGCAGCATGTGCGCCTCGCACAGCACCTGGAAGCCGTTGCAGATGCCGAGCACCGGTCCGCCCGCCTCCGCGAAGCGCTGCACCGCGGGCATGATCGGGCTGAAGCGTGCGATCGCGCCGGCGCGCAGGTAGTCGCCGTAGCTGAAGCCGCCCGGCAGCACCACCCCGTCGCAGTCGCCGAGCTCGGTCTCGCGATGCCACACGAAGCGCGCCCGCGCCCCGACCACGTCGTTGAGCGCCTTGTAGCAATCGTAGTCGCAGTTGGAGCCGGGGAACGTTACGATCACGACGTTCATCAGTGCACCTGGAGCGTGATCTCGTAATCTTCGGTCACCGGGTTGGCGAGCAGCTTCCGGCACATCTCATCCAGTTGCGTGCGCGCGGCCGCCTCCGAGGGGGCACGCACCTGCAGCCGCACCAGTCGGCCGACCCGCACGTCCTCGACCGCACCGAAATCGAGCGAGTGCAGCGCGTGCTCCACCGCCTTGCCCTCCGGATCGAGCAGCCCCGCGCGCGGCGTGATGCGCACTTCCGCCTGGTATCCCGTCACCGCAGATCCTCCTGGTCGGTGGTATCCTGAACCCGGGGCACGCCCGGACGACGCAGTCGCTGCCGGGCCCGGCTCAGCCGGCTGTGTCGCGGCGACAGCTCCCGGTAGTCGATCTCGCGCAGCTCCGCGCCCGCCTCGTCCGGCTCCTCCTCGTCCAGCATCGGGTCCTCGTCCGGCAGCCGCTCGAACAGCCCGAGCAGCAGCGACTTGAGGACGCCGTAGGCGATGTAGCCCATCAGCGCCGGGAAGAAGAAGAGCGACGGGATGGTGATGGCGAGCGTCACCATGGTCAGCATGAACAGCCCGTTCAGGATGCCGCGTCGCGTCCGGAACCCGAACTTCGGTACGACCGGATAGAGCACGTGGCTCATCATGAGCATGGCCAGCACGATCATCAGCGCGATCATCAGCTCGGGCCACTTCCAGGCGCCCAGGTACGTCGCGAAGAATGCGGTCTGGCTGAACGGGTAGAACGTGGCCAGCGTCATGCCGGCCGTCGGGGAGGGCAGCCCGTGGAACGCGACCTTCGCGTGGCCCGCCTGCTCGACGTTGAAGCGCGCCAGCCGGATCACGGCACTGCTCAGGTAGAAGAACGCCGCGATCCAGCCCCAGCCCTCGTTCAGGAAGAGGTGGAACATGATCATCGCCGGGGCCACCCCGAAGCTGATCGCGTCCACCAGCGAGTCAAGCTCCTCGCCGAAGCGGCTCCCCGTCTGCGTGTGCCGCGCCACCCGCCCGTCCAGGGTGTCCGCGATCGCGGCCCACACGATCAGCCATGCGGCCCGCTCGAAGTCGCCGCGGGCCGCGGACACGATCGCCCAGACGCCGAAGAAGAGGTTGGCGAGGGTGAGCGCGCTCGGCAGGATGATGATGCCGCGCTGCAGCGGGCGGACCGGCCTCACGCGGGACCTCGCGCCGTGCCCGCCCGGTCCGGGAACTCGTCCAGCGACACTCCGGTGAGCCGGCGGAACACGTCGCGGTAGCGTTCCGACGTCGTGCGCACGACCTCATCGGTGAGCTGCGGCGGGGGCGGTTCCTTGTTCCACCTGCCTTGCTGCACGAGCTCCTCGAGGAAATCGCGCACCGGCTGCTTGTCGAGCGACGGCTGCCCGCGACCGGCCGCGTAGCTCTCCTGCGGCCAGAAGCGCGACGAATCGGGTGTCAGTACCTCGTCGATCAGGATGAGCGTACCGTCAGGCAGCCGCCCGAACTCGAACTTGGTGTCGGCCAGGATGATCCCCGAGCGCTCCGCGATGTCGCGGCCGCGCTGGTAGATCGCCAGGCTGCGCCGGCGCAGCTCGGCGGCCAGCTCGGCACCGGCTTCCTGCTCGAGACGCCCATAGCTGATGTTCTCGTCGTGGCCCGACTCCGCCTTGGTCGCGGGCGAGAAGATGGGCGGGTCGAGCCGCTCGCTCTCCAGCAGCCCCTCGGGAAGCGTCTCCCCCGCCAGCGTGCCCTGGCGCCGGTACTCGCTCCAGGCCGAGCCGCTCAGGTAGCCGCGTACGACGCACTCGAACGGCACGACGCGCGTGCGCCGCACCAGCATCGAGCGCCGCTGCCACCCGTCCGCGGTTGCCAGCTGGGGCACCGCGCGGGCAATCTCGGCCGCGTCGGCGCTGATCAGGTGGTGCGGCGTGATGGTCTGCATCTGCTCGAGCCACCACGCCGTCAGCTGCGTGAGCACCGCACCCTTGTCGGGAATCGGTTGCGGCAGCACCACGTCGAATGCGCTGATCCGGTCGGTCGCGACCAGCAGCAGCCGGTCGGCGTCCACCGCGTACACGTCACGCACCTTGCCGCGCGCCACCAGCGGCAGCGGCAGCGTCGATTGCGCTACGGCCTGCTTCGTCATGCCTTCAGCTCCGGTATCCCGTCATCACTCCGGTGCCCGTGCAGCACGGGCGCGACCTGCTCCGCGAGAAAGCGATCGACCTGCTCGGCCGCACGCCCGGTATGGCGTACCGGGTCGAGCAAACGCGCGAGCTCCGCGGCTCCCAGGCCGAACCCGGGGTCGGCGGCGATGCGCTCCACCAGGTCGTTGCGCTCGCCATGATCCTTGACCCGCTCCGCAGCTGCGATCGAGTGGCGGCGGATCTGCTCGTGCAGTGTCTGCCGGTCGCCGCCCTGTCGTACCGCCTGCATCAGGATCGCTTCCGTCGCCATGAAGGGCAGCTCCTCCTCCAGGTGTCGCGCGATCACGGCCGGGCGCACCACCAGCCCCGCGCTGACGTTGTGCAGCAGCAGCAGGATCGCGTCCACTCCGAGGAACGCCTCCGGGATGGCGATGCGCCGGTTCGCCGAGTCGTCCAGCGTGCGCTCCAGCCATTGCGTGGCCGCCGTAAAAGCCGGGTCGAGGCTCAGCACGATCACGTGGCGGGCCAGCGCCGTGATCCGCTCGGCGCGCATCGGGTTGCGCTTGTAGGCCATCGCGCTCGAGCCGATCTGCTCCGTCTCGAACGGCTCCTCGATCTCCTTCAGGTGCTGCAGCAGGCGAAGGTCGTGAGCCTGCTTCGATGCCGATGCCGCGATGCCGGCGAGCGTGGCCAGGTACGCGTAATCGACCTTGCGTGGGTACGTCTGGCCGGTCACGCCGTAAAGGCGCTCGAAGCCGAGCTTCGCGGCGATCAGCTCGTTCAGCCGGTCGACTTTCGCACCATCGCCCTCGAACAGTTCCAGGAAGGAGGCTTCCGTGCCGGTCGTGCCGCGCACGCCGCGGAAGCGCAACGTCGCCAGCCGGTGCGCCACTTCCTCGAGGTCGAGCAGCAGGTCCTGGATCCAGAGCGCGGCGCGCTTGCCGACCGTGGTCGGCTGGGCCGGCTGGAAGTGGGTGAAGCCCAGACAGGGCAGGGCCCGATGCTCGCGTGCGAAGTCGGCGAGCGCGGCGATGCAGGCGAGCAGGCGACGCCGGACCAGCTGGAGTCCCTCCCGGATCTGCAGCAGCTCGGTGTTGTCCGTCACGTACGCGCTGGTCGCGCCCAGATGGATGAACGCCCGCGCCTCCGGCGCCACCTCGCCGAAGTGGTGGACGTGCGCCATGACGTCGTGCCGCAACCGCCGCTCCAGCGCCGCCGCACTCTGCAGGTCGATGTGGTCGAGTCGCTCGCGCATCTGCGCGGTCGCCGACTCCGGAATCGCGAGGCCAAGCTCCCGCTCGCTCTCGGCCAGGGCCAGCCACAGCCGCCGCCAGGTCACGAACTTGAAGCGCTCCGAGAAGATCGCGCTCATCTCGCGCGACGCGTAGCGCTCCACCAGCGGATTGCGGTAGCTCTCCGGAGGCGCTTCCACGATTTCGGGCCGCGCGTCGTCGCTCACCTAGCCTCCGAAATAGAAGGAGACCGATACGTACGTGCCGCTTCGCTCCAGCGTGAGTCGCACCGCAGCGCGGGCGTTCGCCAGTCGCCGCAGCAGTGTCGCGGCCTCTTCGGCGCTGCGCACGTCCATGCGGTTGATCTGCACGATCACGTCCCCGGTGCGCAGCCCGACCCGCTGCGCGCCCGGCGCGAGGTCCACGATCAGCGCGCCCCGGTCGCTCACCAGCTGGCGCTCGGCCTGGATGGCCGGCGTCAGCGTGATCAGCTGGAACTCGTCGAGTGCGCTGACCCGCTCGGCGGCCAGGGAGGGCAGATCCTCGGTGGCCACGCGAACCGTGCGCTCGCGGCCGTTGTCGGCCACGACCAGCGCGAGCGGCTCGCCGGTGCGCGCGTCCAGCAGGCGGGCTTCCCAGTCCAGCACGGAATGCACCTCGCGCCCGTTCACCGAGACCACGCGCATGCCGGCGCGCAGCCCGGCCGCCTCCGCGGCCGAGCCCGGTACCACGCTGGCGATCACGACGTTGCGGCTGCGTCCCCAGCGGTTCGGCTCGAACGCGTCCACGGTCAGCCCCACCCACGCGCGCCGCACCCGGCGTGTCCGCAGCAGGTCCTCCGCGATGCGCCGTGCCCGGTCGATGGGAATCGCGAAGCCGAGCCCGACATTGCCGCCGCTGCCGGAGATGATCGACGAGTTCACGCCGATCACCTGCCCGAGCGCATTCACCAGCGGACCGCCGGAGTTGCCCGGGTTGATGGAGGCGTCCGTCTGGATCATGTCCAGGTAGTAGCCGGCGCCGCGGACGCCGCTCTCGCCCGGCAGGATGTTGCGGTTGACGCCGCTGATCACGCCGGCCGTGACGGTCGGCTCCGCGTTCGCCAGCAGGAACCCGTACGGGTTGCCGATCGCGATCGCCCACTCGCCGATGATCAGGTCCCGCGAGCTGCCCAGGGGCGCGACCGGCAGGGCCGCGGGCGCGTCGCGCAGCCGCAGCAGCGCCAGGTCCGTCACCTCGTCGGTGCCGATCAGCTCGGCCGCGAAATCGCGACCGTCGCGCAGCGTGACCACGATCTCGGTGGCCCCCCGCACCACGTGCTCGTTCGTCAGCACGTGGCCGCGCGCATCGATCAGGAAGCCCGAGCCGAGCCCGGCCACTTCGCGCGACGCGCCGGGCGGCATGAAGAAGCCTTCCCACAGGCTGCGCGGCTGCACCGTCTCGCGGCGGATGATGTTGACGCTGACCACCGCCGGCGCGACCCGCTCGGCGGCCCGCACGATCGCGGTGCGGCGCGATGCGTCGATCGTGTCCTGGGCGCCCGGTTCCAGCGCCAGCTCCAGCACCGGCGCGGCGGCCGGCTGGATCACTTTCGGCACGGCGCTGGCCGCGCTCGCCCGCGAACCCTCCCGCGCCTCGCGCACCAGCACCGGCGCGAGGCCGGCCAGCAGCAGCCCGGCGGCGATCAGCCCGCGGCGTCGCATGCGCCTACTCCGTCCTCCGTGCGCCCGGCGCCATGCCGCTGCTTCACGGCGCGCTCCGGGCCTTGCGCCAGTCTGCCAGGAACGCGTCCAGGCCGCGGTCGGTGAGCGGGTGCTGCATCAGCTGGTGCAGCGTCTTCGCCGGGATCGTCGCCGCATCGGCGCCCAGCAGCGCCGCCTGCACCACGTGCACCGGATGCCGCACCGACGCTACCAGCACCTGCGTCTCGAAGTCGTAATTGTGGTAGATCTGCACGATCTGCTCGATCAGCTGCATACCGTCCTGGGCGACGTCGTCGAGCCGGCCCACGAACGGCGAGATGAAGGTCGCGCCCGCCTTCGCGGCGAGCAGCGCCTGCGTCGGCGAGAAGCACAGCGTCACGTTCACGCCGATGCCCTCGTTGCGCAGATGGCGGCAGGCGTGCAGGCCCGCCTCCGTGAGCGGCACCTTCACCACGATGTTGTCCGCGATCTTCGCCAGCTCGCGCCCTTCGGCCACCATCGCGTCCGTCTCGACTTCCAGCACCTCGGCACTGATCGGGCCCGGCACCGCACGGCAGATCTCCGCGAGGATCTCGCGCGGGTCGCGGTCCGGCCCGGCCACCTTCGCGAGCAGCGACGGGTTCGTCGTGATGCCGTCGATCAGTCCCGCATCCATCGCGCGCCGAATCTCGTTCAGATCGGCACTGTCAAGGAACAGTTTCATCGAGTCTCTCGTGCTCCAGTTCTCCGGGTGCGTAGTACACGCGGGTCAGGCAGAGCCCGGCCGCGGGCGCCGGGGGCGACGTCTCCACCCCGCGTCCGCCGGCCAGCAGCGCGCTCACGTCCCCCGCGGGCCGTCGCCCGCGCGCGATGTCCACCATGGTCCCTACCATGTACCGGACCATGTGGTGCAGGAACCGGTTCGCCGTGACGTGATAGGCGATCCCGGCGACCGGCCACGGGCGCCACTCCGAGCGGTACACCGTGCAGCGCTCGCCGCGCTCCGGCTGACCTGTCTTCGCGAACGAGCGGAACGAGTGCGTGCCCAGAAACTTCGTCGCGGCCTCCGCCAGGACCTCCGGGCGCAGCGGCTGACGCAACGGCCAGCACCAGCGCCGGAGGAACGGCGAGGCCGCGACCTCTCCCGTGCCTACGCGGTAGATGTACCCCCGAGCCACCGCATCGTAGCGGGCGTGAAACCCGGCTTCCACCCCGGCGGCAGCGGCGATCCAGATGTCCTGCGGGAGGACCGCGTTCAGCGCGCGCGCCAGCGCGTCGGGCGTCCACTTCGACGGGACCCGCGCCCCGACGACCTGGCCCGTCGCGTGGACGCCGCGGTCGGTGCGCCCGGCCGCGATCACGCTCTCCGCGGCGCCCGCCGTCAGCCTGGCGAGCGCGGCCTCCAGCTCTCCCTGTACGGTCCGCTCGGCGGGCTGCGTCTGCCACCCCGCGAAGCCGCCGCCGTCGTAGTGCAGCGTCAGCCGGATCGTGCGCGCTGCCGGAAGCTCTGGAGCAGTCACGCGGGGAAGCTACGCGCGCGCGAGAGGGCGTCAAGTCGCTCCCGAGCGGCCCGTCACCGCGGCCCGGTCCGGGCAGATCACGCCGGGCGGAAGCCCCCGTCTCGCCGGTCCTCCCGGACGGAGCGGCCACGCCGTCATTCTCGCTCGCGCCCGCCCCTGGCGGGCGCAATCCTCCCGGGTATTCCCGACCTCAGTCGCGGAATCCGCCCAGCACTTCCAGCACGAAGTCGATATCCGCCTCGGTGTGGTCCGCATTGATCTGGAAGCGGATCTCGTCGTCGCCGCGCGGCACGACCGGAAAGGCCAGCCCGGTCGCCAGCACTCCGTGCTCGCGCAGGTGGGCCACCAGGGTCCGGGTCCGTGCCGTCTCCCGCACCACCAGCGGCGTCACCGGATGCGGTCCCGGAATGGTCTCGAAGCCGAGCGTCACGAGCCCCGTCTCGAAGCGCTGCTGCAGCGCGCGGAGGCGGGCAAGCAGCTCGCGACCGCGCGCCGAGTCCAGCAGTTCGAGCGCTGCCAGCGCGGCGGCGGCCTCCCCGGGCGTGATCGGGTTCGAGTAGATGTACATGGGGGACGACTCGCGCAGAAACCGGATGACCGCGTCCGACGACGTTGCATACCCACCATTCACGCCGAACGCCTTGCCCAGCGTGCCCACGAGCAGGTCGCAGGGCGGCGCCCCCGTGTACTCCTCCGTGCCGCGCCCCGTGTCGCCGATCGCGCCCACCCCGTGCGAGTCGTCCACCAGCACTGCCACGTTCTCCGGGAAGTCGGCGTCGAGGCGCTGCGCGATCGCCATCAGCTCCGCGAGCGGCGCATGGTCCCCGCGCATGCTGAAGATGCCGTCCGTGATCACCAGCGCCCGATCGCCCTGGCCGCGCGCCTCCGAGAGCGCCCGCTCGAGGTCGGCCATGTCGTTGTGCCGGTAAATCGACTTGCCGGCCGGACGCGCCAGCCGCATCGCGTTGATGATGCAGTTGTGGTTCAGCTCGTCGCTGATCAGCACCGTGCGCTCGGTGGTGAGCGGCACCAGCGTGCTCACCATGGTCGCGTACGCCGAGCTGAAGATCATGGCCGCCTCCCGGGCATGGAATGCCGCCAGGCGACGCTCCAGCTCCTGGTGCGGCTGGTACGTACCGCTGATGAACCGCACCGCGCCCGGACCGGCGCCGAAACGCCGCGCCGCCTCCTCCTCCGCGCCGATGATCTCCGCCCGGAGACCCAGCCCGAGGTAGGAGTTCGAATTCATGCGGATGAACTCGCGCTCCCCCTCGCCCGCCAGCCGGAAGCGCGGCCCCCGCTCCCCGCGCGCCGGCAGCACCTCCGTCACGACCGATTCGGCGCCCTTCGCCGTGCCCCGCTGCTCCAGCTCCGCCACGTGCGCGCTCAGCACACCCTGCAGGCGATCCAACGGCATCGTTCAGCCTCTCACGTTCTCAGTCGACGTCTCCTTGCGACGCGCCGTCCTGCCAGCTCCGCGTCACCCGTGCCCCGCGGCCCCCGCCGTCCCCACGTCGCGGCCAGCAACGCCCAGCTTCGTCGCGAGCTTCTCGAGCATATCCGCCACCAGCGCCGCCATGTCGTAGCGCGGCGCCCAGCCCCACTCCGCCCGCGCGGCACTGTCATCGAGCCGCTTCGGCCAGGACTGCGCGATCGCCTGTCGCACCGGATCGACCGCGTAGCTCAGCTCGAAGTCCGGCCGATGGCCCCGGATCGCCGCCCCCAGCTGCCCGGGCGTGAACTGCATGGCGCCGATGTTGAATGCGTTGCGATGCTGGAGCCGCCGCGCGTCCGCTTCCATGACCTCGATCGAGGCCCGCACCGCGTCCGGCATGTACATCATGTCCAGCTGCGTGTCCGCGGCGAGGAAGCAGGTGTAGCGACCCCGCTCCAGCGCCGCGTAGAAGATCTCGACCGCGTAATCCGTCGTCCCGCCGCCCGGCGCGGTGACGTACGAAATCAGGCCGGGATAGCGCAGCCCTCGCGTATCCACCCCGTAGCGGCTGTGGTAGTAGTCACACAGCAGCTCGCCCGCGACCTTCGTGACCCCGTACATCGTCGTCGGCCGCTGGATCGTGTCCTGCGGCGTTGGATCCGGCGGCGTGCTCGGTCCGAAGGCGGCTATCGAGCTGGGCGTGAACACCGCGCACTCCGCCGTGCGCGCCACCTCCAGCACGTTCGCGAGCGAGTTCATGTTGACCGCATAGGCGCGCTGCGGGTTCTTCTCCGCCGTCGCCGACAGGATCGCCGCGAGGTGATAGACCGTGTCCGCACGGTGCCGCCGCACCGCTTCCGCTACCGCCGCCGCGTCCGTGCAGTCCAGCGACACGAACGGCGCCAGCTCGGGCGCCGCCTTGATGTCCGACGCGAGTACGCTCGCCTCGCCGTATATCGCGCGCAGCGCGGGCACCAGCTCGCTGCCGACCTGGCCGGCCGCACCCGTCACGAGTATCCGCTTCATTCGCTTCTCCCCGGTTTCGCGGCGGCGTCTGCCCGGGCCGCCCCGCACGTGCGGTAGCTTAACCCAGACCCGGGCCACGGCAAGACACGGTGGCGGGCCGTACCACGCGGGATGCACAGCGCGCGACGGCGGCGGGCCGTCGCGCGTGTACTGCTGCGGAAGCAGGGGCGGGAGCGAAGTGCGCGGCGCCGGAGCGCCGTGTGGGTCGGTCGCGGCGCCGGTCGCGCCGCGGCGGGTCAGTTCGCGGACACCACTGCGGTCAGCGTCCAGGGACCGAGGAAGGGACTAAGCACGTGGCGCAGCACGATCACCGTCGTCGTCCTGCGGTTCCGGCGACCTACTATGAACGCCCTGCGCATCTCAATACCTCCGGATTACGCCGACGACGATGCCCTGCACCATGACCTCGTGCGAGCGGAAGTACATCGGCTGCATGGTCGTGTTCGCCGGCTGCAGCCGCACCCGGCCATCACGCTCGCGGTAGAACTTCTTCACCGTCGCGGCGTCGCCGTGCACCAGCGCCACCACCATCTCCCCGTTCTCGGCCGTGTTCCGCGAGTTCACGATGACGTAGTCGCCATCCCGGATCTGCTCGTCGATCATCGAGTCGCCCCGCACCCGCAGCACGTAGTGCCGGCCGCCCTTCGTGATCATGTCCTCCGGGACCGCCACCGTCTCCTGGTCCGTGATCGCCTCGATCGGCTGACCGGCCGCGACCTGGCCCAGCAGCGGCAGCTCGATCGCCGCCGTCGGCGTCTCCGACGGTACCAGCTCGATGCTCCGGCTCGCGTTGTACGATTTCCGGATGTAGCCCTTGTGCCGCAGGTTCTCCAGGTGTTCGTGAACCGTCGCCAGCGACGTGTAGCCGAAGTTGCGCGCAATCTCCTCGAAGCTCGGCGGATAGCCGTTCTCCGCCAGGAACCCCTCCAGGAAGTCCAGGATCTCCTTCTGACGCTTCGTCAACGGCATCGGTCGCCTCGATTGCAGGCGCCGCCTCGCGGCGCGTCCCCCTGATACGCCCGGCCCGATCCGGCGAGGGCACGGGGCTGGGCCGAAGATCACCCGAAAACAACATACCCGAAGGGGAACCGAATCGCAAGCCCCTTTCCGGCCCGCGCGAGCCCAGCCGGCGGTGGCTCTATCCGGCCGGGATCGCTATATTTGCGCTACCTCCCCGGGCCACAGCGCTCACCACAGCACCGAATGACGCAGCAGAGCTCCATGGCGGACATGGTTCCGGGACCGGCCGAGCCGGCCCCGGCGCGGCCTGTGCCTGCGGCTGATCCGGTCGATGAGAGCCTGGTCGAGAGGGCGGGGACGGAGGTCGCGGAGTTCTTCCTGGCGCTCGAGAAGGCCGTGCGGGCGCGGCGCCTTTACCAGCCGAACAATCCGGTCTACCAGGGATT
Source organism: Longimicrobiales bacterium (assembly GCA_035461105.1). Classification (GTDB taxonomy): domain Bacteria; phylum Gemmatimonadota; class Gemmatimonadetes; order Longimicrobiales; family RSA9; genus VEPF01. Next base: position 35,595 of record DATHVV010000183.1, on the reverse strand, counting down.
CCTGGCGGCGCTGCACCAGGCGGCGGGTCGGGTGTGGGACCAGCTGCCGGCGCTCTCCGTGAGCGTCGCCGAGCACTCCTTCTCCTGGCACGCGCGCACGTTCGCGACGGGCGAGCACCGCGACAGTCTGGCCTTCCTCTTCTACCGGGACGGAATCCGGTACCTCACGTTCCTGCCGGGCTTCGAGCAGGAGATCGAAGCGTTCCTGGGGGTGCTGCACCGGGCCCGGCTGCTGGATCAGAGCGCCGATGACGACATGGTGACGCTGCTCTGGCAGGCCGAGTTCGTGAACTTCCAGTACACCTACGTGGACGCGCTCGCGGAGGGGCTGGTGCTCCCCGAGGCGGCGGGGGAGCAGCTGGTCGACCGGCACATCGACCTGGCGGCGGGCGAGCGGGCGGAGCAGGCCGCCGCCGCGCCGGCGCCGTACGCGGTGGAGTCCGGCCAGCCGCCGGTGTCGCAGATCGTCACGCGGGAGGACTTCGCGGAGACGCTCTACTTCCTGGACGGTGCCGAGCTCGACCAGCTGAACGACATGGTGCGCCAGGAGCTCGCTCGCGACTTCCGTCGCGATGTGCTGAACGCGCTGTTCGATCGCCTGGAGGAGCCGAATACGGACCGGCGTACGGAGATCCTCGGCATCCTGCGCCAGCTGCTGCCGACGTTCCTGGGCTCGGGCGAGCTGGCGGCCGCGACGCACCAGCTGCAGGAGCTGAGCGAGATCCAGCGCCGGGACGTGCTGGAGCAGCGGGAGCGGGAGGAGGCGGCCGCGATGTTCCGGGAGCTGAGCGAGCCGGCCGTGCTCTCGCAGCTGCTGCTCGCGCTCGAGAACGGCAGCATCGACCCGGCGCGGCCGGAGCTGGGCATCTTCCTCTCGCATCTGGGCCCGGAGGCGATGCCGCTGCTGCTGAAGGCCATCGAGACCAGCACGGTGCCGGCGCTGCAGGAGCGGCTGCGCCAGGCGATGCGCGCACTCGCCGAGGCGAACCGGCCGCAGCTCGTGTCGATGCTGCGGGCCGAGTCCGTGGAGGTCGTGAGGGGCGCGGCCCGGATCGTGGCGCAGCTTACGGTGCCGGAGGCGGTGCCGTCGCTCACCGAGCTGCTGCGCCATCCCGGCGTCGAGCTGCGGCGGGTGGCGGTCGAGACGCTCGCGGCGATCCGCAACGCGCCGGCCCTGGACGCGCTCCGCGCGGCGCTCGACGATGGCGATCGCGAGGTCCGGATCGCCGCCGCGCGCGGGCTCGGTACCGCCCGCTACGTGCCGGCGCGGGGCGCGCTCGAGGAGATGGTGAAGGGCCGGGCCATGCGCGAATTCGACCTGACCGAGAAGATCGCGTTCTTCGAGGCGTTCGGTGCGGTGGCCGCGCCCGAAAGCGTGCCCCTGCTGGACCGGCTGCTCAACGGGCGGCGCCTGTTCGGCCGCGAGTCGGCGGAGCTGCGCGCCTGTGCTGCCATGGCGCTCGGCCGCATGGCGGCGCCCGCCGCGCGCACCGCGCTGCAGAAGGCGGCCGAGGATCCCGAGCCGCTGGTCCGCAACGCGGTCGTGAAGGCGCTGCGGCAGGACGGGGGGCGCTCATGAGCACCAGCCCGGCGGCGCCCCTGATCCAGAGCGAGTCGGTGCTGCAGCCGCTCGGCCGCGCGCTGGTGATCGCCTGCTACGCCTCGTTCCAGTCCCTGCGCATCTATCCGATCGAGAACGCCACGGTCCAGAAGGCCATCGAGGAAGTGCACCGCATCGTCCGGCGGCTCATCGAGCGGGAAGGCGTCGTCGACCTGCGCGCGGCGGGCGACTTCCTGTTCATCAACGAGGCGCGGCTGCGCCTGGACCTCTCGGACTACGCGGCCTTCTCATACGTGCAGGCGGCGCTCCGGCGCCACGAGATCGGCCAGGTCCTGTTCGCGCCCGGTATCGAGCCGGCGCACCTCGCGCCCTTCCTGGCCATGCTGCTGCAGGAGACGTACGGCGATGAGCCCTTCGAGCGCTTCCTCGAGCGTCTCGCCGCTTCCCCCGCCCGCTTCATCGAGGTGCACGCCGCGCGCGCCCTCGAAGAGGAGGAGCGCGACGAGGACGCCCAGGCCCGCGAGGTCGCCAAGCGCACCTACTTCCAGTCCGTGCACGTCGCCAAGGAAGTGCTGACCGATGCCCGGCTCGGGCGTGCCATCAACATGCGGCGCGTCAAGCGCGCGGTGCAGTCCATCGTCGACCAGGTGCTCAACAACGAGACCACCATGATCGAGATGACCGCGCTGCGCGACTACGACGAGTACACGTTCACGCACTCGGTCAACGTCTGCATCTTCAGCGTCGTGCTGGGCCAGAAGCTGGGCCTGGGCAAGCCGCAGCTTTACGAGCTGGGGCTGGGCGCGCTCTTCCATGACATCGGCAAGCAGCGCATCGATGCGGCGATCGTGAACAAGCCGGGCGCGCTCGATGACTACGAGTGGGCGCAGATGCAGCGACACCCCGTCGAGGGGCTGCTCATGCTCTTCTCGATGCGCGGTCTCACCGAGGTCCCGTTCCGGGCCATGCTCACCGCCTACGAGCACCACATGAAGCGCGATCTCACCGGCTACCCGCGCAACGTGCGCCCGCGCCAGCCGACGCTCTTCAGCCGCATCGTCGCCACCGCGGACGGCTTCGACGCGGCCACCTCCAAGCGGAGCTATCAGCAGCAGCCCTGGACCCCGGATGAGGTGCTGCGCGAAATGCGGGAGAATCCGAAGCGCGGCTGTGATCCGATCCTGGTCAAGGCCTTCATCAACGTGACCGGCGTCTTCCCGATCGGGACGCTCGCGATCCTGGACACCTACGAGATGGCGGTCGTCACGGGACGCAACCCGGATCCGCGCCGCATTCACCAGCCCCTGGTACGCATCATCAGTGATGCGAACGGCGTGGGCCTCGCCGATCCCCCCGCGGCGGACCTGGCCGAGATCGATCCTGGCACCGGCCACCCGCGCCGGTCGATCGTCAAGACGGTCGACCCGGACCACTACGGCGTGCGCATCTCCGATTACTTCATCTGAGCCGCACCGCTCAGACGCCGAGCACCTCGTCCTCGTCCACCCGCAGTCGCGCCTCGATCCGCGCGTCCGGTGCCACGAACAGCGTCGCCACCCGCTCCGGCAGGACCACTCCCGGGGGCGAGCGTCGCGGCTTGCGCACGTAACGACGGCGCGTCCAGTCCACCGGCACGGTTCCGGCCGTGCGGGCGCGACTGTGCAGCGCCGCCAGCACGGCGGCCTCCACCAGGTCGCGGCCGGGCGGCGACTCGTCGCGCCGGGCCCAGCGCAGGATGACGTGCGCGCCTCCGGCAGCGCGGGCGTGCAACCAGATGTCATCGGGGGCAGCGTGCTCGCGCGTGAGCGCGTCGTTCGCGCGCGCGTTCCGCCCCACGCGCACCTCGAGCCCGCCGCTCGTGCGGTAGCGGCGATAGGGCAGGGAAGCGCTGCGCCGTTCCCGTCCGGTCGGCAGCCTGGCCAGCCGCTCCAGCTCGGGGCCGCTCAGCTGGTCCGCGGCGATGCGGGCCCGCCACCCGGCGATCGTGGCCAGCTCCTGCTCGCCCCGGGCGATCAGCCCCGGGACGCGCCGGGCCGCGCGCTCGCGCCGACGCGCCCGGTCGTACCAGCGGCGCGCATTCTCCTGCGCGCTCTTCGACGGGTCGAGCCCGACGCTTACCCGGCCGCCCCGGAAGTCGTCCAGCTCCGCATGATCGGCGCCCCGCGGCACGGCCTGCAGCTGCGCCAGCAGCAGGTCGGCCCGAGTGCGCAGCGCAGACGCTGCCTCGCTCGCGGCCGCCGCCTCCTCGCGCAGGTGTTGCAGCCGCACCGCGATACGCTGCGCGCGGTCGTGCAGCCGCGCCAGCGCGGCGTCGCGCGCGGCTTCGATGTCGCCCATCAGGGGAAACGCTGCCCCGGTGGCGGCCTCCGCGAACGCCGCCAGCAGCGTCGGCAGCGGCTGGGCGTCCGACCGGAGCGGATGCGGATACGGCTGCCCGCCGGGCAGCAGGCACGGCTGCGGCGCCGCCTCCACCAGCGTGCGGTAGCGTCGGTATGCGGCCGCGAGTCCGCCGTCCGGCTCCGTTTCCGCCAGGATGAACTCCGCGTTGAGCGGGCTCGTGTAGGGGAACGAGCTGAGCAGCGCACGCCGGCGATCGCGCCCGGCATCCCCGTGCAGGGCGCGCTCCCAGTCGGCGAGCGACGGCGTCACCGTGGCGCGGGCCGTGCGCGTCGGCGGCCGGTACGGCACGCCCGCCCGCAACGACCGCTCGTTCTCCTCGCGCTGCTGCAGCACCGCCACGATCAGGTCATCGGCTCCGAGCGCGATCGCGTTCCAGCGGTTGCCGACCAGCTCCACCACGATCGCGCGCACGATGCCCGCGGGACTGTCGGCCGCGTCCAGGTCGATGCGCAGCACGCGTTCGTCCGGGAGCGCCGTTACGGCCGACAACCGACTGCCCTTGCGCACCTGCAGCAGCGCCCCGTGCTCGGGTGCCCGACCCGGCAGCAGCGCGAGCTGTCCCTGCAGTGGATGCAGCTTCCAGTACAGCGTGCGCGGCGTGCGCCGTTCGCCGAGCTCGAGCGCGAGCGCGCGCTCGGCTTTCAGCAGCGTGGCCCGCTGCAGACGCTCCCCGCGCAGCAGCGCAGCCAGCTCGGCGGCCAGGGCGCGCACCAGCAGCGCATCGTAACGGATGTTGTTTGACACCCCCGAAGGATGCACGTACCTTGGCCGCAACGTCAAACGCGGAGCGGACTTCGGTGCCACTCGACGGGACTTGCCGGCCATGAGCGTGCAGGGCGCGTCCGGGCGCCGCTTCACCGTGCGGGACCTGCTCGACCGCAAGCAGAGCGGCGGGAAGCTGGTCATGCTCACCGCTTACGACTGCACCTTCGCCCGTCTGCTCGACGACGCCGGTGTCGATGTGATCCTGGTCGGCGACTCGGTCGGTCAGGTCGTCGCCGGCTACGATTCCACGCTCCCGGTCACGATCGAGGACATGATCTACCACGGCCGTGCCGTGCGTCGTGCGGTACGTCGCGCCCTGGTCGTGATCGACATGCCGTTCCTCTCCTTCCAGATCAATCCGGAGGAAACGCTCCGCAACGCCGGTCGCATCCTCAAGGAAACCGGGGCGGAAGCGGTCAAGCTGGAGGGCGGCGACGAGGAGACCGCCCGGCACGTGCGCATGCTGGTGCGCGCGGGGATCCCCGTGGTCGGCCACATCGGGCTCACCCCGCAGTCGGTCCACGTGCTCGGCGGCTATCGGGTGCAGGGTCGCGATGCGGCCGCCGCCGAGCGGCTCCGCGAGGATGCCGGCCGGCTCGAGGCCGCCGGGGTTTGCGCGCTCGTGCTCGAGCTGGTCCCGGCCGCGCTCGCCGGCGAGCTCACGCGCATCGCCTCCGTGCCCACCATCGGCATTGGGGCGGGGTCCGAAGTCGATGGCCAGGTCCTGGTGCTCTACGATCTGCTCGGCCTGAACGAGGGCTTTCAGCCCCGCTTCCTCCGCCGCTTCGCCGAGCTCGGCACCGAGGTGCGGCGTGCGGTCGGCGCCTATGCCGATGCCGTGCGCAGCGGCGAGTACCCGGCCGCCGAGCACAGCTTCGAGTAGCGTGCGCGTCGTCACCACGCGGGCCGCGCTGGGCCGCGAGCTGGCGGACGTTCGCCGCTCCGATCGGCGCATCGGCCTCGTGCCCACCATGGGCGCGCTCCACGAGGGCCACCTCGCCCTCTGCGACCAGGCCCGGTCGTTGTGCGACGTGCTCGTGCTCTCGATCTTCGTGAATCCGTTGCAGTTCGGTCCCGGCGAGGACCTCGCCCGCTACCCCCGCGCCCTGGACCGGGACCGCGAGCTGGCCGCCGGCCGCGGCGTCGACCTGGTGTTCGCCCCGCCCACCGCCGAGATGTATCCCGAGCCGGCGACGCGGGTATACGTTACCGCGCCCGCGCTCGCGGACCGACTCTGCGGGGCCTGGCGTCCGGGTCATTTCGACGGCGTGCTCACGGTGGTCGCGAAGCTGTTCCACGTCGTGCAGCCGGCTGTGGCCGTGTTCGGACAGAAGGACCTGCAGCAGGCCGCGCTGGTCCGGCGGATGGTGCGCGACCTCGACTTTCCGGTCGACGTCCGCATTGGTCCCGTGGTCCGCGATCGCGATGGGCTGGCGCTGAGCTCGCGCAACGCGTTCCTCTCGCCCGAGGAGCGGCGCTCGGCGCAGGCGCTGCCGCGGGCGCTGTTCGCGGCTCGCGACGCCTGGCGTGCCGGCGAGCGGGACGGGGCGCGACTGCTGGCCCGGGCCCGGCGCGAGCTCGACGCGGAGCCGGGCGTGCGGCTGCAGTACCTGGAGCTGGTCGACGCGCAGTCGCTCGACCGGCTCGATACCGCCGTGCCGGGCGCGGCGCTGGCCGTGGCCGGTCACGTGGGAGCGACCCGGCTGATCGACAACGTGCTGCTGGATGACGAGACATGAAGCGCAGGATGTGCAAGTCGAAGATCCATCGCTGCACCGTCACCGATGCGAACCTGAACTATCAGGGCTCGATCACGGTCGATGGGGTACTGCTCGATGCCGCCGACATCCGCGAGTACGAGCAGGTGGTGGTGGTGAACGTGGCCAACGGCGCGCGCTTCGAGACCTACGCGATGCGCGGCCTGCCGGGGTCCGGGGCGGTAGTCATCAACGGCGCGGCCGCCCGCCTGGTGCAGCCCGGTGATGCGGTGATCATCTTCAGCTACGCCGACTACGACGAGGCGGAGCTCGCCGATTTCGCGCCCACGTTCGTGTTCGTGGATGCCGACAACCGGATCCAGGAGCCTGGTGAGCGCCGCTCTGCTTGAGGCGGAGGAAGGGCGCCTGCCCGACTGGGCGCAGGTCGATGACGACCGGCGCGGCCACATCGGCCGGGTGGCGTCGCTGCTCGACGAGTGGGCGCTCGCCCTCGCCCTTCCCGATGCGGAGCGCCGTCGCTGGCGGGCGGCGGCCTTTCTCCACGACGCGCTGCGCGGCGCCGATCCCGCCGAGATCCGCTCGCTGGTCCCCTTCGAGCTTCGCGACCTCGCCCCGCCCCTGCTGCACGGCCCCGCGGCCGCGGCGCTGCTCCGTCGGGAGGGCGTCGCCGATGAGCCGCTCCTGCTCGCGATCGGGTATCACACGCTCGGTCATGCCGGCTTCGACCAGTGCGGACGCGCGCTCTTCGCCGCCGACTACCTCGAGCCCGGCCGGCCCTTCGATCCGCTCGCGCGCGCCGCGCTGAGAACGCGCATGCCGCACGGCCTCGAGCGGGTGCTGCCCACCATTCTCCGCTCCCGCATCGTGCACCTGCTTCACAGCGGCCGCCACGTGCGGCCCGAGACGCTCGCGTTCTGGAACGCGCTCGCGGCACAGTCCCGTGCGTGAGCGTGCCGAGTCGATCGCGCTGGCGGCGGCGGCGCTCCTGTTGATCGCGCTGCTCGTCTCCGGTGTCGCCGGCCTGCTCCAGACGACCACCTCGCGACCCGGCCTCGCGGCCCGCGCGCCTGCCCCCGAGCGCACCTCGTTCGCCCTGCCCGCCACACCGCGCGGGCGCGTGGAGGTGCTCAATGCCGCCGGCCGCGCGGGCCTCGCGCGACGCGCCACGGAGCAGCTGCGTCGCGCCGGTTACGATGTCGTCTATTTCGGGAATGCGCCCGAGCGGCGGGACAGCTCGCTCGTGCTCGACCGGGTCGGGCGGCCGGACATCGCGCGCGGTGCCGGGGAACGGCTGGGCATTGCGCGCACCCGCACCGAGCGGGATACCACCCTGCTCCTGGATGCCACCATTCTGCTGGGCGCGGACTGGGCCGTGGCCGTGGCGCGTGCCGAACGTCCGGACGAGTCGGGCTGGCGCGCGCGCGTCCGCCGCTGGCTGGGCGGCCGCTAGCTAGCTCGCGGCCCGCTCGCGCCGCTGCAGCTCGACCAGGTTCAGGTACGGCCTGGGCGGCCGGGTCGCGTGCTCCGCACGCAGTTGACCGCAGGCAGCGGCGATGTCGCGGCCGCGCGGCGTGCGGATCGTGGCGGGCACGGCGCGGGCCTCGAGAACGGCTGCGAATTCCTCCAGCCGCGCCGCCGGTGTCGGCCGCCAGTCCGTGCCCGGGATCGGGTTGAACGGGATCAGGTTCACGTGCGACTGGAACTCGCGCACCAGCTCGGCCAGCTGAGTCGCGTGCGCCGGCGCGTCGTTCACCCCATCGATCATCACGTACTCGAACGTGATGCGACGCCCGCCCGCCCGCTCGAAATGGCGCAGTGACTCGAGCAGCTCCGGTAGCGGGTACTTCTTCTCGATCGGAACCAGCTGGGCGCGCAGCTCGTGGTTCGGCGCGTGCAGCGAGACGGCGAGCCGGAACTGCTCGGGCCGCGCGCCCAGCTCCAGGATACCGGGAACGACCCCCACCGTGGATACCGTGATGCGGCGCGCCCCCATGCCGTAGGCGCGGTTCAGCAGCGTGAGGGCGGGGTGCACCGCCTTGCGGTTCATGAGCGGCTCGCCCATCCCCATGAACACGATGTTGCTGATCTCCCCGAGCCCGTGCTCGCGCCCGTAGCGGCGCGCTCCGCGGAACTGGGCCACGATCTCGCCGGCGCTGAGCTGCCGGCGATACCCGGACCAGCCCGTCGCGCAGAAGACGCATGCCATCGCGCACCCGGCCTGGGACGAGATACAGAGCGTCAGACGCTCGCCGCCCGGGATCAGTACGGACTCGACCAGCTCGCCGTCGTCCAGCCGCCAGAGGTGCTTCACCGTGCCGTCCGTGCTCCGGTCCGCGCGCGCGGTCTCCGGCGCGCACAGTGCGAACGCCGCCGCGAGCGCGCTCCGCTCGGCCTGCGGCAGGTCGGTCATCTCCTCGAAGCTGAGCGCGTCGCGCTCGTAGAGCCACGCCCGCGCCTGCCGGACGCGGTACGCCCCCTGCCCCCGCGCCGCGAAATGGCCCGAGAGCGCGTCCTCCAGTGCTTCCGGCAGGAGGCTCAGCAGATCGGTGCGCCCGGCTGCGGTCATTTCCTTGCGGCTCCCTGGACCCCCCGGCCGCCCCATGCGACCCGGCTGCCCGTGCTACCCCGCGGATGCTGTGCCGTTGCGCGTGGGCCGCCCGTCGGGGGGCGGTCCGCCTTGCTTGTTGAGGCCCAGTCCGCCCTTTAAGTTACGCCGATTCTCCGGTACCGGGACTCCTCTGCCGCATCCGAGGCGAACGTTGTTGCTGACCGAGCTGCTGAGCATCGATCGTGTCAAGATCCCGCTCGAAGCGACCACGAAGGACGAGCTGCTGCGTGAGCTGGTCGCGCTCGTGACCGGCACGCAGAACTCGGGCATGCAGGAGGAGGTGCTGCGGGCCGTGGTCGCTCGGGAAGCCGTGCTCTCGACCGGCATCGGGTATGGCGTGGCGATCCCGCACGGCAAGTCGCCCGGGGTTCGCGATCTCGTGATGGCGGCAGGACGGGCGCGCGTGCCCATCGAGTACGACGCGCTCGACGGCCAGCCCGTCCAGCTCTTCTTCCTGCTGATCGGGCCGGAGGCGGCCGCCGGTCCCCACATCAAGGCGCTCAGCCGCATCTCGCGCATCGTACGCCGGGATGACGTGCGCGCACGCCTGACCACGGCCCCCGACCCCGGCTCGTTTCTGCGCGCGCTCGAGGACGCCGAAGCCTGAGCCCGCGCCCGCTACTCGCCCTGCGCCTCCGCGCCCTCAGCGTGCTTCTGCTGACGCGACAGATCGTCGCTCGCCACCGCGCGCTGCTCGAGCTCCAGCTGGAATCGCAGCGATCCCACTCCCTCGCGCAGGATGCGGGCGCGGTTCTGCGGCGAGCCGCCCCGCCGCATCGCCATCACCATGGACCCGCACAGCTGCGCCATCGCGTCCAGGCCCACCCCGGTCAGGCCGAGCTTGAGCTGCTCGAAGCCGCGCCGGATCGGCATCTCGAAGAGCTGCGCATTCTGCGTCGCGGTCGCGTACTGCTCGACCAGCCCGTGCAGCCGGTGCACCCGGTCCAGGAACTCTCCCAGCAGCTTGATCCGCTGCCGTGCCGCGCTGCTCAGTTGGACGCTCATGGGCACAAGCTATCCTGCCGCCGCCGCTCCCGGGAGTGCGCTCGCTTGTCGCTGCTCCGGCCGCGGCTCATCTTGCACCGTTCGCGCGTGCTCTTGGGTCCGGGCATCGCATGAGCGCCGGACGTCACTACCTGGCGCCGCTGCTCTGGGCGCTCTTCGCGTTCGGCCTGGGTAGCGTACCGGATGTCCCGGCTCCGGACTGGGCGCTGCCGCTCGACAAGCTCGCCCACCTGCTGCTCTACGGCGTGCTCGGCGTGCTGCTGGGGCGGGCCTGGCGCCGGGCCGGCGAGCGGCCCGGCCCGCCCGTGCTGATCGCGCTCGCGGTGCTCGCCGGCGCTCTCGACGAGCTGCACCAGGCCCGGGTGCCGGGCCGCTCGCCCGAAATGGCCGATTGGCTGATGGACGTCGTGGGCGCGGCGACCGGATTTGCGCTGGGTGCGGCGATGACACGTCGCCGGTATACACCGACCGATGACTGATGACTGACTACGCGACTTCGCTGCGCACCATCGCCGCGGGCCTGCTGCGCGCCGAACACGCCGGACGCACGGTACGCCTCGCGGGCTGGGTGCATCGCCGCCGTGACCTGGGCGGCATCATCTTCCTCGACCTGCGCGACCGCAGCGGCAGGGTCCAGCTGTCCTTCGGTCCGGACTGGACGCCGCCCGAAGTGCTGGCGCGTGCCCACGACCTGGCGGGCGAGTCCGTCATCGGTGTGACCGGCGTCGTCCGGCCCCGGCCCGAGGGCAACCTGAACGCCGACCTGGCCACCGGCGCGGTCGAGGTCCACGTGAGCGCGCTCACCCTGTTCGCGGCCGCCGACACCCCGCCCATTCCGGTCGCGCGCGGCGGGGATGATGAGCTGCCCGCCGAGGACCTGCGGCTGCGCTACCGCTATCTGGACCTGCGCCGCGACGAGCTCCAGCAAGCGCTGCACGTTCGCCACCGCGCCATGCAGTGCGTGCGCCGGCACCTCTCGGACCAGGGGTTCTGGGAGATCGACACGCCCATGCTGACCCGGCGCACCCCCGAGGGAGCCCGCGACTACCTCGTCCCCAGCCGCGTCCATCCCGGCGAGTTCTATGCGCTGCCCCAATCCCCGCAGCTCTACAAGCAGCTGCTCATGGTCTCCGGCTACGATCGCTACTTCCAGATCGCGCGCTGTCTACGCGATGAGGACCTGCGCGCCGACCGGCAGCCCGAGTTCACCCAGATCGACGCCGAGATGTCCTTCGTCGCCGAGGAGGACGTCTTTGCGATCGGGGAGCGCATGATCGCCGCGCTCTGGCGCGAGATTCTCGACGTCGACCTGCCCCTGCCGTTTCCGCGCCTGAGCTACGCCGATGCCCTCGAGACCTACGGTACCGACAAGCCCGACCTGCGCTTCGGCATGCCCTTCATCGATGTCACCGAGATCCTGCAGGCTACGGATTTCCGCCTCTTCGCTGCGACTCGCGAGAGCGGCGAGCGGATCCGCGGTTTTGTCGTCCCCGCCGGCTCGGCCCTCTCCCGCAAGGAGCTCGACGAGCTGGCCGGCGTGGCCCGCGTCGCGGGCGCTGCCGGGGCCCTCTGGCTCAAGCGCGGCGATGACGGCTTCGCCGGCCAGTTCGCGAAGGCGCTCGACGCCGGCGCGGCGACCGCGTTCCTGGAGAGGACCGGCCTGGCCCCCGGTGACCTGTTCGTCGCCGTCATCGGTCATTTCCGCAGCGCCGCGCCGCGCACCGCCGCCCGGGACGCCGTCCTCGGCGGTGCGGAGGTTGCACTCGATGCGCTGCGCCGGCACCTCGGCCAGCGGCTCGGGCTGCGCCGCGCGGATGCCCACGCCTGGGCCTGGGTCACCGAATTCCCGCTCTTCCAGTGGGAGCCGGACGCCGGGCGGCTGATCGCCTCGCACCATCCGTTCACCATGCCGCACCCGGAGGACGTACCCCGGCTCCTCGAGCTGACCCGCGGCGGACCGCCGGGAACCCGGGAGGCCGCGCTCGCCCTCTACGGCGAGGGACTGCGGTCGCGGGCGTACGACGCGGTGTACAACGGGAGCGAGCTGGCCAGCGGCTCGATCCGAATCCACGACGCCGCGCTGCAGGGCGCGGTGTTCCGGGCGATCGGGATGGATGAGGCGGAGGCGGAAGCGCGCTTCGGCTTCCTGCTGGAGGCGTTCCGCTACGGCGTGCCGCCTCACGGCGGTTTCGCGTTTGGCTTCGACCGTCTGGTGATGCTGCTGGTCGGGGCCGGCAGCCTGCGCGATGTCATCGCGTTTCCCAAGACGACCGCCGCGCGCGCTCTCTTCGAGGGCGCGCCGTCACCGGTCGCGAGCAGCGAGCTGCGGGACCTGCACATCCAGCAGGTCCCCGCGCATCCCGTCGTGCAACAGGAGGTTTGATCCGCGTGGAAGGTACCACGGTCGAGCACCGCGTCTCCACGGAGGGAGCGGACTACCTGCTCCTCGGGGGCGTCAACGACGCCAACCTGCAGGAGCTGGCGCGCGTTTCCGGCATCCGCGTCATCCTGCGTGGCGACCACCTGATCCTCTCGGGCGACGTCGGCCTCGTCGAACGGGCGCTGCCGGTCGCCGAGCGCATGGTGCAGCAGGCCCGCATCGGCCGCGAGTTCGACACCGAGGACATCCGCCGCGCCTTCGATGCGGGCGCCGACCCGCGCCGCGATCGGGGCGAGCGGCCCGAGCGCGAGCGCAACGGCGCCCGCGCCGGCGAGGGGGAGGTGCTGCTCGCCGGGTTGAAGAAGCTGATCTCCTCGAAGAGCGAGGGGCAGGGCGAGTACCTGCAGGCGATCGCGCGCCACGACATCGTCGTCGCCATCGGACCGGCCGGCACGGGGAAGACCTATCTCGCGGTTGCCGCCGCCGTCGATGCGCTGCGCAAGAACCGCGTGAAGCGCATCATTCTCGCCCGCCCCGCCGTCGAGGCCGGTGAGAACCTGGGCTTCCTGCCCGGCGACCTGCAGGAGAAGGTCGATCCCTACCTGCGCCCGCTCTACGATGCGCTCGAGGACATCATGCCGGCGGACTGGGTGCGCCGCGCCATCGAATCGCGTACCATCGAGATCGCGCCGCTCGCCTACATGCGCGGCCGTACCCTGGCCGACGCGTTCGTCATCCTGGACGAGGCGCAGAACGCGACCGCCGCGCAGATGAAGATGTTCCTGACCCGTCTCGGTCTGAACTCGCGCGTGGTCATCACCGGCGACAAGACCCAGATCGACCTGCCGCGCCGCGACGAGTCCGGCCTGCTGCAGATCGAGAAGATCCTGAAGGGGATCGACGGCATCAGCTTCGTCTACCTCACCGAGGTCGATGTCGTCCGGCACCGCCTCGTCAAGGACATCATCAAGGCGTACGCCACTGCGGACGAGGAACGCGTGGAGACCTGACGTGAAGCAGCCGCAGCGGGCCAGCCGCTTCTTCGACCACCTGAGCACCACTCCGGACCAGCCGTGGCCGGGGGGCGTCATGCACCATGGCGCGCGCGTGCTGCTGCTGGTCGGACTGGTCCTGCTCTTCCAGCTGCTCTTCCCGGTCTCGCCCGTGCCGGACTTTCCCAGCCTCGAGAAGGGCATGGTGCCCGCTGAGGACATCATCGCCGATGTCGGCTTCTCGATCCCGAAATCCGAGAGCGACCTCGAGCAGGAGCGCGAGGCCGTCGCGGCGGCCGTCGCCCCCGTTTACCGCTACGATCCGGGCGCTACCGACAGCATGCTGCTCCGGGTGCGCACGTTCGCCGTGCACATGGACAGCGCGGCCGCACGGGGCGGCAGCGGGTCGGGCGTGCGCGCCGCTCTGAGCCAGCTGCTCATCTCCTACGGCTTCCCGGTCAGCGATGAGGCGCTCGACCTGCTCGAGCACGAGGAGAACCGGCGGCTGCTCGAGCGTTCGCTGCAGCGCGTCATCACCAACGAGCTCCCCGCCGGCATCGTCGCGAGCAGCGACGACTCAGCCACGCCGCAGTGGCGCATCGTGCGCGACGGCAGCGAGCAGCTGGTCGCCCGCGACTCGGTGGCCACCCAGGCGCGCCTCTTCGAGCGCGCCTCCGACTACCTGCCCGCCGGCGCCCCCAGCGGCCTCGCCGACTTCCAGCGCCTGGTCCTGATCCTCTTCTTCGAGGGCAGCATCCGCCTCGATCGCGAGGCCACGACCCGCGCCCGCGAGCAGGCCCGCGCTGCCGTGCCCGAGGTCAAGGGCCAGGTCCTGCCGCGTCAGCGCATCGTGGCCGCCCACGAGCCGGTCGGCGACGCCGAGCTCGAGCGGCTGAACGCCTACATCACGCACCTCCGGCAGAGCGGGGCCCTCGGTACGGGCGGCGCCACCACCGCGCGCGAGCTGGGTACGTTCCTGCTCAACCTGCTGCTGCTCTCCATCTTCGGGTTCCTGCTCTACTTCTACCGGCGTGCGATCTACGGCAACTTCCGCCACATCCTGCTGCTGGGCGCCCTGATCACGCTGCTCGCGCTCGCCGCGGCCGCCATCGCCAACACCGCTGCGCCCGTCGAGCTGGTCCCGATCGCGTTCCCGGCGCTGGTGGTGGCCGCGCTCTGGGATGGACGGCTGGCACTCAACATGGTGCTCGTGCTCGCCGTGCTGCTCGGCGTCCAGACCCCCTTCCTCAACATCACGCCGCGCATGCTGCTGCTGCTCGGCGGCGGCGCCGCCGCGCTCAGCGTGCGGGTCGTGCGCCGCCGCTCCCAGGGCCTGATGCTGGGCGGGATCATCGCGCTGGTCTACGCGCTCACCGCGATCGCGCTCGGACTCATGCGCAACCGCGAGCTGGCCGAGGTCATGAATGGCATTCTCTGGGGCACGGCCAACGGCATCGCGACGGCGCTGCTGGCCATGGGGTTCATGCCCCTCTTCGAGAGCTTCACGCGCATCACCACCGACCAGACGCTGCTCGAGCTCGCCGACCTGAACCGGCCGTTGCTCAAGCGGCTCTCGCTCGAGGCGAGCGGCACCTACGCCCACTCCATCAACGTCGCCAACCTGGCCGAGGCCGCGGCCCGTGCCATCGACGCCAACCCGCTGCTCGCCCGCGTCGGTGCCTATTACCACGATGTCGGCAAGATCGCGCTGCCCCAGTATTTCATCGAGAACCAGGTGCGCGGGCGCAACCCGCACGACCAGCTCGATCCGCGTCGCTCCGCCGAGATCGTGCGCCAGCACGTCATCGAGGGCATGAAGCTCGCCGAGCAGGCCAAGCTGCCCGAATCCGTGCGACGCTTCATCCCCGAGCACCACGGCACGCAGCCGATCGCGTACTTCCTCGACCGCGCGCGCCAGGCCGTGCCCGAGGCGGAGCTCGACCCCGCCGAGTTCTCCTACCCGGGTCCGCGCCCGCAGATGAAGGAGACCGCCATCCTCATGCTGGCCGATTCCGTGGAGTCCGCGGCCAAGGTGCTGCAGGATCCGACCGCGGAGCGGATCCGGGCGCTGGTCGACCGCATCGTGCAGGGCAAGATCGACCAGCACCAGCTCGACGAGACCCCACTCACCCTCGCCGAGATCTCGCGCATCAAGGAGCAGTTCGCGGTCGTGCTCACCGGCATGTATCACCACCGCATCGATTATCCGCCGGCGCCGCCGCCTCCGGCCCGCCCTACGCCGCCCGCCTCCGCGGGTAGCGGCTCGCGTTCCTGATGGGCGTGCGGGTGCGCATCCAGCCCAGCGACGGCGCCCGCGCGCTCCTGGCCCGCGCGGACGTGGCGCTGCCGCGGGTGCCGATGCGCGCCGGCGTGCGACGGGCGCTGCATGCGGCGGGCAGGCGCGACGGTGAGTTCTCGATCGCGCTGCTCGATGACGACGAGATTGCTGCGCTCAACGCCGAGTACCTCGGCCACCGGGCCGCCACCGACGTGATCGCCTTCGCGCTTTACGAGCCGCCCGAGCCCCCGCTCGGCGACATTTACATAGGTGCCGCGCAGGCGCTGCGGCAGGCGCGGGCGCGACGCATCGCGCCTGCGGAGGAGCTCACCCGACTCGCCGTGCACGGTACGCTCCACGTGCTCGGCCACGACCATCCGGAAGGGGATGCCCGGATGCAGAGCGACATGTGGCGGCTGCAGGAGGCGATCGTGCTCGAGGTGACTTCGTGAGCCGCGCGCAACGGGGCCGCGTCGTCAAGCGTCGTTTGATCGCGGGCCTGATCGCGATCGCGCCGCTCACCGCCACGCTGTTCGTGTTGCGCTGGATCTTCCAGGCCCTCGACGGCATCCTCGGGCGCCTGATCTATCCCGGGCTGGGCGCCCTCTTCGGCCGTGAGCGCCTGGTCATCCCTGGCCTCGGCCTGCTCGTGCTCTTCCTGCTGCTGCTCGCTACCGGCTGGGCCGCGGAGAAGGCGATCGGCGGGCGCATCATCGCCTGGTGGCACGAGCTGCTCGAGCGGCTGCCGCTGGTGCGGCGCATCTACGGCGCGTCCAACCGCATCGTGCGCACGGTCTTCAGCGAGGAGACCCGCCCGTTCAAGATGGTGGTGCTCATCGAGTACCCGTCTCCGGGCCGCTGGTCGATCGGCTTCCTGTCCGCGAACGCGCCGCCACTGATGCATCACGAGCGCGTCGGCGAGGATCCGGTCACGGTGTTCGTCCCGACCACGCCCAACCCGACCACCGGGTTCCTCATCATCCTGCCGCGCGCCCTGCTGATCCCGCTGCCGATGACCGTCGACGAGGCGTTCACGTTCATCCTCTCGGCCGGGTCGGTGCACCCGAACCTGGCGCCGATACAGCCGGTGGATCCGGCAGCCATCGCCCTGTTCAAGGCCGATCTGGAGCAGCCATGAACCGCTGGCGGCGCGGCCTCACCATCCTGGTGCGGCTCATGCCTTTCGTGATCGCGTTCGTACGCGATCGGCGCCGCTGGATCTTCTTCGGACGACCGGCCGTTCGCACGCTGCCCCGGCATGAGCGGCGCGCTCAGCGCCTCACTCTCGCCATTGCCCGCCTGGGTCCCACGTTCATCAAGCTGGCGCAGGTCTTCAGCGCCCGTGCCGACATCCTGCCCGAGCCGTACCTGTCCGCGGTGAGCCGCCTGCAGGACCAGGTGCCCGCCGACCCGTTCGAGAGCATCGTCGCCGTGCTCGAGCTGGAGCTGGGGCAGCGCGTAGCCGAGGTGTTCACGGAGTTCGACCGGGACCCGGTCGCGGCCGCCAGCCTCGGCCAGGTGCACCGGGCCGTGCTCGATGGCGAGACGGTCGCCGTCAAGGTGCTGCGGCCCGGCGTCGAGGCGCTCATCGCGATCGACCTGGAGATCTCCTTCCGCATCCTGCTGCTGCTCAACGTGCTGTTCCCCAACCACCACGTGCGCGCCCTCACCAACGTGGTGCGCGAGTTCAGCGCGCGCATCCGCGAGGAGATGGATTTCCGCCAGGAGGCGTCGCACATCGCGCTCTTCCACAAGCACTTCGACCGCGACAACCGGGTGCGCGCCCCGCACGTGCGCGAGGCGCTCACCCGCCAGCGCGTGCTGGTCATGGAGTGGGTCGAGGGCGAGAAGGTGGATCGGCTCGCCGAGCGCTTCGCGAGCGGCGAGCTCGACTTCCGCCGGGTGATGGACACGCTTTCCGAGGTCTACCTGCGCATGCTGCTGGTGCAGGGGTTCCTGCACGCCGATCCGCACCCCGGCAACATCCTGGTGCAGCGCGACGGTACCATCGTGTTCCTGGACTGGGGCATGGTCGTGCAGCTCAGCCGCAGCACCCGCGAGGCGATTCTCCGGCTCGCACTCGCGGCCGGGCGCGACGACCTCGATGCCATGATCAACGGCATGTACGAGCTCGGCATGATCGACCCGCAGATCTCGCGCTCCGAGATTCGCGAGGCCGCCGCCGAGATCCTGGCCATCATCGACCGCGTGCGCGAGCTCGGGCTGCGGCGCGCCCAGGAGATGATCCGCGACATCATGGACACGTTCTATACCTGGCCGCTCATGCTGCCCCGCGAGCTGGTTTACTTCTTCCGCGCCGCGGCGTTGCTCGAGGGTATCGGCTTCCGCTACGACCCCGCCTTCAACGGCCTCGACGTCGCCCGGCCCGTGATCCGCCGTCTCAAGTCCGAGCTGCTCGCCGCCACCGCGCAGCGCCCCGGGCAGCTCGCCATGAACGCGATCGAGGAGATCCGCCTCGGCATCAACGCGCTCCGCGACGTCATCACCCGTGCCGAGCGCGAGGAGCTGCGGGTCCGCATGCACCCGCGCGACGTGCTCCAGGTCGAGCGCTTTTTCTTTCTCCAGACCCGGCGCGTGCTGCTCAGCATCTTCGCGCTGAGCATCGCGCTCATCTCCAGCATCACCTACCTGGAGCTGCGCGCCCCGCTGCTCCTGATCGGCGGCCTGATCGTGGCTTTCGTCATGTTCATGGTGGTGCTCCTGCTGCCCACGCACCTGCTCCAGAACCCGCTCCGCCACGCCCGCGGCATCCGCCCCGACGAGTAGCGCCGCCCCGCCACCTCATCCCCCGCGCCCTAGCCCTCGCCCTGCCGCCCCCGCATCTTGCCGCCCCATGAGCGTCGTCCCGGAATCACGCGCCGCCCCCGATCACCGCGACCTGCTCGAGCGCTTCGCCGCGGGGCATCGGCCCGCCCTCGCGCGCGTCATCTCGATCGTCGAGAACGGCCGCCCCGGTTTCGAGGCGCTGCTCGACACGTTGCATCCGCGCCTCGGCCGCGCCCACCGCATCGGGGTGACCGGCCCGCCCGGGGCGGGGAAGTCGACGCTCACCACGGCGCTCGTGCAGCTCTATCGCCGCCAGGGGCTGCGTGTCGCCGTGGTCGCCGTCGACCCCACCTCGCCGTTCACCGGCGGCGCCCTGCTCGGCGATCGCATCCGCATGAACGACGTCGCGCTCGACGAGGGCGTCTTCATCCGCTCCATGGCGACGCGCGGCGCGCTCGGCGGCCTCGCGCTCACCACCCGGGAGGTCGCTGACGTCATGGACGCGTTCGGCTTCGATCGCCTGATCATCGAGACGGTCGGCGTCGGCCAGTCCGAGCTCGACATCGCCGCTGCGGCCGATACCACCGTGGTCGTGCTCGTGCCCGAGTCCGGCGATTCCGTCCAGGCCATGAAGGCCGGGCTCATGGAGGCCGCCGACCTCTTCGTCATCAACAAGGCCGACCGCCCCGGCGCCGACAAGCTGGCGCGCGAGGTCTCGCTCATGATCCACCTGCGCCTCGGCCAGGGCATGCGCAACGTCCCCGCCCACCACGGCGTCCGGCTCAAGGCACCCGGCACGAGCGCGCCGGCGACGAGCGGAGCCACCGCCACGACCGGCGCAGCCGCCGGCGCGACGTCCAGCGCAGCCGCGGAGCACACCCCCCACCCGCAGCCCCCCGCCGTTCCCCCACCCCCACGCCCACCCTCACCCCCACCCGCCGTCAATCCGTGGGAAATCCCGGTCCTGAAGACGATTGCCGAAACCGGTTCGGGTGTCGAAGAGCTGGAAAAGACGATCACGGCCCACGGCGAGTGGCTCGACCGCAGCGGCGAGCGCTCGAAGCGACGTCGCCAGCGGCTCGCCGAGCGGGTTCGCGAGCAGGTCGCCCGGCGCCTCCAGCAACTCGCCTGGCAGCAGAAGGGGGCCCGTCTGCTCGAGGAGAGCCTGCCTGAGCTCGAGGAGGGTCGCGCCACACCCTACGCGGTGGCGGCGCGGATCGTGCGCGCCGTGAGCGGCGAGTAGGGCGCCGGTGGAAAACTCCCCGGGGGCCGGGGTATCTTTCCCGGACCGCACGGCATGGTGCGGACCGTGGCGCGCCGCCTGCGCCCTCCATTCCCAGTCCCTGGTCCGAGAGACAGCATGGGTGTGATGAATTCGCAAGCCCGCGGCGCGGGCGTCGCCTCCCCGGAGCTGCTCGAGCGCATCGAGCGCCAGGAGCGCGAGCTGGCCGAGCTGCGGGCGCGGCTGGCCGCATGGGAGGGCGCGTTCGAGAGGCTCCCGCGCCGGCTGGTCGAGCACAGCACGATCTCGGGTGCGCCGGTCGACCCGCTTTACACGCCCGCGGACCTGCCGGCCGAATGGGATTACCTGGAGCGCCTGGGCCTGCCGGGCGAGTTCCCGTTCACCCGCGGGCCGTACACGTCGATGTACCGCACCCGGCTCTGGACGATGCGCCAGTTCGCCGGCTTCGGCACCGCCACCCAGACGAACCGCCGCTACAAGTACCTGCTCGAGCACGGCCAGACCGGCCTCTCCGTCGCCTTCGATTTCCCGACGCTCATGGGCTACGACTCCGATCACCCGCGCTCGCTGGGCGAAGTGGGCCGGTGCGGCGTCGCGATCTCGAGCCTGGCCGACATGGAGACGCTGTTCGACGGCATCCCGCTCGACCAGGTCTCCGTCTCCATGACCATTAACGGTCCGGCGATCATCCTCTTCTGCTTCTACGTGGTCGCCGCCGAGAAGCAGGGCATATCGGCGGAGCTGCTGCGCGGCACGGTGCAGAACGACATCCTGAAGGAGTACCAGGCGCAGCACGCCTGGATCTATCCGCCGGAGCCGGCGCTGCGCCTGATCGTCGACATGTTCGAGTGGGCGTCGCAGCACGCGCCTCGCTACAACCCGATCTCGATCAGCGGCTACCACATCCGCGAGGCCGGCTCGACTGCCGCCCAGGAGCTGGCGTTCACGCTCCGCAACGGGTTCGAGTACGTGGAGCGGGGCATCGCCCGCGGCCTGGACGTGGACGAATTCGCGCCCCGGCTCTCTTTCTTCTTCGACGTGCACAACGATTTCTTCGAGGAGGTCGCCAAGTTCCGCGCCGCGCGCCGCATCTGGGCCCGCCGCCTGCGCGACGTCTACGGCGCGAAGAACCCGGAGTCGTGGCGCCTGCGCACCCATGCCCAGACCGCGGGCGTGAGCCTGGTCGCCGAGCAGGCGGAGAACAACATCGTGCGCGTCGCCTACCAGGCGCTCGCCGCGGTGCTCGGCGGTACGCAGTCGCTGCACACCAACTCGATGGACGAGACGCTGGCGCTGCCTACCGAGAAATCGGTGCGCATCGCGCTCCGGACGCAGCAGATCATCGCTTTCGAGACGGGCGTCTCCAATACCATCGATCCGCTCGCTGGCTCCTATTTCGTGGAGGCGACCACCGACCGCCTCGAGCGCGAGGCTGAGGAGCTGTTCGAGCAGATCGACACGCTCGGCGGGGTGGTGCGCGGCATCGAGACCGGCTACTTCCAGCGCGAGATCGCGCTCAGCGCGGAGCGCCAGCAGCGCGAGATCGAGAGCGGCGAGCGAATCGTCGTCGGCATCAACGCGTTCACGGAGGGTGGCCAGGATTCCGACATCGACATCCTCAAGATCGGTGCGGAGCCGGAGCGCGAGCAGCGGGAGCGCCTCGCGGTGCTGCGCGCCGACCGCGACGAGGCCCGGTGTCAGCAGGCCCTGGCCGGGCTTCAGCAGGCCGCCCGCTCCGGTACGAACGTGGTCGAGCCGATGCTCGACTGCGTGCGCGCGTACTGCACGCTGTTCGAGATCAGGCATGCGCTGGAGGAGGTTTTCGGAGCGTTCCGGGAGCCGGTCTTCTTCTGAGCCCATGAACCCCATCCGCGCGGTACTCTTCGACGCCGGCGGCACGCTCATTCACCTCGACGCCGAGCTGATCCTGGCGGCACTGGCCGAGGCCGGCGTACCGTGCGATGCCGCCAGCTTCGCGTACGCCGAGCGCGCTGCCCGTGCCACCGTGTCGGCGCGCATGCGCGCCGGCGAGCGCATCGACGATCGCACCCGCTGGCGCATCTACGCGCAGGCGCTCCTGGCCGGGCTCGGCTGCGATGCGGCCGCGGCCCGTTCGGTTCGGGCCGCGGTCCGGGCGCACGGCCAGGCCGGCCGCCTGTTCACACGCACCGTCGCCGGCACCGCCGAAACGCTCGCCGAGCTGCGCGCCGCCGGCCTCGTGGTGGGCGTAATCAGCAACTCGGATGGCCGGGTCGAGTCCTTCCTCGAGACCGCCGGTCTGCGCGGCGCGCTCGACTTCGTGATCGACTCCGGGACCTTTGGCGTCGAGAAGCCGGATCCGCGCATCTTCGCGGCCGGGTGCGCCCGCGCCGGAGTGTCCGCGGCGGAGGCCGTTTACGTGGGCGACGTGTACGAGGTGGACGTGCTCGGCGCGCGCGCGGCCGGGCTGCTGCCCGTGCTCGTCGACCCGGACGACCTCGTGCCCGAGGCGGACTGCGCGCGCATCCCCGATGTCTGCGCCCTGCCCGCGTGGCTGCGTACCCCGCGCGCGGCATGATCCTGGGACTTCAGGAGCACGCTGCGGACCCGCCCACCCTCACCGCGCTCAGCATCGCGCTGCGGCTCCTGGTCGCGTTCGTGCTGGTCGCCGCGAACGGGTTCTTCGTCGCTTCCGAGTTCGCGCTGGTGGGCGCGCGCCGCACGCGCATCGAGGCGCTGGCCCGCGGCGGCAACCGGCGCGCCCGGCTGGCGGAGTCCGCGATCCACCGGCTCGACCATTACATCTCGGGTACCCAGCTCGGCATCACCCTGGCCAGCCTGGGTCTCGGCTGGGTCGGCGAATCCACGATCGCCGTCATGATCATGGGTCTCTTCGACGGACTGCCCGCGCCCTACAACGTGCTGGCCACCCACCTGGTCGCCGGCACCGTTGCGTTTGCCTTCATCACGTTCCTGCACATCGTGCTGGGCGAGCTGGCGCCCAAGTCGCTCGCGTTGCTCTACCCGGAATCGGTCAGCCTCTGGACCGCCGGCCCATTGATCCTGTTCTCACGCGTCTTCGGCCCCGCCATCCTGTTCCTGAACGCCTCCGCCAACGTGCTGCTGCGCATCTTCGGCCTGCGTGCTCCGCACGAGCTGGAGCGCGTGCACCGCCCGGAGGAAATCGAGATGCTGGTGGCGCAGAGCTACCAGCACGGGCTGATCAAGGAGGAGCCGGTCGAGATGATCCGCGGCATCTTCGACCTCTCGGAGACCATGGCGTCCGAGGTCATGACCCCGCGCACCGAGATCGTGGCGCTGCATGCCGACCTGGCCATTCCCGACGCGGCCGATACCGTGCTCGAGGAGGGGTACTCGCGCTATCCCGTGTACGAGGAGAACCTCGACCACATCATCGGCGTGGTCTCCGCGCGCGACATCTGGCGTGCCGAGCGGGGTGGACTGGGTACCGTACGGGAGGTGCTGCGCGAGGTGCCGTTCGTGCCGGACACGCGTCAGCTCGAGGGGCTGCTGCGCGAGATGCAGGACGAGGGCGAGCACATGGTGGTCGTGATCGACGAGTTCGGCGGCACGGCCGGCATCCTCACCATGGAAGACCTGCTCGAGGAGATCGTCGGCGAGATCGTGGACCTGGAGGATCCCGAGGAGGCCATCGTCGAGGGCCCGGGCGGCGAGCTGCACCTGCGGGGCGGCTACTCCATCGCGGAGCTGAACGAGGCATTCGGCCTGGCGCTGCCGGAGGACGACTACACGACCATCGGCGGCTTCGTGCTCGGCCGCCTCGGCCGGGTGGCACGGGTCGGCGACGAGGTGGAGGTCCGGGGCGCGCGCCTGCGCGTGCTCGCCGTCGAGGGACGCCGCATCGATCGCGTCGCGCTCAGCTTCGTGCGCGCCCCGGCCGGCTCGGCCGAGCAGGAGCCGTCCGGTGACGGCTGATGGGCGCGGCTGGTGGCGCAGCTACTTCGACGACGACTTCTTCGACCTGCACGACGTGCTGTTCCAGGAGGCCCGGAGCCGTTCCGAGACCGGCGCCATGCGCGAGCTGCTCGCGCTCCCGGTCGGCGCCCGCGTCCTGGACGCGCCCTGCGGCTGGGGCCGGCACACGGAGCTGTTTGCCGAAGCCGGCTGCATCGCCTTCGGCGCCGACCTCTCGCTGCCGCTGCTGCGCCGTGCGCCCCGCCGCGCCGCGCCTCCCGGGGCCGCGCGCTACGCCGCCGCCGACCTGCGCGCGCTCCCGTTCGCCGATCACAGCTTCGACGCGCTGGTGAACGTGTTCACCAGCCTCGGCCTGTTCCTGGACGACGCCGAGGACCTGGCGGCGCTGCGCGAAGCCCGCCGCGTGCTGCGTCCCGACGGCGTCTTCCTGCTCGAGAGCATGCATCGCGACGACGTCATCGCGAGCTACGCGGAGCGGGACGGCTGGGAGCTGCCCGACGGGACGCGCGTGCAGGTGCGGCGTCGCTTCAATCCGGTCACGGGCATCAGCCACGAACGACTGCGCTGGCGGCGCGGCACGCAGCAGGGCCGCAAGGCGCACGCGCTGCGGCTGCGCACCGCGACCGAGATCGCGGCCCTGCTGGCGACCGCCGGCTTCGCGGAGATCGCCTGGTTCGGCGACTGGCGGGGGGCGCCGCTGCGGCACGATTCGGCGCACCTGATCGCCGTTGCGCGGCCTTCCCGGCAGGTCTAAGCTTCCGCAACCAGCCGCAGGGTGATGACTATGGAAGATCGCAAGATACGGATTCTGGTGGCGAAACCGGGCCTGGACGGCCACGATCGCGGGGCCAAGGTGATCGCGGCCGCGTTCCGCGATGCCGGGTTCGAGGTGATCTATACCGGCCTGCACCAGACGCCCGAGATGATCGCGAACGCGGCGCTCCAGGAGGACGTGGACGTGGTGGCGCTTTCCATTCTCTCCGGCGCCCACATGGCGCTCTTCCCGCGCGTGCTCGAGCTGCTCCAGGGTCAGGGTCTCGACCAGGTCCTGGTGATCGGCGGCGGCATCATCCCGGAGGAGGACATCGACCGCCTGGAGAGCCTCGGGGTCGCGAAGCTGTTCGGGCCCGGCACGCCGACCACCGCGCCGATCGAGTACGTGCGCGAGTTCTTCGCTCAGCGCGCGTGAGCCGACCGGAGTCGCGGGAACCGCCCTCCCGGCTCGCGCGCCTCTCCGACGAGCTGCGCGAGCTGGAGCTGCGCCTGCGCGCGGGCGGCGGCCCCGAGCGCGTCGAGCGGCAGCACGCCCAGGGCAAGCTGACCGCGCGCGAGCGGATCGCGCTGCTCCTCGACCCCGGCTCCGACCTGCTCGAGATCGGATTGCTGGTCGCCCACGACCGCTACGACGGACACGCGCCGGCCGCCGGCGTCGTCACCGGGATCGGACGCGTCCACGATCGTCCCGTGGTCGTGATCGCGAACGACGCCACCGTGAAGGCCGGTTCCTGGTGGCCGGAGACGATCACGAAGATGCTGCGCGCGCAGGAGATCGCGATGCGCTGCCGCGTCCCGATCATCTACCTGGTCGACTCCGCGGGCGTGAATCTGCCCTACCAGGGCGGTGTCTTCCCCGGGCAGTACGGGGCCAGCCGGCTCTTCTTCTACAACTCGCTCATGCGCCGTTACCTGCGCGTGCCGCAGATCGCCGCGGTGATGGGACCGTGCATTGCCGGGGGCGCCTACCTGCCCGCGCTCTCCGACGTGATCCTGATGGTCGAGCACACCAGCTTCATGGGGCTGGGCGGCCCGAACCTGGTGAAGGGTGCGATCGGCCAGTCCGTCGATGCCGAGACGCTGGGCGGCGCCTGGACGCACACCGCCCTGTCCGGCGTCGCGCATTACCGGGTCGCCGATGACCGCGCCTGCCTGGCCCGCATCCGCGAGCTGGTCCACGAGCTGCCCTACGAGCCGCCCGCCGTGCTGCCCGGACCGGTCGAGCTGCCGGCCACCGATGCGGACGCGATCGACGCGCTGCTGCCCTCCGATCACCGCCAGCCCTACGACGCGCACGCGCTGGTGCGGCTGCTCGTCGATGACGGCCGCATGGACGAGTTCCAGGCCGATCACGCCCCCGAGATGCTCTGCGCGACCTGTCGCGTCGCCGGCATGCCCGTCGGCGTGATCGCGAACGGACGCGGCATCCTCAAGGATCCGCACGGCGGCCCCCCCAAGTTCGGCGGCATCATCTACGCCGACAGCGCCGAGAAGACGGCCTACTTCATCGAGACCATGAACCGCCACCGCACGCCGCTGCTCTTCCTGCAGGACGTGAGCGGATTCATGGTCGGGACCGAGGCGGAGCACAGCGGCATCATCCGGGCGGGGGCACGCTTCGTCGAGGCCATGGCCACCGCCACCGTGCCCAAGATCGTGCTCACCATCAACCACGCCTCCGGCGCCGGCTATTACGCCATGGCCGGCCAGGGGTTCGATCCCGATTTCATCTTCACCTGGCCGACCGGACGGATGGGAGTGATGGAGGGCGAGAGCGCGGTCATGGCGCTGTTCGGCCCCGAGCTCGAGGCGCTCAAGGAGCAGCGGCAGCAGCCGGACGAAGCACTGCAGCGCAAGCTCGATGCGGTGCGCGCCGACTACGAGCAGCAGCTCGACGCGCGCTTCGCCGCCGCGCGCGGCTTCGTCGATGCCGTGATCCTGCCCGAGTACACGCGCGCCGTGCTGGCGCTCGCGCTCCATACCGCGCTGCACAACCGCGGCCCGCATCTGGGCGCGTTCGGCGCACTCCCCGACCTGGAGAGCTGACCATGCCGGAGCGCACCATCCGGATCGCGTCCGGGCAGGGTTTCTGGGGCGACCTGCTGTCCGCACCCGTGGACCAGGTGCGCCGCGGCCCGATCGACTACCTCATGCTCGACTACCTCGCCGAGGTCACCATGTCGATCATGCAGAAGCAGCGGTCGCGCGATCCGTCCCAGGGGTACGCCCGCGACTTCGTCGGCATCATGGCCGAGATCCTGCCCGACTGCGTCGAGCGCGGCATCCGCGTCGTCGCCAATGCGGGCGGTGTGAACCCGCACGGCTGCAGCGATGCCGTGCTCGATGTGGCACGCCGCGCCGGCCTGGGTGGACGGCTGCGCGTCGGCACCATCACCGGCGACGACATCCTGGGCCGCCTCGACGAGCTGCTCGCCGCCGGACACGAGCTGCGCAACATGGAGACCGGCGATCCGCTCGAGACGATCCGCGACCGGGTGCAGAGCGCGAACGCGTACATCGGCGCTGCCCCCATCGTGAGCGCGCTCGAGCGCGGCGCGGACGTCGTCATCACCGGGCGCTCCACCGACACCGCGCTCACCTACGCGCCCATGATGCATGCGTTCGGCTGGCGGCCCGACGAGTACGACAGGCTCGCGGCCGGCGTCGTGGCCGGGCACATCAACGAGTGCGGCGCGCAGGCGAGCGGCGGCAACTCGCTGGTCGCGTGGCGCGAGATCGGTGCGTCGCTCGGCGACGTCGGCTTCCCGATCATCGAGGCCAGTGCCGACGGCAGCTTCATCGTCACCAAGCACGCCGGCACCGGCGGGCGGGTGAGCCGGGCCATCGTCGCCGAGCAGATCCTCTACGAGATGGGCGACCCGCGCGCCTACATCACGCCGGACGTGGTTGCCGACTTCACGACCATCCAGCTGGAGGACCTGGGCGAGGACCGGGTGCGGGTGCACGGCGTCAAGGGAGCCGCTGCCACGGATCGGCTCAAGGTGTCGATCTCCTACAGCGCCGGCTACAAGGCGGTGGGTACCCTGGTGTACGCCTGGCCCGATGCCATCGAGAAGGCGCACCTCGCCGAGCGCATCCTGCGCGAGCGGCTCGATCGGCTGGGTGCCCGCTTCGACACCGTGCGCACCGAGCTGGTCGGCTGGAACGCGACGCACGGCAAGCTCGCCGGACCGCCCCGCGCCGATGCCCCCGAGGTCGAGCTGCGCGTCGCGGTCCGGGCTGCCGAGCGCACGCCGGTCGAGACGTTCACCCGCGAGCTTGCGCCGCTCATCCTGACAGGCCCGCCCGGGGTCACCGGCTTTGCCGGCGGACGGCCGCGCGTGCAGGAGGTCGTCGCGTACTGGCCGGCACTCATCGATCGCACCCAGATCGAGTCGCGCCTGTCCGTGGAGGTGGTGCCCGCATGAAGGAAGTGCTGCTGTACCGGCTCGCGCATGCGCGCTCCGGCGACAAGGGCGACACCGTGAACGTGGGTGTGATCGCGCGCCGCCCCGAGTTCTGGGAGCTGCTCCGCACCGAGCTCACCACCGAGCGCGTCGGGCGACACTTCGGCGTGCTGGTCGGCGGCGCGGTCGAGCGCTTCGAGCTGCCCAACCTGCAGGCGCTCAACTTCCTGCTGCATGGTGCCCTCGATGGCGGCGGGACCGTCTCGCTCATGACCGATGCACAGGGGAAGACGTTCTCGACCGCAATGCTGCGCATGCGCGTGCCGCTGCCGCCCGAGCTGCACACGCTGCTCGATCCGGCCACGGACGTACCGGGATGATTGCCATGAGCTACCAGCGGATCCTCTACGACGTGCACGCGCCGGTCGCACGGATCACGATGAACCGGCCCGAGAAGCGCAATGCTCTCGATACCGCCACCATCGACGAGCTGCAGGCGGCGCTCACCGAGGCCGAGCGCGCTGCCGCCGTCAGCGTGGTGCTGCTGCGCGGCGCCGGCCGCGACTTCTGCGCGGGCGTGGACCTGGCCGGGCTGCAGCGCATCGCCGAGGGCGCCGGCCCCACGGAAAACCTGGCCGACGCCATGCGGCTCGGCGAGCTGCTCATCGCCATGCGACGCCACCGCTGCATCATCGTGGGCGCCGTGCAGGGCAACGCCGTCGCCGGCGGCGCCGGTCTCGCCACCGCCTGCGATCTGATCCTCGCCGCCGATGATGCCGTCTTCGGCTACCCCGAGGTGAACCTCGGCTTCGTGCCCGCCATGGTCATGACGCTGCTGCGACGGGCACTCGGCGAGAAGCTGGCGCTCGAGCTCGCCGTCCGCGGCGAGCGCATCGATGCTGCCCATGCCCTCCGCATCGGCCTCATCAACCACATCTTCGCGCGCGACAGCTTCGACGCCGCGGTCGAGCAGTGGGTCACCGGCCTCGGGGCGCGCTCCGGCAGCGCGCTGCAGCTCACCAAGCGCCTGTTCTACGGCATGGAGGGCGTGCCCTTCGAGGAGGCCATCCGTCGCGGCGCCGAAGTGAACGTGCTCGCCCGCTACACCGACGACTGCCGCGACGGCGTGCGCCGCTTTCTGGAACGGCAGAAGTAGCCGGTGCGACGCGCCCGGCCGGTACCGGTAGCCGTGTGTTCATAAGTCGCGAGCGGCGCGGCCCCGACCGGTGGCTCTACTACAAGCTCGCGCTCTTCGCGGTCGGCGCGGTCATCGCGGTGCTGGGCGTCGCGCTCGGCAACGACCTGCTCGTGACCATTGCGATCGGCGTGCTCTTCCTGGGCCTGCTGACGCGGCTGCTGCCGCGCGGTGAGCAGCCGGAGGATGGAGACCGGTCCGGGGAGTAGCCTGACCGCAGATCGTTGCGGGGCGACGTCCTGGCCGTTCTCCCCATGGTTCTGCCCGCTGCGCCGCCGGACCATGCGGCATGTCTCAAGGTCCCGGCTACGAGGCTGCCCGCGCGGCGCTCGAGCGCGTCTTCGGCTACCCGGATTTCCGCGGCCGTCAGCCGGATGCTGTGCGCGCCGTCCTGGCGGGTCGCGATGTCCTCGTGCTCATGCCCACCGGCGGCGGCAAGAGCCTGTGCTACCAGGTGCCCGCGCTCGTGCTGCCCGGTCTCACCATCGTCGTGAGCCCGCTCATCTCCCTGATGAAGGACCAGGTCGACGCGCTCGTGCGGCGGGACGTGCCGGCCGCGCTGCTCAACTCCACGCTGGCTCCCGCCCAGGCGGAGGACGTGCTGCGCCGCGCCCGGAACCGCGAGCTGCGGCTGCTCTACGTCGCCCCCGAGCGTTTCAATGCGACGTCCTTCCGGACGCTGCTCCCGTCCCTCGATGTCACCCTGCTCGCGATCGACGAAGCCCACTGCATCAGCCAGTGGGGTCATGACTTCCGACCCGCGTACCGTCAGCTCGGCGCGGTTCGCGACGCGCTCGGCTGCCCGTGCGTCGCGCTCACCGCCACGGCCACCCCCGAGGTGCGCGATGACATTCAGGCACAGCTGCGGCTGCGCGATCCGCTCGTGCTCGCGGGCGGATTCGACCGGGCCAACCTGGACTGGCACGTGCTGCCGGCGCCCGACGCCGCGTGGAAGGACCGGGCTCTGGTCGCGCTGCTCAAGCGGCAGCGCGACGGTGCCGTGGTCGTCTATGCGCCGACCCGCAAGACCGTGGATGCGCTCGCCGATTTCTGCACCGTGCGCGGGCTGCGCGCGTCCGCCTATCACGCCGGCATCACCCCACCCGAGCGCCAGCGCCTGCAGGAGGCGTTCATGCGCGATGAGCCGCGCATCATGATCGCGACGAACGCATTCGGCATGGGCGTCGACAAGCCGAACGTGCGCCTGGTCGTGCACTACACGATGGCGGGGAACCTGGAAGGCTACTACCAGGAGGCGGGACGCGCCGGGCGCGACGGTGCGTCCGCCCGCTGCGTGCTGCTGTACTCGCCCGGCGATGCGCTGCTGCACGAGTTCATGATCGACCAGTCACAGCCGCCGCAGCAGGTCGTGCGCGCCGTGCATGCCGCGCTTCTCGCCGCGGCCGGCGCTGACGGCATGGTACGCTCCGAGCCGCGCTCACTCGCGACTGCGGCCCCGGGAGACGTGAACGAGAACCAGGTGGGCGCGGTGCTCCGCCGGCTCGCCGGCGCCGGCATCATCGAGGCGCGGAGCGACGCCGGCCCGTGGCGCCTGCTCGACCGCTCGCCGGTGCCGCGGCTCGACTGGCACGCCGTACGCAACGGCCGCGAGCGCGAGCAGCGCCGCCTGGCCGCCATGCTCGGCTATGTGGAGACCCGCGACTGCCGCCGTGGTTATGTGCTGCGCTACTACGGCGAGGAGCCGGCGCAACGCTGCACCGGCTGCGACCGGTGCCTGGGAAAGGCTGGCGCAGTGCTGCCCGGCTGGGCGCCCGCCCGCGCCGCCCGCGCACCCCGCCTGAAAGCGCTGCTCGACCGCCTCCGCCGCTGATTCGATCCTGTCGCTCTGGCGATCTGCAAGCGCGTTCTCGAAGTTCCACCTGCGCTCGCAGGCGCGATCGGCACCGGGCCGGCCTGGGCCCCTGGGCGCATCAGCATCCCTCCCCCGATCCTCCCCGCCCGAGACGGAGGAGGAGCTGTGCAGCCTCGGTCTCGTCATGGAGGTCTTGTGAAGCGGGGCCGCCTGGACGCAACCTGTTAGGACGTCCCGATGAGTACTCAGCAGCCCCCGGCAACCGCTCCCGGAGGTCAGTATGTCATCCACACTCGATGAGCTGTTCGCGACCACGGCCAGGCGCGACGGGTCGCCCGAGCCACCGCCGCGGCTGGCCGTGCGCATGCCGGACGGGCAGATGCGGGTGTATGGGGACGGGGACCCTGCGGCTGTGGTCGTCGTCCGCGATGCGCGCGGGGTGGCGGCCCTGCTGAGCCGCGACGAGGTCACGGTCGGCGAAGCCTATATGGACGGCTCGCTGGAAGTGGAGGGCGAGTTTCTCGCGGTGCTGGCGCTGCGTGGCTCCCTGCGGGACCGGCATCCGCTGTGGCGGCTGCTGCGGTTCGTCCGCCCGCTGCTGCGCGGCCAGGTGTCGGCCGATCGCGAGGTGGTGCCCGAACACTACGAGCGCGAGGAGGACTTCTGGCTCGCTTTCCTCGATCGTCGCCACCGCTGCTACTCGCACGGATTGTTCGAGCACGACCAGGAGTCGCTCGAGGACGCCATGACCCGCAAGCTGCAGGCGGCGCTTTCGGCGGTGAACGCGCAGCCCGGCGACCGCCTGCTCGACATTGGCGGCGGCTGGGGCGCGATGACGGAGTTCGCCGGCAAGCGGGGCGTGCGGGTGACGTCGCTCACCATTGCGGAGGAGTCCCGGAAATACCTGGAGCACCTGATCGCCCGTGAGGACCTGCCGTGCGAGGTTCTCATGGAGCACTTCTTCGAGCATCGCCCACGCGAGCCGTACGATGGCATCGTCAACCTGGGCGTGACCGAGCACCTGCCCGACTACGAGCGCACGCTGCGTCACTACGATGCGCTACTCAAGCCGGGAGGGAAGGTCTACCTGGACGCGTCCGCGAGCCGCGCGAAGTACGACGTCGACACCTTCACCCAGAAGTACATCTACCGCGGTAACGGTCGCTTCCTCTGCCTGCACGAGTACCTGGAGGAGGTCGCGAAGTCACCATTCGAGCCGGAATCGGTGGTCAACGACCGCGCCAGCTACGCGCTCACCGCCACCCGCTGGGCCGAGAACCTGGAGGCCAGCCGCGACGAGATCGAGCGCCGGTGGGGCGGGCGACTGTTCCGCCTGTTCCGTCTCTACCTGTGGAACACGGCGCGGTCGTTCGGCCGCGGGCACAAGCAGGCCTACCGTGTCGTGCTGCGCCGCACCGACGACCGGTAGGCCGCCGTCGCGTGAGCACAGTAACGCCGGCGTCGAAGCCGAACTCAATTACCTCGTACCGCCTCGCCCCCGCACCCTGCGCTGCGCCGTACTCAGCAGCAGGAGGACTGCCCAATCCCGCTGCACGAGCATCCAGAGGCTTTGCCGCAAGTGGACTGCCCTGAGAGACGTGCGCGCATCAGCGGTGCGGACCGCTCAGTGCCAGATCATGAACAGACCCATGCCGCCTGCGGCCAGCAGCATCGCGGCCATGGACCACCAGCTCCTGCTGCCCATCCCTCTCATCGAGCCAACGCCGTCATGCATGGCGGTGGCGCGCGCCGCTGTGCACGCCTGTTCCAGTTCGATTAGCCGTGAGCGTTCCGGCTCCGAGAGACTGTCGGGCGGCGCAACCATGAGCCGCAGGTAGAGCGGATCCGCGCAGGGCGGCGGATTCTGATGCACCGTCTGTTGCGGGACGCAGCCGACCAGCGTCAGTGCAACGATTACCACGTTCAGACCGTGACTCGGCTTGATCTTCATGCTTCACCTCCTCCCGTTTACCCGCGGGGCCCTGAGAGCCGTTTCTCGAGCAGCAGGAGCAGCCGGTCCCCGTGAGTGCGTTCCGCGAACACCCGGTATGCGTGCTTCGCATAGACGTGAAATGCGCGATGATTCTGGGCGAACACGTCGAGCCAGATACGCGTTCGCCCCAGTTGCTCGCGACAGTACCTTTCCACCAGTGGGATGGCGCTCTGGCCGACACCACGTCCCTTGGGCGAGATGACCACCCTCCGGAGCTCCACGCTGGTGCCGTCGGCATCCAGCACCAGGATCATGAAGCCCACGACACGGCCGCCCTCCAGGACGCGAAGGTAGACGAAGCCCGGATCGGACAGCTTGCGTACGTGCACGTCCCAGGCATACGGTATGATGAGCTCGCGCGTATCTGCGTCCTGCTCCATGGCGGCAATCAACGGGAGGTCCGCTACCGTGGCGCGCTGCAACTCCAGGTTGCCTATCCGTCTGGCGGCTTCCGTCATGTGCGTTTCTCTGCCGCCGCCGCTGTTGCCGTTTGACTCCACGACTGGCTGCCCTCCGTGGCCCCGGATCCGGCCAGCCTGGCGAGTACTTGCCGTGCGACTTCCTCAGCCACTTCGATACGCTCCGCTTCCGAAACGTCGTCAATGGCAAAGATGTCCGTGTATTTGTGGTAGAGTGAAAGAGCATCGATCTCGACCAGCTGCTCCGGTTGGAGCATGCGACGCAGCATGCGCCCCTGACAGCGGAGGAAGCAGCCGTCCACCACCACCACCTGCTCGGACTCGCGCACCCAGCGCGCCATGCCCGAGCGAGGCACCGCCAGCACCTCCCCTTGGCAAGCCCGCGCGAAGGGCGCCTCGCGGGCGACCCGGTGCGCCACCTGGCGGGCGATCTCACCGCGAATGCAGGGGCCCTCACAGGAGAGCACCGGGATGGTTCCGGCGCTCAGCTGCTCCTGCGCGTACCGCTCACCCACAGGACATACAGCGCTGGTGCCCTCGACCTCGAGCTGGAATGCGGCTGCCTGGGCTTTCATGCGTCCCGCCTCTGGTAGGGTGCCTGCCGGACTGCTCACTGGAGGAAGGACGGAAAGGAGCGCGGGATGGATACACCGGCGCCGCTACGCACGCGCCGCGCTGGCCGGCGTCAGGATCGCTTGGGCTCGCACACGAACACACCTCGGTCGTTGCAGCTGAAGTCGCAGCCCTCGGAGAGAGCGGCCTTGAGCCGGGTACGGGCGCGGTGCAGGCGGATCTTGACGTTGGGTACCGAGATGCGGAGCTGCCCCGCGATCTCCGGTGCGGTGCAGCCCTGGAGGTCATGAAGCAGCAGCACCTCGCGCTGAGCCGCGGGCAGCCGCGTGAGGAAGCGCAGCACGCAGTCGCTCATGTCGCTCTGCTCCAGCAGCTGGTCGGGGCGCAGAGCCGCGCCGTCGGCCGGCGTGCTCTGCTCCTCACCCACCACCACCAGCGGCAGCACCGGACGCCGCTGATCCGGCCGGCGGAAGCTGTCATAGCACACATTGGTTGCCACGCGGTACAGCCATGCCTCCAGCGCCGCAGGATCCTTCAGGTTCCCCAGGCGTTGATGCACACGGAGGAAGGTCTCCTGGGTAAGGTCATCCGCGCGCTCTGCATCTCGCACCAGCCGGAGGATGTAACGGTGTACCGGGGCGCGGTAGCGCTCGGCTACCGCGTCAGAATCGGGGCGCGTGCCAGCGAGCTGGTTGGCCGCGGATTCAGCCAAAGGCCCTCTTGGGGCGGCAAGGATGTTTCAATCTCCATCCAGCGGGTGGGAATTGCTACAAGGATATCCGGAAGCACGCGCGCGGAAACGCGCGGGCGCCCCTCGGAACGCATGGCGTCGGCTCCGAACAGAGAAAGGCACTGCAACCCTAAGTGCCTGCGGTGCACTCTGTTACATCGGGACGGCGGGATTTCCAAGCGCCGCGCTCGCTGAACCCCATTCTGTGTCGTGCCGGGGGCGCAGTCGTCATGGGCGCTGCATGATGCGCACACGGTGCCACCGAGCGGGGCAGCTTCGACGGCAAAGCCCACGGCAGCACCGGTCGGGATCGCGGACGTGCGCCCCGCGCTGACCTGCAGGCGGCGCACGATGCCCGCCGGAATCGCGCGCTCCATCAGCCCGGCATCGAGGTAAATCAGGGTATCGCGGGTGATGGCCTTCAGCGCTCCGACTTCAGGTCGGTCGAAGAGGGAAGGGGCCGGAATCCGGATGCGGATGCCTTCGGTGAGGCCCTCCCGTTCCTGGGCCGCAAGGGAGCCGCCCTGGAAGCAGCAGCAGGGCGCCAACGCCCAACAATACAGACGATCGCATTGCCGCCTCCTTTCACGAGCTCGTCGGATCCGCCGGCAGTTGCGCGTGGCCGGCCGCAGCACTCAGGCAAAGCGAAGCGCTGCCGTGTTGATACAAGGGTGTCCAGTTCAATTCAAGCGTCATCCCGGTTACCCGCGACGTGCAGCTCACCACCTCCCATCAACCCTATCCTATCCCTATCCCTATCCCTATTTTCGCCCCCATGCAACCCGAGCCCGAGACCGCCATGCATTCCTGGTTCCACGATCATCACGAGCGCTTCCGCGCCGAGATCCGCGAGTTCGCGGCGCGCGAGATCGCGCCCGTCGCCCGCGAGCTCGACGCCGACAGCCGCTTCCCCTGGGAGAACGTGCGGCTCATGGCCGAGCGCGGCTGGTTCGGCGTGAACGTGCCCGAGGAGTACGGCGGCATGGGCCGCGACTACATCAGCTACATCCTGCTGATC
>DATHVV010000182.1:0-4012 GCA_035461105.1 Longimicrobiales bacterium | reverse complement strand
GCGCCTCGTTGCGGATCCGGTCGCTGAACGGCGTCTGGAACATGCGCCCGTAGACCGGGCGCGCCTCCGGCGTGGTCTGCCCGGCCGAGACGTGGATGATGTCCGCGCCCGCGCCCACGAATGCGCGCGCGATCGCGACGCTCTCGGCGGGCGTGATGCCGTGCTCGACCCAGTCCGTCGCGGAGATGCGGACCGACATGGGCAGCGGCTCCGGCCATACCGCTCGCATTGCGCGGAACACCTCGAGCGGATAGCGGAGCCGGTTCTCGAGCGCGCCGCCATACGCGTCGGTGCGCCGGTTGGACACGGGTGTGAGAAAGCTGGACAGCAGGTAGCCGTGGGCGCAGTGCAGCTCGAGCATGTCGAAGCCGGCATCGATGCCGCGCCGGGTCGCCGCCACGAACTCGTCGCGGACGCGCGCCATGTCGGAGCGATCCATGGCGCGGGGTACCGCGTTACCCGGCGCGTACGGCAGCGCGGACGGGCCGAGCACCGGCCAGTTGCCGTCCTCCAGCGGCTCGTCCATGCCCTCCCACATGAGCTTCGTCGAGCCCTTGCGGCCGGAGTGCCCGAGCTGGAGACAGATCCGCGCCGGCGAATGCGCGTGCACGAAGCCGACGATGCGCCGCCACGCGGCGGTGTGCTCGTCGGTGTAGAGGCCCGTGCAGCCGAGCGAGATGCGACCTTCCGCCGAGACACACGTCATCTCGGTCACCACCAGTGCGGCCCCGCCGAGAGAGCGCGCCCCCAGGTGCATCAGGTGGAAGTCGTTGGGCACGCCGTCGACCGCGCTGTACATGTCCATGGGCGCGACCACGACCCGGTTGGGGAGCACCAGCGAGCGCAGCCGGAACGGTGTGAACAACGGCGGCACCGGCGCATCGGCCGGCCCGGGCGCAGGATCCGACAGCACCGCGGCCGCGTCCGCCGCGGGCGCGGGGCGTCCGCCGGGCGTCGCTGCACCCGCACCGGCCTCGGCGCGTCCCGCCGCCGCGTCCGCCCGGCTCTGCCACCAGCGCTCGATGCCCTCGAGGTAGCCGCGGTCGCGGAGGCGCAGGTTCTCGTGGCTGACCCGCTGGCTGCGCGTGAGCAGGCTGTAGGCGAACTGCTCGGGCTCCAGCCGGATGTAGCGACGCACGTTCTCGAACCACTCCATCGAGTTGCGCGCCGCGTTCTGGAGCCGCAGCGCCTCGGTCATGCGCTCGTCCTGGTAGGCTGCCAGCGCGGTCGCGAGCGGCGCCCCGCCGGACAGCGCGCGCGCCAGCGAGATCGCATCCTCGAGCGCGAGCTTGGTACCCGACCCGATCGAGAAGTGCGCGGTATGCGCCGCGTCGCCGATCAGCACCACGTTCTCGTGGTACCAGTGCGCGTTGCGTACCAGCAGGAAACGGGACCACGGCTCGGCGACGCGGTGCGTCGCATTGCTCATGAGCCGGTGACCGTGGAGCCAGGCCCCGAACGTGACCTCGGCCCACGCGATCGTTTCCGCCAGGTCCATGCGGTCGAGGCCGGCCGCCCGCCAGGACGCCTCGTCGCACTCCACGATGAACGTCGAGTGGTCCCGGTCGAAGCGGTAGCCGTGCACCTGGAAGACGCCGTGCTCGTTCTCCACGAAAATGAACGTGAACGCGTCCAGCGGCAGCGTCGTGCCCAGCCAGATGTAGCGGGCCGTGCGCGCATCCAGCTGCGGCTGCACGTGCAACGCCAGCTCGCGGCGGATCGTGCTGTTCACGCCGTCCGCGGCAACGATCACGTCCGCCTCCGCGAGCCCGTGACGCGCCAGGTCGGCGAGCGCCGTGACTTCCTGCTGGAAGCGCAGCCGCACCCCCAGCTCGCACGCCCGGTGCTGCAGGATCTCCAGCAGACGGCGGCGCGCAATGCCGCTGAAGCCGTGCCCCGACGAGGTGATCGTGCGGCCCGGCACGTGGACGTCGATGTCGTCCCAGTGCGCGAAGTTCCGCTCGATCGCGTCACACGTGGGCGCGTCCGCGGCCCGCAGGTTCGCCAGCGTCTGGTCGGAGAACACCACCCCCCAGCCGAACGTGTCGTCGGCGCGGTTGCGCTCCAGCACGACCACCTCGTGCGACGGGTCGGCCTGCTTCATCAGCAGCGAGAGGTAGAGCCCGGCGGGACCTCCGCCGATCGTGACGATGTGCAAGGGGGGCCGCTTGCCTCCGAGGGAAGGAACGAAGCACGCCGAGCGGGATTGTGGCACCGCAGGCGGGACCGCGGCAAGGCAGGCGACCGTCGGGTTCGCCCGCCCGCGAAGCCCCGCCGGGCAGCCCCGGTGCCGACGCCGCCACACCCGGTCCGGGCGCCCGACACCCCGCATTCGTGCGGCCCGGTCCAGGTCGCCGCGAATACCTTGACATCCGACAACTGCACGGGCTACTGTTGTCGGACGACATAGTATCCACCCTTACCTCACGACCATGCTATCGAGACTGAGCCGGCTGCTGCGCCGCGGGCGCCTTTCCCGCGAGATGCAGGTGGAGCTGCGGCAGCACGTCGAGCTGGAGGTGGAGGACCGGATCCGGTCGGGCATGAGCCCGGCCGAAGCGCGTCGCACCGCGCTGCGCGATTTCGGCGGGGAAGCGCGCTGGCTGGAGGAAGCGCGGGTGGCGCGGGGCTGGCGGCCGGTGGACGAGGTGGCGCAGGACGCGCGCTATGCCTGGCGCACGCTGCGGCGGACGCCGTCGTTCGCGGTGGTGGCGATCGCGACGCTGGCGGTAGCGATCGGCGCGACGACGCTGGTGTTCGGGGTGGTGGACGGCGTGCTGCTGCGGCCGTTCAGCTACGATGCGAACGAGCGGATCGTGCGCCTCAAGGACGTGTCGGAGCGGTATGGCGACGGCGCTCGGGGTCCGATCTCGTACGCGAATTTCTCGGACATGCGTGCGCAGGCGAGCTCGTGGCAGGCGGCGGCGGTGTACGATGAATGGCAGGTGTCGGTCGTGCAGGGCGGGGTGGCGCAGCGGATCGATGGGGCCTACGTGGACGCGTCGTGGTTCGACGTCCTCGGGGTGAGGCCGGCCATGGGCCGGTTCTTTCTGCCAGAGGAGGCGGAGCCGGGCAGTGCCCAGGTGCTGGTGCTGAGCTGGGGGTTGTGGCAGGAGCAGTTCGGCGGTGACCCGGGAGTGCTCGGCAGCACGGTGGAGGCGAACGGGGTCGCGCGGACGGTGGTCGGGGTGACGCCGCGCGGTCTGGAGGATCCGGGCCTGTCCGGCGGTTCCTTCGGCAGCCCGCGCATGTGGGCACCGGCGCCCCGCTACTTCTTGTCGAACAGTCGGGGCGCGCGCTCCTTCACGGCCCTGATCCGTCTGCGTGATGGGGTGACGCTGGAACGCGCGCAGGCGGAAGTCGACGCGCTGCAGGCCCAGCTGGTGGCGGAGTACCCCGAGAGCAACGAGGGCTATCGCGCCCGGCTGGTGCCGCTGCTCGAGGACCGTACGGGCGGCGTGCGCGCGCCGCTGCTGCTGCTGCTCGGCGCGGTCGGCCTGGTGCTGTTGATCGCGTGCGCGAACATCGCCAACCTGCTGCTCGTGCGCGGCAGTGTCCGGCGCCGGGAGGTCGAGCTGCGCACCGTGCTCGGGGCGGCACGCGGCCGGATCCTCCGCCAGCTGCTGGTAGAGAACGTGATGCTGGCGGTGATCGGATCCGCGCTCGGCATGACCGTCGCCGCGGCCGGGCTGCGCGCGCTGCGACTGACGCTCGGGGAGCGGCTGCCGCGCCTCGAGCTCGTGCAGCTCGATGCGCGCGTATTCCTGTTCGCGGGCGCCGTCACGCTCGGTGCGGCGCTCCTGTTCGGGCTGCTGCCCGCGTTTCAGATGGCTCGGGGCGAGCTGGCCGGGGGGCTGCGTGCCGGGGGCCGGGTGCGAGGCGACGGCGCGCGCGGGCTGCGCTCCGCGATCATCAGCGCGGAAGTGGCGATCGCGGTGATCGTGCTGGTGGCTGCGGGCCTGCTGGTGCGGTCGCTCGTGCGCCTCGAGTCGGTGCATCCCGGCCTGGAGGC
>DATHVV010000181.1:0-8714 GCA_035461105.1 Longimicrobiales bacterium | reverse complement strand
TGCGCATCGTCGTGCTCAAGGGGGGCGTGGCGGTGGCAGGCGGCGTCGACCTGCACCTCGAGGACATCGACCTGGCGACCGATCCGGACACCGCCGCGAGGCTGGTCGACGAGCTCGATCCGGGCGCCCGGCACGGGCCGTGGACTCTCGGCCAGTACCGCATCGCCCAGGCCACACCGGCCGACGTGGCGGTGGAGATTCACGACAGCGTGCGCGAGCTGGACAGCATGTCGGGGCTGCTGGCGGGCGCGCTTCCGCTCCCCGGCCAGCGCGGATTATTGCGGCCCGATCCGTGCCGACACCTGTGGCATCTGCTCACTCACGCCACGGCAACGCATCCCGACCGGGTGGCCCGACTGCGCGATGTGCTGCTGCTGCGGATGACGCTCGCCGAGTGCACGGAAACCGGCCTGAACGAGCTGGCCGCGCGGGCGGCTGCGGAGCCGGAGGCGGCGTCGCTCCTCGCAGTGCTCGCCATGGCGCGTACCGGCGCTCTCGATCCCGACGTCGAGCGCTGCGTCCGGCGCCGCTATTTCCTGCTCGCCCGCTGGCACTGGCTCGGCCGACGCCGCGCGCTGCACCTGCTGCTCACCAGTGCGTCCGAGCTGACATCTCGGCCCCGCGGCAGGGTGTTGCGCAGGTTGTTCGCCCGGCCGGACCGGCCGTCCGCGTTCCCCGGGATGCAGGCGCTGTTCACGCTCGCGCCGCGCGTGGACAGCGCGTTGCGCATGGCGTTCCGCCCGGCCGTGCTGCTGGGCGCACTCGGCCTGACGGCCGCCGCCTCGCTCGAGGAACGGCTCCATGCCAGGACGGCCCGCCGCGGCTGACCGGCACGCAGGGAGCGCACTCAGCCCGGCCGGGCCGCCGCGTGTTCAGGCGCGGGCCGCCACGAGCTCGCGCGACAGCTCCAGCATGCGTGCCACCGTGGCGTCGACGTTCCAGGCCAGGACGCGCGCCTGGGCGGCGGCGGCCAGCTGCAGGCGACGCGCATCATCGTGGATCAACGTCTCGACCGCCCGCGCGAGCGCGGCGTCGTCGTGTACGGCCACGGCCACCCCTGCGTCGGGCGCCCACTCGCACAGCTCACCGACGGCCGTGCCCACGGTCGGCACCCCCGAGGCTGCGGCCTCGTGCAGCACCAGCGGCACGGTCTCGTGGCGCGAGGAAAGCAGGAGCAGGTCGGCATCGAGCATGTGCCGACGGAGCGCCTCCTGCTCGACGAATCCGTGGAACGTGATCGACGCCCGCAGGCCCAGCTCGGCAGCACTACGCTGCACCGCGCCGCCCAGGGTGTCCCCGCCGACGATGTCGAGGTGGAACGGCACGTCCCGGGCGCGCAGGCGCGTCGCGGCGCGCAGCAGCGTGCCCTGGTCCTTGACGGCGTTCAGGCTGGCGACGTGCAGCAGCCGGGCGGGACGCCCGGCCGCGCGTGGCCGCGGCGCCGCGATCGGCCAGCGATCGAGGGCGACACCGAACGGCAGCCGCTCCGCGGCAATGCCGAGCGCGCGCGCGTGGGCGAGCGAGTATGCGCTCGGTACGATCACGCGATCGGCGCCCGCGAGCGCGACCCGCAGCTCGGCGCGACCGCGCAGCCGGCTGCGCACGCCGTAGTCGATGTCGGGCAGGCTCACCAGGTCGCCGCCCGGCAGCCAGAGCGCGACCGGTACGTTCAGCAGCAGCCGGGCGCCCGCCGCGACGGTGCCGGCGGGGATCGCCCAGAACGCGTGCAGCACGTCGAACGGGTCGCGGCGGTGCCGGTGCACGAGGTCGGAGAGCATGCGCAGGCGGTACGGCCGCCGCCCCGCGTTCGATACGGTGGCCCCGAGCAGAGGCCACTCCCCGGGCATGGGCTCCTGGCGCTGCGCGAACACGTGCACGTCGTGGCCGGCCGCGACCAGCCGCTCGATCACCCAGAGCAGGAACGGGATGACGCGCTGCGTCCCGGTGCGGTCGACACCGCCGGGCACGACCAGACCGAGCCTCATGCCGCCCGGCGCGTGTCGATCAGCTCGCGATACGCGGCCGCGAGC
The DNA here is from genome assembly GCA_035461105.1 of Longimicrobiales bacterium. Classification (GTDB taxonomy): domain Bacteria; phylum Gemmatimonadota; class Gemmatimonadetes; order Longimicrobiales; family RSA9; genus VEPF01. The sequence continues at coordinate 6,684 of DATHVV010000181.1, read as the reverse complement.
CGGGCCCCGATGACCGGGAACGCGAGCACGCGCTCGAAGTGCGCGCGCGCCCGGCGCCGCAGGTAGTCGCGATCCGAGCGCGCCAGATTCACCAGGTGCGCCGCGAACGCCTGCGCATCGCCGCACGGGGCGAGCGCGCCGATGGCACCGCGTCCGAGCAGCGCCCGGAACGCCGGGATGTCGGCAGCGATCGGCGTCACGCCGCACGCGAGGGCCTCGATCACGGCGTAGCCGGAGCTCTCGCGTCGGCTGCCGGAGAGCAGGAAATCCGCGGCGCGGCAGGCGAGCTCGACCTGCGCGTGCGGCAGCGTGCCGAGCAGGTGGACGCGCTCGGCCAGTGCTGGATCGGCCGCGAGCCGGGCCCGGACCGCGCCCATGAGCGGCGCCTTTCCGAAGCAGCACCAGAGGTGCAGCCCCGGCAACGACTCGAGCGCGAGCGCGACCGCGTCCAGGATCGTGAGCGGGTCCTTGTTGGCATCGAGGTGCCCGACCCACAGGACGGCCGGATCGCCATGGATCCCGAGCGCCGCGCCCGCGGCCGCGCGATCTCCCGGCCGGAAGTGTGTCGATGACTCCGGCACCTCGAAGATGCGCGTGCCCGCACGGAGGATGCCCGCTTCCAGGAACGGCTCCGCCTGTTCGCGCGCCGTGAACGAAACCCCGTCCACCACCCGGAACGCACGGCGCGCGAGCCAGCGCAGGCGGCGCGGCGGCCGATCCGCGTGATCCTGCACCAGCATCGCGGCGCGGGGCGCGGCCCGGGTGAGCGCGCGCAGGTGGAGCGGGAACGCGAGACCATTGACGTGGATCACGTCCGGGGTAAGCGCTGCAACGGCGCGTGCCAGCCGGAACGGGAGCACCGCACCGGGGCGCCGGTCTCCCGCCGGGCGGGCGAGCCGCGCCTCGGTCACGAAGTGGTATTCGACGCCCGCCAGCGTCAGCCGCTCGTCGCGATGCGCGGCCTGCACCACCGAGACGTCGGCGCCCGACGCGCGGACGGCGGCCGCGACGTCGCCCAGCGTGGGCCACGCGGCCAGCAGCTCGGCGCCGCCCCTCCGCGCCACGTCCAGCACACAGCCCACGTGCACGACCCGAATGGCGGACACGCTGGTTACCAGCCGGACGCGGTCAGCGCGACGCGCAGCACCGCGAAACCGGAGGCCGGGTCCTCGTCGAGCGTGAGGCGCCAGCAGCCGGGCGCGGCCAGCAGCCGCAGCGCATCCGGCAGCAGATCCCGGAAGTGGTCGAATCCCGGCTCGAGCGACGCCATCACCGCGGCCACGGCGTCCTCCGGGCGGAGGGGCTCCATCGCTGCGCGCTCGCCCGCGGCCAGGATGCACAGGATGCCGCCCTCGACCGGACCGGACACCAGACCCCGCGGCTCCACGCGCAGCTTCCACCGCCCGCCTCGCAGCCGCATGGCCGTCGCGTCCACCGGCGCCGGGGCGGCCACCGTCCCGGCGGCGCCGAGCGGCAGGTGGAAGACGCGCGGGAAGCCCCAGATCCGGAGCCCCCGTGCCATTTCAAGGAAGACCGTATCGTCGCCCAGCACCGGCAGGCCCGCGCGCGCCGCTTCGAGGGCGAGACTGCTCTTGCCGGAACCGCCCGGGCCGTACAGCAGCACTGCCCTCTCACCCAGCAGGAACCCCGCGGCATGCAGCGGGATGCGGCCGGACCGGGTCAGCATGAAGAGCAGCAGCGGGTCCAGGATCTCCTCGGCGAGGCGCGCCGGATCCGCCAGCAGCGCCGGCGCCAGCCGGCACCAGGCCTCTCCGGTATCCGCGTCGGCACCGCCTTCCGCGCCGGGGGCCAGCAGCGTGAGGCGCCGGCCCTCCACCCTGATCAGCCCGTTCGCGGCGCCCGCCATGGCATCCGGAACGAGCCCTAGCCGGAGGCGCCTCGCGCCGGCGGGAACCGCCGCGTCCGACCACGGGTCGCAGGCCCGGAGCGCCGCGGCAAGCAACTCCGGAGCGTCGCTTTCCAGCTGGACCGGGAGGCCCAGCATGCCCCGTTCGGCGACATGGAGGGCCGGCGTCAAGGGGCGGCCGGCGGAGTGGCGGACGGGAGCCGGCCGGGGGATCGGGGCGTCGCCCACCGGCATCGGGAGCGCTCAGCCCGTCGCAGCATCGGCCTCTCCCGCGTTGTATCAACGATGGGGCTGCGTATATTGCACCCCGCCATCCGATTCCTGCCGACGACGGTGCCGGCGCCCTGCAGCGTGGACGGATCGCAGAGTGAATCTCCTCGCCCACTCATATTACCTCCGCTACGACGCGAAGCAACTCGCGCGCATGCGGCCGTATCCACCGCTCTCCACGCTGCTCGCCGCCGCGGTCCTCCGTGAACGCGGCCACGAGGTCGCCCTCTTCGATGCCATGCTCGCCTCCGGCGTCGAGGAGTTCGACGCGTCGCTCGATGCGCACGCTCCCCGGGTCGTCGCCATCGTGGAGGACAGCTTCAATTTTCTCACAAAGATGTGTACGTTGCGGATGCGCGATGCGGCGCTGTACATGGTGGCGGCGGCGCGGGAGCGAGGCTGCCGGGTGGTGGTGAGCGGCTCGGATGCGACGGACCAGCCGGCGCTGTACCTGGATGCGGGCGCCGACGCGATCCTGCTGGGCGACGCGGAGGCGGGCCTGGCCGAGGTGGTGGCTGCGTGGAGCCGGGATCCGGGGGCGGGGCTGGCGGACGTAGCCGGGCTGGCGCTGCGGGGCCCGGCCGGCCGGGTGGTGCGCACGGCGGCGCGGCCATCGCTGCGGGACCTGGACGCGCTGCCGTTGCCCGCGTGGGACCTGGTGGACGTCGGCGCCTACCGGAGCGCCTGGCTGGGGGCGCACGGACGCTTTTCCTGGAACGCGGTCAGCTCCCGGGGCTGTCCCTTCGGCTGCAACTGGTGCGCGAAGCCGATCTTCGGTCGGCGTTACGCGCAGCGTTCGCCGGCGAGCATGGCGGAGGAGATGCGTCGTCTGAAGGAAGCGGTCGGTCCGGACCACCTGTGGTTCGCGGACGACATTTTCGGCCTGACCGCGGACTGGGTGGAGCGTTTCTCGGCGGAGGTCACGAAGCGCGACGCGCGCATCCCGTTCATGATCCAGTCGCGCGCGGACCTGCTGCGCGAGCCGGCCGTGGCCGCACTCGCGGCGGCCGGCGTGGAGGAGGTGTGGATGGGAGTCGAGTCGGGATCGCAACGGATCCTGGACGCGATGGACAAGGGGACGCATCTCTCCGAGATCCGCGAGGCGACGCGCGTCCTGAAGGCGCACGGCGTGCGCGCCTGCTGGTTCATCCAGCTCGGTTATCCGACCGAGACGTGGCATGATCTGCTGCTGACGCGCGACCTGATCCGGTCGGAGCGTCCCGACGAGATCGGGGTGTCGGTCGCGTATCCGCTGCCGGGCACGAAATTCTACCACGCGGTGCGCGCGCAGCTGGGCGCGAAGCGGAACTGGGACGACACCGACGATCTGGCGATGCTCTTCCAGGGCACGTACACGACGCCGTTCTACCGCCGGATCCGCGACGTGCTGCATCACGAGGTGACGGAGGGCGGCGGCAGCGAGCGTGAGTGGCTCGAGCTGCTGCGCGACGAGCCGGCGCATCGCTCGCCGGAGCCGACCATTGCGGCCATGGTGGGCTCCGCGTGACGGGGACGCAGCTGGGCGCAGCGGCCGCGGCCTTCGACGCCGCGGCCGCGAGCTTCGACGACCGGTTCGCCGGCTGGCGCAGCGTCGCGGCGCAGCGCGCGGCGGTCCGGGTCGCCCTGCTCGCGGCGTTCCCCGCCGGGGCCCGGGTGCTGGAGCTGGGCGGCGGCAACGGCGCCGACGCGGCGTGGCTGGCCGAGCTTGGCCGCGACCCGGTGCACACGGACCCGGCCCCGCACATGGTGGCGCTCGCGCGCCAGCGGCTGAACGGCCTGGTGACGGAGCCGCCGCAGGTCCTCGCGGCCGAGGATCTCGAAGCCTTTGCGCGGCGGCGTACGCTCGCCGGCGAGCCGCCGCTCGACGGGGCATACTCCAACTTCGCGGCGCTCAACTGTGTGCTCGACCTGCGTCCGGTGGCGCGCGGCCTGGCGCGGCTGCTGCGCCCGGGTGCGCCCGCGCTCCTCGTGCTGTTCGGTACGCTCCCGCCCGGCGAAGTGCTGGTGCAGCTCGCACGCGGCGAGGTGCGTGCGACGGTACGGCGGCTGGCGCGCGGTCCGGTCACGGCACGGCTGTGCGGGCAGTCGTTCCGCATCCGTTACCATCGCGCCCGTGAGATCCGCGCGGCGTTCGGGCCGTGGTTCCGGCCGGGGCCGCGTCACGGCATTGGCGTGTTCGTCCCGCCGAGCGCCGCCGAGCCATGGATCTCGCGCCGGCCGCGGCTGCTGCGGGCGCTGGCGGCGCTCGACCGGGTCGCGTCCCGTCCGCTCGCCGCGCTCGGCGATCACGTGCTGTACCGTTTCGTGCGCACGTCGGCCGCGGTGGAGGCGTGAGCGCGCTGCCGGTCGACTCACGCGCGGCGCGGGCCCGTTTCCGCGACGAGTACGGCCGGCATCGTGAGGCCGAGGGGCGCATGCTGTCGCCGGCCGAGCTGCACGAGCTCCCCTATCTGCGGCGCGGCCCGATTGCGCGGCAGTGGCGGGTCCGCGCCCGCAGCTACGAGGCGCTGCTGAACCTGGTGCTGAGGCCGATGGCACGCTCGATCGGGCGCGTGCTGAACGTGCTCGACGTGGGCGCGGGCAACGGCTGGCTGTGTCATCGCCTGGCGCTGCATGGACACCGCGCGGTTGCGCTCGACGTGCGCGAGGATGCCGTCGATGGCCTCGGCGCTGCTCGCGGCTACCTCGATCGGGACGGCGCCGCGTTCGCGCGCGTCTGCGCCTCCTTCGATGCGCTGCCGCACCCCGACCGGGCCTTCGACCTGGTCGTCTTCAATGCCTCGCTGCACTACGCGCTGGATCTGGCGCAGGTGCTCGGCGAGGCGGCCCGGGTGGCGCGGCGCGGCGGCCGGCTGGTGATCCTGGATTCCCCGTTCTACCGGCGCGAGCGGGACGGCGCGGCCATGGTCGCGGAGAAGCAGCGCCAGGCGGCGGCTCGCTTCGGCGAGCGCGCGGACGCGCTGCTCGGGCTGCCGTTCATCGAGTTCCTGACGCGCGCCCGGCTCCGCACCGCGTCGCACGCGCTGGGCGTGCGCTGGCGCCGTCACCGGGTTCGCTACCCGCTCTGGTACGAGGCGCGCCCGCTGGTGGCGCGGCTCGCGCGGCAGCGACGACCTTCGCGCTTCGACCTCTGGGAGTGCCGCGTCGCATGATCATCCTGGTGAACCCGCGCGCGACCCGGCCCGGCAACCGGCGCTTCCCGCTCTCCGTGATGGCGGTGGGCGCCGCGCTGCCCGCGGACACGCGCTGGGAGATCGTGGATGGCAACCGCCCCGGCATCGATCCCCTCGGCGAGATCGTGGCGCGTGTCGATGCGGCGCGGGGCGGACCGGACCCCGTGCGCGCGGTCGCGTTCACGGTCATGCCGGGGCCGCAGCTGCTGAGCGCGGTGCCGCTGACGCACCAGGTGCGCGCGCGCTGCCCGGATGTGGCAATCGTCTGGGGCGGCAACTTCCCGAGCCTCTACCCCGCGCCCGTGCTCAACTCGCCGGACGTCGACTGGCTGGTGCGCGGCCAGGGCGAGCATACGTTCGCCGAGCTGCAGGACGTGCTGGCCGGGCACCGCGATCCGGCGACGGTCGCCGGGCTCGGGTGCCGCGGCGCCGGCGGCGAGCACCGGCTGGGCGCCGAGCGCCACTGGGTCGGGCCCGACGAGCTGCCCGACCCGCCCTACCACCGCATCGACGTCGACGACTACCTGCACCCGACGATCCTGGGCCGGCGCTCGGGCGTCTACCAGTCGTCGATCGGCTGTCCGTACGGCTGCAAGTTCTGCGGCGTCATCTCCGTGTTCGGGAGCCGCGAGAAGCAGCAGGCGCCGGAGCGCACCGTGGCGCACCTCCGCTTCCTGGCCGAGCGGCACGGCATGGATTCCGTCCACTTCTACGACAACAACTTCTTCGTCGGGCGGGCGCACGCCGAGGAGTTCGCGGACCGAATCGCGCCGCTCGGCCTGCGCTGGTGGTGCGAGGCGCGCGTCGATGCCCTGCTGCGGCTGCCGGAGGAGACCTGGCGCAAGCTGCGTCGCTCCGGGCTCAGCATGATCTTCTGCGGCGCCGAGTCGGGCTCCGACGAGATCCTGGCGAAGATGAACAAGAAGACCACGACCGCGCAGATCCGGGAGGTCGCCGCCCGGACCCGGGAGCACGGCATCATCCCGGAGTTCTCGTTCGTGTTCGGCGACCCGGACGAGCCGGAGCTGAGCATCGATACGACGCTCTCGTTCATCCGCGAGTTGAAGACGATCAATCCGGACATGGAGCTGATCTCGTACTTCTACACGCCGACGCCGCAGCGGCGCGGCACGTACGGCAACGTGGATGCGCTCGCCGGCACGCCCCAGACGCTCGACGAGTGGACCGAGCCGGAATGGCTCGCCTGGATGACCCACGAGGACCCGCGCGTGCCCTGGCTCGACCGGCGCCTCAAGGCGCGCGTCGATGACTTCGAGCTGGTGCTCAAGAGCCGCTTCCCGTCGGTGCACGACCGGCGCACGCCGGAGTGGGGCAAGGCGCTCGGACGGCTGCTCGCGCGCCGCCGCTGGGATG
>DATHVV010000180.1:0-9689 GCA_035461105.1 Longimicrobiales bacterium | reverse complement strand
TACCCCCGGAGGACGCAAATGTCGGATTCCAAGAACGTTCGGATCGAGCTGACCGAGGAACAGCGCCGCCAGCTGGAAGAGGCGACGGGCAAGCAGGCGACGGCGATCGAGTTCACGGCCGAGGAGCTCGAGGAGCGCATCGCTCCGACGAAGGGCGTACCGGGCCTGGAGTTCTGATCCCGGCACCGAGTCGGCAGCAGGCATTTGAAGCAGTTCGTTCTATTCAGGAGCCGGATGACCACCAAACCCCCAGGAGGGACCATGCCGCAGGAAAAGAACGACCGCACCGACGTCACCGAGGAGCGTCAGCCCGACCAGTCGCAGCAGGACGCGCAGGACGTCGAGTTCGAGGCCGAGGAGCTCGAGGAGCGCATCGCCCCGACGAAGGCCGTGCCGGGCCTGGAGTTCTGACGGCGGACCGGGCCGGCACAGCCGGCCCGTGATCCGCGTGCCGAACTCAAAGGGGGACCGCCGTGTGGCGGTCCCCCTTCGTGCATCCGGCGACTCGGTGCGCCGTCAGGGCGCGGACGCCGGAACGGCCCCGCCCGCCGGGCGCCCGGCCGTGGTCCGGCCGGTCGTATTCGGCGCGCCTTCTCGCGGCGGCAGGCCTGGATTGACCGGGCCGGGCCGTCCGCCGCGCACCGCGATCTGGCCCATGCGCGCGTAGTTGATCGCGTTGCCGAGCACCCGGGCCGCCTCCTGCGGCGCGTGGAAGCCCACCGAGTTCTCCGCCTCCACGAAGTCGAGCAGGAACTGCGCCTTGCGCTGGTAGGACTGCGCGAGCCGCACGTTCGCGGACGCGCTGTCAGCGCGGAACGCGGGCTCCAGCTCGCCGATCAGCTCCATGAGCGCGTCCATCGCGATGTTGCGGAGCTCGAACGTGCGGTCCTGGATCTGCTCGACGCGGGCCTTCAGCTCCTCCTCCGACCAGCGGTGGCAGGTCTGGCAGGCCTTGTCCAGGTTCAGCACCGGCGAGCGCACGTGGTGATCGCTGATCTTCATCGCGCCCTCGCGCTTGTAGGGCATGTGGCAGTCGGCGCAGGCCACCCCCGAGCGCGCGTGGATGCCCTGGCTGTACAGCTCGAACTCCGGGTGCTGCGCTTTCAGTGCGGGCGCCCCGGTCTTGGCGTGCGTCCAGTCCTTGAAACCGCTCTCCTCGTAGTAGGCCAGGATGCTGTCGGCCGTGAGGCCCTTGTTCCACGGATAGGTGAGTCGCTTCTCCGGCCCCTTGAAGTAGTACTCGACGTGGCACTGGCCGCACACGTAGGTGCGCATCTCCTGGCGGGTGGCATCCCGGTTCACGTCGTAATCCGCCACGCCCTGGCCGGCCTTGAGCGCCGCGATTCCCTCCATGAAGCCCGGCCGCGTGATGCGCAGCTGCATGTTGTTCGGGTCGTGGCAGTCGATGCAGGAGACCGGGTGCGAGAAGTGATTCTTCGCCTCGCTGTACGGCATCTGGTTCATGGTCTCGAAGCCCCTGATCAGATCGCCGTCGCCCAGCTTCCGGTACGGCACGTAGACGGAAGCGTGGCAGTGCGCGCACGTACCCGGCTGCTGCACCACCACCTGGCGCTGCGTGAACAGCTGGTCCTCGAGCATGTAGGCGTGCCCGCGCTCCTCCCGGAAGTCATGCGAGAACGCGTATCCGGCCCACATCTCGACCAGGCGGGGATCCTCGTAGATCTTCGACTGCGACACGATCTCGCGCGGATCGGCCTCGTCGGGCACGCGCGGCAGCGCCTCGCTGCCGCCGTAGCGGGTACGCACCATGTCCACGGTCTTCTGATAGTCATCGTATTGCAGCGGGAAGTTCTTTCCCCAGACCGCCGGATCCGTGATCGTATCGTTCAGCTCCACCACCCGGTAGAACGGATTGCGCGCCTCCGACTGCCGCTCCAGGATGTTGGTCAGCAGCGCGACGCCCGCGAGCGTCGCCAGCGCGCCGGCCACGGCCGCTGCGACGATCCATTTCACCGACCAGCGACGTTCCTTCGGCGTATCATTCATGAGCACCCTTCTCCCGTTCCCGTTCCTGGTCCCAGTTCCCGTCGATGCCCCCGGCGCGCCCTCAGCGCACCCAGTGCCCCACGCTCCGGTGGCAGCGCACGCACGTCGCCTCGTCGTGCTGCGCCGGCGGTGCCGACGCACCGTCGGCATTCAGCACCGGTACCGGGTCGCCGTCCCCCGTCGCCACGTCGATCGCCATCGTGATCTGGGTGTGGCACTTCCGGCATGCGTGCTCCACGATCTCGTAGTTGTGTCCGGTGATCTGCAGCGGATCCGGGAACCGGCCGGTCGTGAACCCGAGCGAGTGCCGGAATCCGTTCTCCGCCTTCGTGTAGTATTTCGCGAACAGACCCTTGGGCGTGTGGCAGTCGTTGCAGGTGGCCACCGAGCGGTGGCTGCCTTTCAGCCACGCGCTGAAGTGGTCCTCCATGATGTGACAGTTCGCGCACGCGGCCGGGTCGTTGGTGAGATACGCCGACCCCTTCGCGTACACGAACGTGTAGCCGCCCACCGCGATCGCGGCGCCGATCAGCGCGGCCGCGATGATCCCGAGCCTCTGTGGGCTCATTCCTCCTCCACTCAGGTGGTCGGCCGCAGCCGCTGGTCGAAGCTGAACGTCGCCATCAGGTAGCCCCAGTGCGCCCACCGGCCGGGCGCGCCGATGTTCGCGAGCGGCGCCGCATCCCCCGTCCGGAACGCGCTGTAGCCGAGCTGAAGCCGCTGCCCGGGGGCGATCGTGAAGGGCATCGTCAGGTCGAGCTCCCAGCCGAGATCACTCGGCTCGTCCGGCGCACGCTGGGCCGCGGTCCAGAATCGATGCACGTCGAGCGTCAGGGGCACATCCCGCGCCAGCCGCACGGTCGCGCTCGCGATCGCATCGACCAGGCCACGGTCGCCCGTGCGCGCGGCGGGATCGAGGAACAGGTCCATGTAGCCGTACCACTTGTGACCCGTGTGGTACATCGTGTAGAACGCCGAGTATTCATCATCGAGCGGCGTCTCGTCACCCGAGAGATAGTCGAGTCCGATGCCGAGCGCGGCCAGGCGCGCGTCCATGGCGTACCCGAGCCGGCCGCCGAGCAGGTACGCCCTGATGTCCTGGTCCGGCGAGGTCGGGGGCAGGATCGCGCCGGAGAGCTGATTGCCGAGCTGGTAGGCTCCCTCGAGCCACGCCGTGAGCCCGCCGCTCGTCGGCGCATCGAGCCGGCCGCCGAGCGTGACGCGGTCGATGTCCGTGAAGTTGCGGATGGTGTCGGCGCGATCCAGGAAGAGGAAGGCGTCCACGATGCGAGTATCCGCGTAGCCGCCGAACAGGAGCTGGTCGGAGCGCTCGCCGGTGTTCGTGCCGAGCAGCCGCCGGCCGCGCTCGCGCACGTTCGCCGCGAGCGCGCTCACCTGCCAGGTCGCTTCCGGCCGCGTCAGCGTGAGCCGCGCCGCGTCGAAGGCGCGGCCCGTGTTCGACCAGCCCACGGCACCGACCAGCCGCTCGCTGCCGAGTGAGATCTCCTGTCGGCCAACCCGGATCCCGAGCTGCACCCGGCCCACCGGGCGGACCAGCTCCAGCCAGCCCTGGTGCAGGTCGAGGCGGTCGGCACTCGCGTCCATCGTGCCCTGCTCCTCGCCGAACGTGCGCGCGTCCTGCAACTGGAGGAAGACGCGCGCGTTCTTCGCCAGCTCCGCCTCCAGGCCGATGCGGGCCCGCAACAGCGTGAACGCGTCCAGCGTGTCGATCACCGCCGTGCGCTCGGCCTCGCCGCGCAGCCGCAGCTCGCCCTGCAGGCGGAGCGGAACCTCCTGGGCAGTGAGCGGCGTCGCCCGGGTCATCAATGCGATCAGCAGGCCCGCCAGCACCGGCTTCATCGTATGCCTCATCAGGGTCTCCAGCGTTGCCGGCGCGAGGTGTCCGTGGTCGGTTCCCGCGGGCGCGGCCGGAAGACTACCTCGACGTCCGAATTGCGGCTGTGCGGACTTTCCGGATTCTGCGTGGGGGATTGCAGGACGAGACAGGGCGGCCGGCGCGCGCGTTCGCGCAGGCACCGCGGGCCGCCCGGCGGGGGCCAATTCCGGAATTGAGTGTCGCTCGCGCGGGGTCCGATTTCCGGAACCGGGTGTCGCTCGCGCGGGGCCCGATTCCGGAAGCGGGTGTCCCGGAACCGCACACCCGGGCCCCGGCCCGCGGTCGCGCCCGACGCATGAAGTAGTTGACCCTGAAGGAATTAGCGGCATGGCCGGGAGCGGCACGGGGGTTGACTCCAGGGAGTGCCGGATTGCCCGGAAAAGCTGGACGACCGGTGCCTCGAGGTTGGCCATGGACACGCTGCTGCTCGACCTGCGATACGGACTGCGCTCGCTCGCGCGCAGCCGCGGCTTCACCGCCGCGGCGCTGCTGTGCCTGTCGCTCGGCATCGGCCTCAATACCGGCATCTACACGATCGTGAACGCGATCCTGCTGCGGCCGCTGCCGATCGCGAACGCGGACCGGGTGGTCTCGATCTTCTGGACCGATTACAGCCGCCACATCGATGATGGCGGGATCGCGTTCGGGGACCTGGAAGATTTCCGCGCGACCGGCCTGTTCGAGCGACTCGAGGCCGTGCGCGAGCGGGGCGTGACGCTCACGTCGCCGGACGGTGCCCAGCGGGTGGACGCGGTGGCAGTGACGCCGGGGGTGTTCGCGCTGCTCGGCGCCCGTCCCGCGCTCGGTCGCGACTTCCGGGCCGAGGACGCCGCGCCGCAGGGACTCGAGCAGGCCGTGATCCTCTCGCACGGGCTGTGGCAGCGCGAGTTCGGGGGCGATCGCGACGTCCTGGGACGCAAGATCGCGCTGGATGGACGCGCCCTGACGGTGGTGGGGGTCATGCCCGATGGGTTCCGGTTCCCGGAGCGGCAGGACCTCTGGCTGCCGCTCGGCGCGGCCGACCCGACCACGCGCGCCGGCCGCCTGCTCTGGGGCCTGGGCACGCTGCGCCCCGGGGTCAGCGTCGAGGCGGCGGCGGCGCAGATCAGCGACGTCGGCGTCCGCATCGCCGCGAGCGATGCGACGCTCCAGCGCGACCTGAAGGCGACGCTGCTTCCGTTCCGCGACAGCGTCGTCGATGCGCTCGCGCGACGCATGCTGCTGGTCCTGCTGGGGGCGGTCGCGTTCGTGCTGCTGATCGCATCGGCGAACGTCGCGAATCTGATGCTCGCCCGCGCCGCCGATCGCCGGCGCGAGCTGGCCATACGGCTGGCGCTGGGAGCCTCGCGCAGGCACATCGTGCGGCAGCTGCTCACCGAGAGCGTGGTGCTCGCACTGATCAGCGCGGGCCTCGGGCTGCTGATCGCGCGCTGGTGGATCGACGCCTCGCTCCGCCTCATCCCGGAGGACCTGGCGTACTGGATGCGTTTCGACATCGACACGCCGGTGCTGCTCTACACGCTCGCGCTCGCGCTGGGGACGGTGCTGCTGTTCGGCCTGGCGCCGGCGCTGCAGAGCACGCGTGCCGACCTGCACGACGACCTCAAGCAGAGCGCGCGTGCCGGCGAGCCGCGGGCCCGCGCCCGGCTGCGCGGCGCCCTGATCGTGGCGGAAGTCGGACTCTCGCTCGTGCTGCTGGTCGGGGCCGCGCTCACGGTGCAGAGCTTCCTGCGGATGCAGCGGGCCGACGTCGGCTTCCGCACCGACCGGGTGCTGACCATGCGCGCCCTGCTCGCCGCCGAGCGCTACGCCGATCCGGCGGCCCGTACCGAGATCTGGCAGCGTGCCGCCGAGCGCGTGCGCGCGCTCCCGGGCGTGGCCGGCGCAGCAGTCACCTCGGCGATCCCCGCCGATGACGGCGGCCCGAGCACGCGCGCGGTGGCGGCCGGCTCGGACCTCCCCGCGAGCGACGGTGCCCTCGTGATGCTGTTCGCGTCCACGACCGGCTACTTCGATGCGCTCGGCCTCGAGCTGCTCGCGGGGCGCGACTTCCGTCCGGAGGAGGTGCGCGACACCGGCGCGGCGGTGGCCGTGGTCGGGCAGCGGCTGGCCCGCGAGCTCTGGCCGGGGGCGGATCCGACCGGCCGGACGATCGTGCTGGCCGACGGCGCGGTGCTGCGCGTGATCGGGGTCGCGCCCGACCTGCAGTATGACGAGTTCGGCGAAGACGTGATCGGCACGCGGCTGCAGCTGCACGTGCCGGCCGGCCGCTTCGGCTGGCGCGGCATGTCCCTGATCGTACGGGCGGAGGCGGATGCCGCCGCGCTCGTGCCCGGGATCCGCCGCGAGCTGAGTGCGCTCGAGCCACTGCTCGCGCCCTACGAGATCATGACGTTCGACGAGCGTCGCATTTTCACGCAGTGGCACGTCCGGCTCATGGGCAGCTACTTCGCGAGCTTCGGCCTGATGGCGCTCGTGCTCGCGCTGGCCGGGGTTTTCGGCGTGGTCGCCTACGCGATCGCCCGCCGGCAGCACGAGATCGGGGTCCGCCTCGCGCTCGGCGCATCGCCCCGCGGCACGGTCTGGCTGATGGTCTGGCAGACCGCACGCCTGTCCCTGATCGGCATCGCGCTCGGCCTGCTCGGCGCGCTCGCCGTGAGCCGGGCGCTGCACGGCATGCTGTTCGGGATCGAGGCGACCGATCCCCGCACCCTGCTCGCGCTGCCGGTCCTGCTGGCCGCCGCCGCGGTACTCGCCGCCTGGCTGCCGGCGCGGCGGGCCGCCCGGGTCGATCCGCTCGTCACGCTGCGGGCGGAGTGAAGCAACGCCCGCGCGCCGCACCCTGTCGAATCCTCAGCCGGTGATGCGCCGGCCGCACCCCGAACCGTTTCGGATCATGGACAAGCTCCTGCACGACGTTCACTTCGCGCTCCGCCAGCTGCGCCGCGCGCCCGCGTTCGCCGTCATCGTAATCGCGACGCTCGCGATCGGCATCGGTGCCAACACCGCGATCTTCAGCGTGGTGAACGCGCTGCTGCTCCGGCCGCTGCCCTACCCCGCGTCGGAGCAGCTGGTGAGCCTGGCCGGCGAATACCGCGACCGCGGCAACCAGTGGTCCGTCTCGTACCCGAACGCGCGCGACTGGCGCGCCCAGAACCGCACCCTGAGCGAGGCCGCCTGGTATACGGGCAGCGGCTACAGCCTGGTCGGCGGCGAACGGCCCGAGCGGATCGAGGGCGTACGCGCCTCGTGGTCGCTCTTCCCCACGCTGCGCACGCAGCCCGCGCTGGGCCGCGCCTACACCGAGGCCGAGGACCAGCCCAGGGTCGAGCGCGTCGTGGTGATCAGCCACGCGCTCTGGCAGCGTCATTTCGGCGGCGCGGCGGACGTGCTCGGCAAGAGCATCACGCTCAGCAACAGCGCTTACACCGTGATCGGCGTCATGCCGCAGGGATTCGCGTTCCCGCGCCAGGGCATGGACGTGTACGTGCCGCTCCGCAACGACGAGTCCACCTGGCCGCGCTTCCAGGGTGGCCTCCAGGTGATCGGACGCATGACACCGGGCACCGATGCGGCCACCGTGCAGCACGACATGGACCGGGTATCCGCAGCGCTCGCCGCCGAGTACCCGGCACCCAACAGCGAGCTCAGGGCCTACGTGCGCACGTTCCGCGACGCGCTCTACGGCGAGGAGCTGCCGACGATCGTGCTCACGCTGCTCGGCGCGGTCGGCTTCGTGCTGCTGATCGCGTGCGTGAACGTGGCGAACCTGCTGCTCGCGCGCGCCACCGGCCGCGAGCGCGAGATGGCGGTGCGCGCCGCGATCGGCGCGGGCCGCGGCCGGGTCGTGCGCCAGCTGCTCACCGAGAGCGTGGTGCTGGGCATCGCCGGTGGCGCGCTCGGCCTGCTCCTGGCCGTCTGGGGCACCGGCGCCATCGCCGCGGCCATCCCCGAGGACGCGCCCTGGACGCGCGAGTTCACCCTCGATGGCAGCGTGCTTCTCTTCGCGGTCCTGCTCTCCGTCCTGACCGGCCTCGTCTTCGGGCTGGCGCCCGCGCTGCACGCGACCCGCCTCGACCTGAACTCGCTGCTGGTCGGGCGCGCGGGTCACCAGACTCGCGCGCGCGGCCGGCGCCGCAGCATCCTGGTGGTAGCCGAAGTCGCGCTCGCGCTCATGCTGCTGGTCGGTGCCGGCCTGATGATCCGCAGCTTCACCCGCCTGACCGGCACCGATCCCGGGTTCCGGAGCGAGCGTCTGATCACGATGCGGGTCGGTCTCGACAGCCGCTTCGACGAGGCGACGTCGCACCAGTTCCAGCGGGAGGCGCTCGAGCAGCTGCGCGCGCTGCCCGGCGTCGAGCAGGCGGCCGCCGTGGACTGGATCCCGATCGGCGGCGAGAACAACTACAACGACTTCTACATCGAGGGCCGCGAGCCGAACGAGAACGCGGGCAACGTGTTCGCGACCGAGGGATACCTCGCCGCCATGAGCATCCCGCTGCTGCGCGGCCGCGACTTCGCGCCGAGCGACACGCGCGGAGCGCCCGGCGTCGCGATCGTGAACCGCACGTTCGCCGAGACCTTCTTCCCGGGCGAGGACGTGCTGGGAAAGCGGATCCGGATGGGCTGGGACGACGACGGCTACTTCCGCACCATCATCGGCGTGGCCGGCGATGTGCGCCACCGGGGCCTCGACGAGGACGCCCGCGCCGAGATCTTCACGCCCTACATGCAGATTCCGTGGAACATCGGCGGCATGACGTTCGTCGCCCGCACGCGCGGCGATCCGGTCGCGCTGATCGAGCCCCTCCAGCAGGCCATCTGGAGGGTGAACCCGGAGCAGGTCGTCTACGACGTGCGCACCATGCAGCGCGTCGTGGACGAGAGCTCGAGCGTGCTCATGGGCCGAATCATGGCGGTCGCGTTCGCGCTCTTCGCCACGGTCGCGCTCACGCTCGCCGCGCTCGGCCTCTACGGCGTCATCTCCTACGGCGTCGCCCAGCGCACCTACGAGATGGGCGTGCGCTCGGCACTCGGGGCGGCCCGCGGCGACGTGCTGCGCATGGTGCTCGGCCAGGGCATGCGCCTGGTCCTCCTCGGGCTCGGCCTCGGCCTGCTCGGCGCCTTCGCGCTCACCCGCGTCATGGAAAGCCTGCTCTTCGGCGTGAGCGCCACCGACCCGGTCACGTTCGCGGCCGTCGCCACGCTGCTGCTCGCGGTCTCCGCCTGCGCCAGCCTCGTGCCCGCGCTGCGCGCGGCGCGGGTGGATCCGGTGATAGCGTTGAGAACGGAGTAGGGACAGGGAGGGACAGGGATAGGGATAGGGATAGGGGAAGCGGGTGGGCGCTGGGGGCGCGGTGCTGCTCCCAGCCCTCGACGTTTCTGCGTGCGCGTCAGAACGCGCCCAGGATCGTGCCGATCACCGAGAACGCGACCACGTGGTAGCCGGCGTTCACGAGCCAGTGCGCGAGCGGGCGCTGCTCGAACAGGTACAGGATGCCGATCGCGGGCGCGACCACGAACAGCGCGACGGCGCCGGCGAACGCCAGACCGAACACCGCGGTCGCCTCGGGGGCGATGTACATGCCGAGCACGGCGGTGACGATCAGCTGCAGCAGGAACGCGAGCCCGAACACGAGCGGCATGTTGCTCTGTCGGGCCTGCTCCTCCGTGACGCCGGAGGCGCGCAGCCACACCCGGCCCAGCACGGGCCCGTACCACAGGAAGCCGATCGCGAACGCCGACAGCGTCGCCACCAGCACCGCGAGCCAGTTCACCGTCCCCA
>DATHVV010000179.1:0-5394 GCA_035461105.1 Longimicrobiales bacterium | reverse complement strand
GGCAGCCATCGGCTCGATGCGCGAGGCGCGCCAGGCCGGGAGCGCACTCGCCGCCAGTCCCACCCCCGCCAGCACCGCCGCGGACAGCAGCAGGGTGCGCGGGTCCCCCGGAGTGACTCCATAAAGGAACGTCGTCACGAGCCGGCTGGTCGCGAGGGCCAGCAGCATGCCCAGGACCAGCCCGCCGGCGAGTACTGCTGCGGCATCGGCAAGCACCAGGCGCAGGACACCGCTGCGGGCGGAGCCGAGCGCCATGCGCACGCCGATCTCGTTGCGCCGGAGCGCCACGCCGTACGCCATGATGCCATAGAGCCCGATCATCGCCAGCAGCAGCGCCAGGCCACCGAAGAACGCGGACAGCGTGGCGAGCAGGCGCTCGCGCGTGAGCGACTCCGACAGCTGCTGGGCGAACGGCGTGAACCGTAGTGAAAGCGACGGGTCGACGTCGTGCGCCGCCTGCAGCACGGCAGTACGCAGCGCCCTCTCATCCCCGCGCGTGCGGACCGCGAAGCTGAAGAGGTAAGCGCGCTCGCTGGCCTGCGCCCACGGCAGGTAGGCTACGCGCTGGGGTTCCTCACGGAGCGATTGCACCTTCGTGTTCTCGACAACTCCGATGATCGTGACCGGCGGGGCATCGGTCGCGCTGATCCGCAGCTCGCGGCCGAGCACGTTCAGAGTACCGAAGAAATGGCGGGCGAACGCCTCGTTCACGACCGCGACGCGCGGCGACCCCCGGTCATCGTGCGGGCCGAACTCGCGTCCGGCGAGTACCCGGGTACCGAGCGTTCGGAAGTAGCCGTCCGTCACCTCGTTCAGATAGGACAATCGCTCCTGCTCCGATGCGGCGGTATGATTGTCGACGAAGATGAGCTCGTTCCAGCGCATGCCGCCGATCGGGGTCAGCTGCGACCCGCTCGCGGACACCACACCGGGAAGGCTCCGCAGGCGCTCCAGCAGCGGCCCGTACGCGGCCTGCTGCTGGGCCAGCGAATCGCGCTGCTCCGGGAGCGCGGCCGCGACGAGCAGAACGTTCTCACTTCGAAAGCCGGGCGCGGTGGCGGACAGAGTTCGGAAGGTGCCGAGTAGCAGCCCGGCGGATACCATCAGGGCGAGGCACAGCGCCAGCTGGGCCATGACCAGCGCCTTGCCGGCATGGAAGCGCGACGATCCGGTGACCAGCCGGGTGCTGTTCGCGCGCAGCGCCGACTGAGGATCCTCGCGACCGCCGCGCCACGCGGGCGCCAGCCCGAAGAGCAGCGCTGCGGCCGTCGCCACCATCAGCGTGAAGCCGAGCACGCGCAGATCCAGCGGCACGTCCAGCGTGAGGGGCGTCCGTTCCGTCGCCAGCTGCGCGATCAGCAGCCGACTTCCCCACATGGCCAGCAGCACGCCCAGCGCGGAGCTCACCACCGCGAGCACCACGCTCTCGGTGAGCAGCTGCCGCATGATGCGCAGCCGCCCGGCCCCGATCGCGAGCCGCACCGCGATCTCGTGCCGACGCGTCGCGGCCCGCGCCAGCAGCAGGTTGGCAACGTTCGCGCACGCGATCAGCAGCACCACGCCGACCAGCCCCATCAGCACGAGCAGCGCGGTGCGGTACTGGTTGCGCAACCAGGAGAGACCGCCGGCGCCGGGCGCCACCGTGAAGGTGCCCTTCAGGTACTCCTCGCGGTGCTCCGGCGGGTACTGCTCGGGCAGCGTGGCCGCGAACGCGCCAGGCGCGACCGCCGCAAGGTGGGCGGCAACGTCGGTCAGGGTTCGTCCGGGCTGCGGCCGGCCCATCACCTGCAGGAACCAGTGGCTGCGCTCGTCCAGCGCGCTCCGCGGTGCGGCGATCACCGCCTCCGCACAGAGCGGCACGTACACGTCCGTGCTCTGGCCCACCCGCACGCCGCGGAAGGCGCCTCCCACCACACCCACCACTTCCACCGGCTTGCCGCTGAGCCGGATGGAACGGCCGATCACGTCCGCGCTGCCCCCGTACTCACGGCGCCAGAACGACGCACTCAGCACGGCCACCGGCGGACAGCCCCGGTAGTCGTCGCCCCTGGCAAGCAGACGCCCCGCCTCGGGAACCAGACCCAGCATCGGGAAGAAGTCACCGCTTACGTAGCTGCCCGCCACCTCCCGGACTTCGCCGCTCTCCGAGAGGTTGAACTGCTCCGAGCTGTGCGCCGCCAGGCCCGCGAACACCTGCTGCCGGTCACGCAGCGCTTCCCACAGCGGGTTCGGCCATGCAAACCCGCCCGATCGGGTTCCGCGCGGGGTGCCGCGCTGACCCACCTCCACCCGCAACAGCTCCTCCGGCCGCTCGACCGGCAACGGCTTCAGCACCAGCGCGTCGATCAGACCAAAAATCGCCGTGTTCGCCCCGATCCCGAGCGCGAGCGAAAGGACCGCAACCAGCGAGAACCCCGGACTGGCGAGCAGCGCGCGCAACGCATAGCGTACGTCAGCGACCACCGTGTCCAGCCACACCAGCACGTCGCGCTCCCGCGTATGCTCCTTCTGCAGCACCTCGTGCCCGAGCCGCCGGCGCGCCTCCCGCAACGCGTCGCCCTCGCTCATCCCGGCCTCACGCAGAGCCTCCGCCCGCTCGGCCACGTGGAACTCCAGCTCGCGATCCAGCTCGCGCGATAGCGCGTCCGAGCGAAACACGTTCCAGGCACGACGCCCCCAGCCCATGGCTGCCTCCCGGGATTACGACTGCTGCAGCACCAGGCGGACTCCTTCCGTGAGCCGCGCCCATGACAACTGCTCCGCCGCCAGCTGCCGGCGCCCCGCTGCCGTCAGCTGGTAGAACCGCGCCTGACGGTTCTTCTCCGTGGTGCCCCACTCCGCCTTCGCCCACCCCTCCTGCTCGATCCGGTGCAGCGCCGGGTACAGCGAGCCTTCCTCCACTCGCAGCAAGTTCGCCGACGAATTCTGGATCAGTCCCGTGATGGCGTAGCCATGCAGGCGCCCGTGCGTCGCCAGCGTGTTCAGCACCAGCATGACCAGGGTGCCCTGGAGTATGTCGTTTTTCGGCTTCTTCATGTTTTCCCCAAGCTAGCTAGGGGAAGGATGCCCATCGTACCTCGCGCCGGCAAGGGCGCCGGGACGGGGTCGGGGCGGGGCGGGTGCGGCGGCGGGTGCGAAGGGGTGGACAGCAGGATGCGAAGGGCGAGCGGTGAGGGCTGGTAGATCGGGTGCGGCAGCATCGCGTCCTGCAACATCGTGGCCCCCGACTTCGAGGGGTCCCAGGGCCGAGCCGGGCTGATCTCGTTCCCATCCAGGCGGGTATGGTGCCCGCCGCTCAGGTCGTGTGGTCTGCGAATCGCCACCAGGCGAGCGTCGCGCCCAGCCCCGCCGCGCTCACCAGCAGCACCAGCGCAAAGCTCCACGCTCCCAGCCCTGATCCCTCCGGGCCGGCCAGCCCGCTGAACAGCGCCGGCACAGTCCAGGGGAACCAGGCGCCCCAGCCGATCGCAGCCGCGATCTGCCCCAGGAACAGCGTGAGGATCGCGAACCCGAGCGGTGCCATGTAGCCGCGTCCGACGCCGGCGATGAAGGCCACCGGCGTGAGCAGCGCCACCGTGAGCGCAGCCGTGAGCAGCGTCCGCCCTGCGGCCGCCACGAAGAGCGCCTTTGATGCACCCGGCAGGCCGACCACCAGTCCGACGCCGAGCGCGAGCGCGAACACCCACACGCAGATCACGAGCGCGGTGCCGCTCATCACCAGCAACTTCGCAAGTACGATGGCGCTGCGTGAGGTGGGCACCGCCAGCACCGTCTTGAGGGTGCGGTCCGCGAACTCGCGTCCGAACGACCACGCCACCAGCAGCGCGAACAGCAGGGACCCGCCCACGGCCACGGCCTGCGTCACCACGCCCAGGAACGTCGGCCAGTCGGCTGCGCCCGCGAACATCGTGGCCTTGGCACGCAGCAACCCCATGCGACGCGCACCGTCCGGATCCTTCATGATCATCATGAACAGGCCGGCCATCATGGGCGCGAGCGAAAAACCGAGTGCGGTCAGGACCGGAACCCGCGAGCGCCGGGCCTTCAGTATCTCGCAGCGCAGGGCGCCCAGCAGCGGACTCCGGAGCGGGCTCTTCATCCCGTCGACTCCGTGAGGGCGAGGAAGACCTGCTCGAGCTCGTCGCGCCGAACGGCCAGGTGCAGCGGCGGCGCGCCGCCGTTCACCAGGAGGCGTGCGACGTCGTCGGGACTGGCGAGCGCGGCTTCGCCGCGAAGGTGCAGCTGCCAGCCGCCCCTGGCATCGCTCATGCGGACGGGCTCCAGCCCGGCGGCGCGGAGCAGGGCCTCGCCCAGGTCGCAATCCCGCACCACGATCTCGAGACGCGGCCTTCGCAGGCGATCGAATTCCGCAGAGCTCAGCTCCGCCACGAGTCGGCCCTCGTGCACGATGCCGATGCGGGTTGCGACTCGCTCGACCTCGGAGAGGATGTGGCTGGACATGAACACCGTGGTGCCCTGCTCGTAGGCGAGCGCTCGGATCAGCTGGCGCACCTCGACCACTCCGGCCGGGTCGAGAGCTGTGGCCGGCTCGTCGAGGATCACCAGCTCCGGCTCGTGCAGCAGCGCCCGGGCCAGCGCGAGCCTCTGCAGATTGCCCGTCGAAAGAGTGGCCGCGCGACGGTTCGCGAGGGCCCCGAGACCGAACCGCTCGAGCGAGGCATGGACGGCCTTGCGATCTGGCAGCGAATAGAGCCACGCGCTCAGTTGCAGGTTCTCCTGCACCGTGAGCTCCGGGTACGCCGTGGCCCCCTCGACCAGGTAGCCGACGCGTCGCCGGTGCTCCGGGCTCAGCGCGCGTGCCGGCGCACCCAGCACGGCTGCGTGCCCCGCCGTCGGACGCAGCATGCCGAGCAGCAGCCGGATCATGGTGGTCTTTCCCGCGCCGTTGCGACCGATGAAGGCGTACACCTCCCCGGCAGCGACCCGGAGCTCCACGGCTTCGAGTGCCGACACGCGGCCGAAGCGCTTGGTCAGCCCGTACGTCGCGATCGTCAGGCTCACAGCATGCTCGATCCGCCGCGCACGCCCTCGATCGGCACACTCCAGCGGAACGTTCCCCACTCCATCAGGAGGCGCGAGCCCGCCGTATCCACCCGGATCGTGAACCGCTCGACGGGCGAGTCGAGCGTATCCACCTGCATCGCGACGCGGGCGATGTCGTGGCGCGCCTGATAGCCCGTGCCCCACTGCCCGGTCTGCCGGTTGATGATGAGGCGCACCTGGTCGTGCGCGGGCAGGGTCCAGAGCGTGTAGTTGCCGCGGTCGAGCGGCACGCCGGCCAGCCGGAGCGGCGCGGTGATGGTGAGGTGCGTGGCGGCGTTGGCGCCGGTGCGCCACACGCGATCGTACGGGATGAGCCCGCCGAGCAGCGTC
>DATHVV010000178.1:0-5638 GCA_035461105.1 Longimicrobiales bacterium | reverse complement strand
GGGGAGCGCCGGTGAGACGGACTGCCTCGATTGTTGCCACGAGGAGGATGTTTCGTCACACTCCGGCCATGCGACGTCATCCCTTCCGGGCCCTCGTGCTGCTGGCTCCGCTGCCCCTCGCGCTCGCCTGTGCCGGTGACGCGGGCCCGGTCGGCCCACCGCCGCCGCCGGGAGCACTCGTGTTCGCGACTCTGGGTGCGGGCTACGCCCACACCTGCGGCCTCAGCCGAGGCGGGAGCGCCTGGTGCTGGGGCGGCAACGCCGCCGGGTCGCTGGGCGATGGCACGCGCACGCGCCGGACGCGCCCGACCGCGGTGCAGGGCGGGCACGTATTCGTGGCGCTGGACGTGGGCGCCGCGCACGCCTGTGCGCTCGGCCCGAGCGGCGCCGCGTGGTGCTGGGGGCACAACGACGAGGGCCAGCTCGGCGACGGCACCCACGTCGCGCGCGAGCGTCCCGTCGCGAGCGGCGGCTCGCTGGCGTTCGCCAGCATCAGCGCCGGGCACGCGCACAGCTGCGGGATCACCGTTCAGGGCGTCGCGTACTGCTGGGGCGATGACACGCAGGGGCAGCTGGGCGACGGCGGTCCGGGCGGCGCGACCCGGTCGGCGGTGCCCGTGCGCGTGCTCACGGGGGAGACGTTCACGCGGATCGTCGCGGGCTACTACCAGACGTGCGCGCTCACAGGCGCGGGCGCCGCCTGGTGCTGGGGTCTCGGCAGCTCCGGTCAGAACGGCGATGGCACCGGGGAGTCACGGCATGAGCCGGCCGCCGTGGCCGGTGGGCACGCTTTCAGCGAGGTCGCGGCCGGCGATCGCTTCGTGTGCGCCCGGGAGGGCTCGGCCACCTGGTGCTGGGGTGCGCTGCCCGGTACGACTGTCCCCGTCGCGATGGCGGCGTTTCCGGCGCTGCACGATCTCGACGCGGCGCGCGGCGCGTCGACCATTCCCGGCGCCGCGGCCTACGCATGCGGTCTGCGCGGCGAGCGCGCCTGGTGCTGGGGTGGTGCGGTGCCACCGCTGCGCGCCGCCGGCGAAGCGCTGCTCGAGCCGGCGATCGCGGCACTGTCCGTGGCGGCGGGCGCCCGGCACGCGTGCGTATTGAGCCGTGCCGGACACGCGTACTGCGGCGGTGCGAACTACGAGGGACAGCTCGGCGATGACACGACCACGGATCGCGCCGCGCTGGTCCCGGTAGCGGCGCCCGGCCCCTGACCCGGAGCGATGTGATCGAGCAGGCGAAGGCAGCGGCGAGTGGCGTCGGCCCCGCGGGCGGCCGGCCGCTCGCGCCCCGCGCATCGCGGCGCGAGCCGCTCCGACTCCGCAGCGCGCTGGCGATCTGGCTCGGCGCGGTCCTGCCGGCGTGCGCCCCGACCATCAACTACTCGGAGCCGGATGGGCCGCGCTACGGCACCGCGCGCAGCCCGGCGGGCGCCGCCGACACGGGGTTCACCCCCGCGCAGCTCACGGTCGTGACGTTCAACATCCGCTACGGTCGCCACGTCGACCGCGCCATCGACGTGCTGCGCGCACCCCCGCTGCGCGGCGCCGACGTGATCAGTCTCCAGGAGATCGACGCCGACGGCGCGTCCCGGATCGCGGACGCGCTCGGCATGCACTACGTGTACTATCCGTCGGTGGTGCATCCCGTCGGCAACCGGCAGTTCGGGCCGGCGGTGCTCGCGCGCTGGCCGATCGAGCACGACTGGAAGCTGCTGCTCCCCCACCCGAGCTGGGGACGCGGTCAGCTGCGCACCGTGACCGCGGCCGTGCTGCGCGTCGGGACCGCGCGCGTGCGGGTGTATGCCCTGCACCTCGAGCTGCCGATTCGGATCACGCCGGCGGGCCGCAACCGGCAGGTCGAGCGCATCCTGTGCGACGCGCGCGACGCTCCGGAGCCGGTGGTCATCGCCGGCGACTTCAACGGACCGGACGTCGCCTGGCTGTTCGAGCGCGAGGGGTACCACTGGGCGTCACGAAGCACCGGCCCGACGGCCGGCGTCCTGCACCTCGATCACATCTTCGCGCGCGGCCTGGAGCCGCCCGGCCCGCTCCACGCCGGCGTGGTGACGGACACGCGCGGCGCGAGCGATCACCGGCCGCTCTGGGCCGTGTTCACGCTGCCCGATTCCGCCGCTCCGGCAGCGCCGCGCGCAACATCGCTCCGCTGCGATCCCTGAAAGCGTCGCCGCGCGGTTACATCCAGGGCTCGTCCGCGCTCGGGCCGTAGATGCTCGGCACCTTCCCATCGGCCATGCGCAGGTACACCGAGAACTGGCCGCGGTGATGGATCTGGTCATGCAGCAGGAACCACGCGACCTCGGCGCGCGTGTACTTGCCGAGCGTCTTCGGGGCCGTGAAGAACGTGACCTGCTCCTGCAGCTGTGCGTCGCTGTAGCTACCCATCAGCTCGGCGAACTCGCGGTGGGCGGTCTCGAGCGCGGCCAGCACGTCCTCCCAGCGCTCCGGTACGGGCGGCGCCTCGCCGGCCGGGGGCGCATTCGCGAACGCATCGTTCATCAGCATCGTGCCGAGGCCGCGCTCGAGCACGAACACCCAGGCCAGCTCCTTCGCCGTCTTGCACTTCGGGTGCGGCTGCAGCTCGACCCGGTCGGGTGGGTAGGCGCGCAGCACGCGCATGGTGATCGCGTGCTCTTTCTCGTAGACCTCGAGGAACCGCGCCACTGCCGATCCTCTGCCCTGCGTCGCGACCGGGGTGGTCATGAGGCACTCCTTTGACGGAGGGACGAATGCCGGGCGGCGCCGTTCTCGACGCGCGCGACCGGCCACGGTACTATGGTGCAACCCTCCGACCGGGACCGCCATGGGCGCCGAAACCCCGCCGGAACGCGACCGGAGCCGCTCGCCGAGAGAGCTGCCGGCCACGCGCCGCTACGATGAGAAGGAAGTCCGCCGGCTGCTCGAGCGCGCCGCCCAGCTGCAGGGAGCCGCGCCCGCAGCACGCCCGCACACCGGCCTCACGCTGCGCGAGCTGGAGGAGATCGCCGCCGAGGCCGGCCTCGACGTCGCGTCGCTCAGGCAGGCGGCGCTCGAGCTGGACGCCGGCAACGCACCCGGTTCGACCGGTGCCGCGGCGAAGCTCGCGGGTGGCCCGCTCCGGAACGTGCTCGAGCAGTCCGTTCCCGGTGAGTTCGATCCCACCTGGTTCACCGACATGCTGCCGGCGATCCAGCGTGCGGCCGACGTGCCGGGTCAGGCATCCCAGGTGGGACGGACGGTTTCCTGGACCTCGCAGAATCCGAGCGGTCTGCGCCAGTTCCAGATCACGCTCGCGGTGCGCGGCGGCGCGACCCACATCTGGATCGAGGAGCGCTACACCGGCCTGGCGGGAGCGGTGTTCGGCGGCGGCCTGGGCGGGATCGGCGGCGGCCTGGGCGGCGGGCTGGGCGGCGGCCTCGGGGGCGCGCTCGGCTCGGCCGCGCTCGGCATCGGCATTCCGGTCGTCGTCCTCGCGGGGATGTACGGTGCCTGCCGCAGCTTCTTCGGCGGTTACGTGTCGCGCCGGCGACGCGTGCTCGAGCAGCTGATGCGCGACCTGATCGCGCGCCTCTCCTGATGCGCGCCGCGCACGACGCCGTCGCTGCCCGGCACGCACTCGGCAAGCGCGTACTCACCATCAGGGAGGAGACGTGAGCACTCTCGCCCGCCGCGCCCGCGGCTACCTGGCCGATGCGGCGCGCGGCTTCGAGCGCGCCCCGCTCGAGGTCGCGCTCGCGCTCTTCGTTGCCGTCGCCTTCTCAGTCGCGATCGAGATCGGGGGCGAGGCCATGCCGACGTTCATGGAAACCGCGGTCCCCGCGCTGCTCGCGCTCGCGGTCGCCTGGACCGGCACACTGCTGCACGCCCTCGGCGTCTGGAGCTGGCGCACCCGCTGGGCCGTCACCATCGCCGGCGTCATGGTCGTCGCCGGGTATGCGCAGTTCGTGATCGATTTCCAGCGCGTCGCGGAGGGCTGGCGCGCCGCCGCGCTCGTGGCCGCGGCGGTGCTCTGGCTGTTCGCGGTGCCGGCGTTCGGCGCGGGACCCGACGCCGTCGACCGCATGCGCCGCATCGACGGCCGCATCCTGCTGCGCACGATCGCCGTGCTGCTCTACGCAGCCGCGCTCTACGCCGGGCTCGCGCTCGCGCTCGCCGCCATCAACAACCTCTTCGAGCTGAATCTCGAGGGCGAGATCTACGGCCACGTGTTCGGCTGGATCTTCTTCGTGCTCGTGCCCTGGGTCGTGCTCGGCGGGCTCGACGATTACGTGCGGCCGGCCGCTGGCGCCGAGGCCGTCGCCAGCGCGGTGCACCGGCTCACGCTCTACCTGGTGCCGCCCCTGCTCGCGCTCTACTTCCTGATCCTGTACGCCTACATGGTGCGCATCGCGATCACCGGCGAGGTGCCCAAGAACCTGGTGTCGCCGCTCGTGCTCGCCGCCGGCGCGCTCACCGCGCTCGCACTGCTGCTCTTCGACCCGGAGCCGGACAGCACGCCCTTCGCCCGGGCGCTCCGGCTCGCACCGCCATTGCTGCTGCCGCTCATGCCGCTCGGCGTCTGGGCGCTCATGCTCCGCATCGACCAGTACGGCTGGACCGAGAACCGCGCGCTTCGTCTCGTGCTCCTCGCCGCGTTCACCGCGCTTGCGGCCGCGGCCACGGTGCAGCTCTGGCGACGCCGCCCGTTCGCGCTCCACGTGCTGCCCGCCGCGCTCGCGGTCACCGGCCTGCTCGCGGTGCTCGGGCCGTGGAGCGTGCTGCCGCTCGCGCGCCGCAGCCAGCAGCTCCGGCTGCAGACCGCCCTCGACAGCGTCGCCCGGTTACCCGTCGACCGCGCACCGGGCTCGCCCCGGCTCGCCGGGGCCGGGCCGGCGCCCGGGGAAGCAGGGGACACGCCGGCCGGGCCGGTCCGCACGGTGCCGGCCGCGCTCTACGACCAGGTGCAGGCCGATGCCCGCTACCTGCACACGCACTTCGGCCGCGACGCGCTGCCGGCCGAGTTGGCGCCGCACGCGACGAGCGGCGACCGGTGGCGTGATTACGCGGCGGCGATCGGCCTGCAGCGCGCCGCCGGGCCGCGCGGACCCGACGAGCACGTCAGCCGACGACTTCCCGGCGACGTGCCCGTGCCGCTGCAAGCCGGTACGCTCTACCGCATCGAATACGCCGGAAACCGCGCGCGCGACCCGAGCGCGGCCACGCTCGTGACCGCCGACTCGCTGCGCCTGGTGATCCGCAGCGCCGGCGGTGTGCTGTACGCGGACCTCGCACCGCTCCTGGCCGAGCAGCCGGGACCGGCGGGCGCGCGCGGTGAGCTGGCCGGCGCGACCAGCGTCATCCCCGTGCTCGATGCCGAGGGGGCAGTGCGCGGAGAGCTGATCGTGCTCGACTTCACTACCGGGGCACCGCAGGGCCGGCGTGCCCTGCAGCACGTGTCCGGAATGCTGCTGCTGCCGGACACGGTGCCGCGACCCTGAGCCGCGGTTGGAGCGCGGGCTGGATGCAGAAAACCCCGACATCGGACGAATCCAATGCCGGGGGTTCCTGTTTCTGGCGAGAGCAGTTCCGAACATTCGGTGTCGCGTCCGAAGACGCGTCGGATCTCACCACTCTCTTCACCCGTGCCACGCGGCCCGCGG
>DATHVV010000177.1:0-18385 GCA_035461105.1 Longimicrobiales bacterium | reverse complement strand
TGAGCGTTCGTACGTGTCTCGAGCCGGTCCGTGACGGCATGCGCATCGAGACCGAGGTCGGCACGTGATCCCGGCCGCCGTGGACGTGCTGATCGTCGGCGCCGGGCCGGCCGGCATCGCGACGGCCGTGCATGCCGCCGGGGCCGGGCGCCGTGTGCTGGTGGTGGACGAGGGCGCCCGACCGGGGGGACAGATCTGGCGGCACCCCGAGACCGGCGCGGCGCCCAGGGAGGCGGCCGGCTGGCTCGCGCGCCTCGCCGCGGCCGGAATCGAAGTGCTCACGGGCACGACCGTGTTCGACGCGCCCGTCCCGGGAGCACTGCGCGTACTGCGCGGCACCGACGCGGCCACGATTCGTTACGAGCAGCTCGTCATTGCCACCGGTGCCCGCGAGCTGCTGCTGCCGTTCCCCGGCTGGACGCTGCCCGGCGTGATCGGCGTGGGCGGCGCGCAAGCCCTGCTCAAGGCCGGGCTGGATGTGCGGGGGCGCAGCGTCGTGGTGGCGGGAACCGGACCGCTGCTGTTGCCGGTGGCCGCGCTGCTCGCGCAGCAGGGGGCGCGCGTGGTGATGGTGGCGGAGCAGGCCGATCGTGCGCGCGTCGCATCGTTCGCCACGTCCCTGTGGCGCACCCCCCGGCGTGCTTTACAGGCGGTGCGCCTCCGCGCCGCGTGCCGCGCTGCGCCGTATCGGACCGGCACCTGGGTGGCCCGCGCGCTGGGTACGGACGAGGTTCGCGGCGCGCTGATCACCGACGGAGCGCACGCGCACGAGGTCTCCTGCGACCTGCTCTGCGTCGGTTACGGCCTGGTGCCGGACACCCGCCTCGCCCGTCTGCTGGGCTGCACGATCGAGCAGGGCAGGGTCCAGGTCGATGCGCTTCAGCGGACCGGTGTCGACCGGGTCTGGTGCGCCGGCGAGCCGACCGGCATCGCGGGCGCCGAAGCCGCGTTGTTCCAGGGCACCGTGGCCGGTCTCGCGATCGCGGGGAGCGAGGACGTGGCTCGGAACAGGGCGCGCGCGCGCGGGCGGCACGCCGCCTTCGCCGAGCGCATCGCCAGCGCGTTCCGGCTCCGCCCGGAGCTGGCCGCGCTCGCCGACGATGCCACCATCGTCTGTCGCTGCGAGGACGTGACCATGGGCGCGGTCCGTGCCTGCCAGGGCTTGCGCGAGGCGAAGCTCTACACCCGCGCGGGGATGGGCGCGTGCCAGGGACGCGTCTGCGGCAGCGCGCTCGAGCACAGCTGCGGCTGGGAAGCCGATCACGTACGCGCGCCGCTGGTACCGGTGCCGGTGGCCGCGCTGCACCACGACAATCCGGGAGACGGCTGATGCGGAAGCAGGACTGGGCCGGTGTGTTCGCCGCCGTCACCACGCCGTTCCGTGACGACGACACGCTCGATGAGAGCATGCTCGCGGAGCACGTGCGCTGGCTGCTCTCGCACCGGGTACGCGGTATCGTTGCGCTCGGCTCGCTCGGCGAGGGCGCAACGCTGTCCGGGCGCGAAAAGATCCGCGTGCTCGAGGTCTGCCGCAGCGCGGCCGGATCGCAGGGATTCGTGATCGCTGGCGTCTCCGGCCTGGCCACGCGCGAATGCGTCGAGCTCGCGCGCGCCGCAGCCGCGGCCGGCTGCGACGGGCTCATGGTGCTGCCGCCCTACGTCTACCGTGGCGACTGGCGCGAGACCGAGGCGCATTTCAGCGCCGTGATCGAGGCGACATCGCTCTCCTGCATGCTCTACAACAACCCGATCGCATACGGCACCGACCTCACCGCGGCCGACGTGGCCGAGCTGGCCAGGCATCCGAACGTGCATGCCGTGAAGGAGTCGAGCGGCGATGTGCGGCGGCTGACCGCGCTGCGAGCCGCGCTCGACGACCGCCTCGCGCTCTTCGCCGGTCTGGACGACATGATCGGGGAAGCCGCCGTCATGGGCGCGGAGGGCTGGATCGCCGGCCTGGTGAACGCGCTGCCGCAGGAGTCGGTGACCCTTTTCGAGCTGGCCAGCGCCGGTGAGCGTGACGCCGCAGTGGCGCTCTACCGGTGGTTCCTGCCGCTGCTCCGCTTCGACGTGGTGCCCAAGTTCGTGCAGCTGATCAAGCTCGTGCAGAGCGAGGTCGGCATGGGCAGCGAGCGCGTCCGGGCGCCGCGGCTGCCGCTCACGGGCACCGAACGCGAGGCCGCCCTGGGCATTATCCGCGATCGCCTGGCCCGGCGTCCCCGCGCCGTCCCGCTGTCCCCGGACCCCTGACCGCGACCCGGTGCGCCGGGCCCCCGGCCTGCCGGCCTGCGCTGCCGGCCAGCGCCGGCAGGGGGTTGGGCCGGAACCCCGGGGGGGGTCGGTACTCTTTTTCCTGACAAGCTTTCCACCCCTGCCCGACTCCCGGCGAGCCCGCCCATTCCTACCATTGCGTACGAATTCGTGACCTCCCGCGGAGGAATAGGGCAGTGACTACAGCGACATTGCACGAGGCGGGCGCGCCGCCGCACAACTGGCGCATACTCTCGCACAGCGCGGATTACGCGCTGCGTGCGGTGCTCTACCTGGCGGCGCGCGATCACGAGGGGCTGGTGCCGGCGAACGAGATCGCCGAGGAGCTGAAGGTGCCGCAGCGCTACCTCGGCAAGGTGCTCAACACGCTGGCGCATGCCGGCACGCTGCAGTCGACGCGCGGTCCGCGTGGCGGCTTCCGGCTGACGCGGCCGGCGGACGAGCTGACGCTCGCGGAGGTGATCGCGCCGTTCGACGCGATCGGGCAGCCGCTGCAGTGTCTGCTGCACCACCGCACCTGCTCGGAGCCGGAGCCGTGTGCTGCGCATTACGAGTGGCAGAACGTGGGCGCCGGGATGCGGGAGTTCTTCAACCGCATGACGGTGGGCGGACTGCTGCGCAGCAACGGCCACGCACACTGAGGGGCGCCGGCAGCATCAGCTGCCGGCGATCTTCGGAACCGGGCGGGCCCAGAGCAGCCACGGCTCGGCGCGCAGCGCATCCAGCACCTCGGCCGCGATCGGCTCATCGACCTCGATCGTCATGAGCGCTTCCTTGCGACGTCCCGTGCGATCCACGCGCATGGTGGCCAGGTTCACGCCGCGCTCCGCGAATCGTGCCGAGATCGTCGCAATGGTGCCCGGCTCGTCGCGCGCCAGCACGATGAGCGTGTGGTAGTCGCCGCCCAGTGACACCGGGAAGCCGTCGATGTCGGTGACTTCGACGCGACCGCCGCCGATCGAAGCCCCCTGCACGTGCACTTCGGCACCGCTCCGGCGCAGCTCGAACACGCTCGTGTTCGGATGCGCATCATCGCCCAGATCGATGGTCTCGAAGCGATAGCGGAGACCGGCCCGCTCCGCCTCCGCGAACGCATCGCGCAGCCGCAGGTCGTCGGGCGAGAACCCGAGCAGCCCGCCCACGATCGCGCGATGAGTGCCGTGGCCCTCACCGGTGGCGGCGAAGGAGCCGTGCAGCCGGATCGTCACGTCCTCCGGCTGACCGCCCACGATCGCGCGCGCCATGAGGCCGAGCCGGCACGCCCCGGCGGTATGCGACGACGAGGGACCCACCATCACCGGGCCCAGGATGTCGAAGAGCGATACCAGGATCATCGACTGATCCCGGAGGGGCGGCGGGTCGGCTCGATCTGGATCAACCGGCGGGCCGACCGGGTCGCCGCGAGCCCGCCCTGC
Source organism: Longimicrobiales bacterium (assembly GCA_035461105.1). Lineage (GTDB taxonomy): Bacteria > Gemmatimonadota > Gemmatimonadetes > Longimicrobiales > RSA9 > VEPF01. The sequence goes on along the minus strand of DATHVV010000177.1, from coordinate 14,699 downwards.
GCGGTCTCACGGTATTCCACCGGCAGGTTGCGCCCCACCTCGCCCATGACGTCGATCACCTCGTCGGCGGTCACCGGGAAGTCGAGGCCCGCAAGCGCCATCTCGGCGGCACTGATCGCCTGCATGGCGGCCGACGCGTTGCGGTAGATGCACGGGATCTCGACCAGTCCGCCGATCGGATCGCAGATCAGGCCCAGCATGCCCTGGAGCGCGAGCGCGACCGAGGTCGCGACCTGCTCGTCGGTGCCGCCGCCCAGCCAGGTGACCGCGGCGGCGCCCATGCCGGCCGCCGAGCCGGTCTCCGCCTGACAGCCACCCTCGGCACCGGAGAGCGAAGCCCGGTGCGCGATCACCGCGCCCACCCCACCCGCGACCAGCATGGCATCGATCAGCCGCTCCTCGTCCGCCTCCAGGTACTCGCCCGCAGCGATTACGATGGACGGCAGCACGCCCGCCGCGCCCGCGGTCGGCGCGGCCACGATCAGTCCCATGGCCGCGTTCACCTCGAGCGTCGCGATGGCCCGCGCCAGCGTGGCCGTGACACGTTCGCCAAGCAGGCGAGGACCGTTCTCCCAGAGCCGGCGCGCCCGGCCCCCGGTCAGCCCGCTCGGGGAGCGCACCTCGCCCCGCAGGCCCTCGTCGACGGCGTCGCGCATGACGCGCAGCGTGCGGCGTACCCGTTCCCGGATCTCGGCGGCCGGCCGGCCACTCTCCTCCGACTCGGCGCGCAGCACGACCTCGGGGAGGGAGCGCCCGGTCTCGGCCGCCTCGCGCAGCATGGACTCCACGGATTTGTGCATGGCGGCGAATGATGCGGGAAGCAGGCCAGCATGGAAAGCCGGTCCGGCCCAGGGTGCATGGCGCGGCGGAAGGTCAGTGCCGCCCGGAGTCCCCGGAAACGACATCGGCCGCGGTCCCGGTACCGGCCACGTCCGCCGCGTGCGCATGGGCGCGTGCCGAACCCGCCGGGAAGAGCAGCGCGATCGCGATGCCGGCCAGGGCCAGGCCGGCGGCGGCCAGGAAGATGACGTGCAGGCCCGCGCCGAGCGCACCGCCGATCGCGTGCAGCTCGACCGGGTCCAGCGTGGCCCGCTGAGTCGGGTCGAGCGCGCGACCGGCCCCCACCACACTGCCCAGGCGCGCCCGCAGCGTCGCGTTCAGCAGCGCGCCGAACAGCGCGACCGCGATCGCGCCGCCGATCGTACGCGAGAACTGCTGGGCGCTGGTCACGACGCCACGGGTCGCATAGGGGACCGCGGCCTGGACGGCCACCAGGTAGGGAGTCGAGATCAGCCCCATGCCGGCCCCGGTCATGAACATCGCGCCCATCAGCCACGCTCGCGTTGGTTCGCCCGGCATCAGCGCGAGCAGCAGACAGCCGCCGGCGGTGATGACGCTGCCCAGGATGACGAGGGCCCGGTATCCCACCCGCAGCAGCAGCATGCCCGCGATCGTGCTCGTGATCGGCCAGGCGAGCGACATCGGCATGAGCACGGCGCCCGCCACGGCGGCACTGCCGCCCACCACCGCCTGCGCGTACATGGGCACGTAGGCGACGAGCGTGAACAGGAGCACGCCGAGCACGGCTCCGCCCGCGAGCGCGACCGCAATCACCCGCTGGCGCAGCAGCGCGATCGGGAACATCGGCTCCGGCGCGGCCCGCTCCTGGCGGACGAAGAACGCGAGCGTGAGCGCGGCGAGCGCGAGCAGCAGCAGCGTGCGCTCGTCGGTCCAGCCCCACGCCGGCCCCGCCTCCTGCAGCACGACGAGCACGGAGGCGACGGCCATGGTCAGCGCGGCGGTGCCCAGCAGGTCGAGCCGGTGCGATCGGCGGGGCGGTTCCTCGCGCAGGTACTTCCAGAGCAGCAGCGCGGAGATGGTGCCGAAGGGCAGGTTGAAGTAGAAGACCCAGCGCCAGGACAGCGCGTCCGTGACCAGCCCTCCGAGCGCCGGCCCCGCGATGCTCGCCACCGCCCAGACGGCCGAGAACAGCCCCTGCATCCGGCCGCGTTCCTCGAGCGGGAAGATGTCGCCGATCACGGTGACGGCGACCGGCACGACCCCACCCGCGCCGATGCCCTGGAGCGCCCGGAAGAACATGAGCTGCTGCATCGAGCCGGCGGCGCCGCAGAGCGCCGAGCCGACCAGGAAGATGACCACGGCGATCGCGTAGATGCGGCGCCGGCCGTACAGGTCGGCCAGCTTGCCGAACAGCGGCACGGTGGTGGTCGACGTGAGCAGGTATGCCGAGAACGCCCAGGCGTAGCGGCTCACGCCGCCCAGCTCCGCCACTGCCGTCGGCATCGCGGTGGCCACGGCCGTCGCTTCGACGGCAGCCAGGAACATCCCTCCCAGCAGCGCGGCCGTTACCAGCCGCCGTTCCCGTCCCGCGCGCACCGGCCTCCCTCCATTCCGTGGGCGCGCAAGCTGACCGGTGTCGGGCCCGCCGGCAAGGCGGGCTTGGCGGCGGCCGTCGGCGGCGGGTAGGATTCGCCCATGATGCGCGTCATCGTCAATCCGACGTCCCGGGGCGGGGCCGCACGCGCGTTGCGCCCCGAGCTCGAGCGGGAGCTCGCGCGCCGGGGCGTCGCCTGCGAGATCATCGAGACCGAAGGTCCCGGCCACGCCGTCGAGCTCGCTCGCGACGCGTGCGCCGCAGCGGCCGCGGCCGTCGTCGCCGTCGGCGGCGACGGCACCGTGCACGAAGTCGCGAACGGGCTGCTTCAGGCGCAGGATGCGGGGTTTTCCGGCCGCTGCGCCCTCGGTCTCGTGCCGGGCGGCACCGGCAACGATTTCGTGAAGGTGATCCCGGGAACGTCGACCCGCGCCGCCGCGTACGACACGCTCGCGCGCGGTGCCCGCTTCCCCTTCGACGCCGCCCTCGTGTCGTGGCCGGGCGGGCGCGAGTACTGCCTGAATGCGTTCGGTACCGGGGTGGACGTCGAGGTCGTGCGCCAGATCCGAAACCGCTCGCGCCGAACGGGCGCACTGGTCTACGTCAGCGCGCTGGTGCGTGCGCTGCGTGGCTATCGGCCGGCGCACCTGCGCGTGGACGCCGATGGCGAGATCATGGAGCAGCGCATCATGATGATCGCGATCGCGAACGGCTCCTGCGTGGGCGGCGTGTTCCGGATCTGTCCGGAGGCGCTGCCGAACGACGGTTGGCTCGACCTCTGCCTGGTTCGTGAGCTCGGGGTGCTGCGCCAGCCGGCCATGGCCGTCCGCATCCTGCGCGGTCGCCACGGCGGCCGTCCGGAGGTATCCTTCCGGCGGGCCCGACGCGTTGCGCTCGAGGTGCTCGACGATGCGCCGCTCTTCTTCCAGCTCGACGGTGAGCTGCGCGAGCCCGCCGGTGTGCGCCGGCTCGAGATCGAGGTGCAGCCCGCCCGCCTGCAGGTGATCGCGGCGGCGCTGCCGGGCAGCGCCGTCGCTCCCCAACCGCAACCGGAAACGACTCGTGCATCGTAGCTCGCTGTTCGCGCTCTGCCTCGCGGCCGCCGCCGGCCCGCTCTCCGCGCAGGTGCCGGCCGACACGCTGCCGCCGCCGGCCGCGGCGATCGACACGCTGCCGCCCGATACCGTGCCGCGCGAGAGCCGTGTGCCACGCAACGCCTTCCTGAAGGCGCTCATCCTGCCCGGGTGGGGGCACTACAGCGTGGGTGCGACCACGCGCGGGATGTTCTTCACCGTCACCCAGGGGGCGAGCTGGTACATGCTCGTGAAGACGCTGCGCCGGCTGAGCCGCGCCGAGGATCGCGACGACGAGCTGACCGGACTGGCCACCGATTCACTGAGTGCGCTCATCGCGAGTGATACCGCGATCGCGCGCGAGCTCTCCGATCCGGATGCCTACGAGCTGGCCCTGCTCGGGTATCCCGGCCTGAGCGACGCACGCGGCCTGGTGGGCGCGCGCGAACAGCAGCGTCAGGACTGGATCGCCTACACCGTCGCGCTCACGCTCGCCGCCGGCATCGACGCGTACGTGGCCGCCCACCTGCGCACCTTCCCGGGCGACATCACCACCGTCCCCGAGCCCGATGGCGGCGTGAGCCTGCGCTTCTCGCTCCCGGTCGGACCGCCCGGGCGCCGGCCATGAGCGACGCCGACCGACCCATCGGCGTCTTCGACTCCGGTATCGGCGGACTAACCGTCGTGCGCGAGCTGATCCGGGAGCTGCCGGGCGAGTCGATCCTCTACTTCGGCGACACGGCCCGCGTACCCTACGGCGCCAAGTCTCCCGAGACGGTGCAGCGTTACAGCCGCGAGGCTGCCGCCTTCCTGCTGGGGCGCGGTGTCAAGCTCATCGTGATCGCGTGCAACACCGCGACCGCGCACGCCGCCGACGCGCTCGCCGCGGCGCTGCCCGTGCCGGTCGTCGGCGTGATCGAGCCGGGCGCGCGCGCCGCCGCGGCCGCGACCCGCTCCTCGCGGGTCGGCGTGATCGGTACCGCGGGCACCATCCGCTCCGGCGCCTACGACCTGGCGGTCCGCCGCAAGCTCCCCGATGCCCGCGTCTACGCCCAGCCGTGCCCGCTGTTCGTGCCGCTCGTCGAGGAGGGCTGGCGCGAGCATCCGGCGGCCCGACTGGTCGCCGAGGAGTACCTGGCGCCGCTGCGCGCCATGGATGTCGACGTGGTCGTGCTCGGCTGCACCCACTACCCGCTGCTGCGCGAGCTGATCGGTGAGGTGATGGGACCGGGCGTGCAGCTGGTGGACAGCGCGGTCGAGACCGCCCGCGAGGTGCGCGCGACCCTCGAGCAACGCGCGCTGCTCCGCGCCGCCGCGGAGCCGCCGTCCTACAGCTTCGTGGCCAGCGACTCGCCGCTCCGGTTCCGCGAGGTCGGCAGCGTCTTCGTCGGAGACATCATCGGCGATGTCGAGCTCGTCGACGTCGATGGCTACGGACGCGCCGCCTGAGCCGGCCAGTGCTCCAGGCGCGGCACGCCGCCCTCGATCACCACGTAGCTGTAATGACGGAGCCAGTCGCCCGCGTTCACGTACCAGCGGCCGGGCTCTGCCTCCACCAGCGCGGGCAGGTGCGCGTGACCGCACACCACCCAGGACAGCGACGCGTCCTCCGCCAGCTGCTGCCGTGCCCACGACTCCAGGAATGCGGCCCGGCCGCGCAGCGCCGCCCCCTCGTCGGGCTTCGCGCCCGTGCTCGATACCTTCTGCGCCAGTCGCAGTCCCAGCTCCGGATGCAGCGCCCGGAAGCCCCAGATTGCGGCCCGGCTGCGCAGTACCGCCTTCAGCATCCGGTACTTCAGGTCCCCCTTGCCCAGGCCGTCGCCGTGGGCTACGAGCGCCCGCCGCCCACCCAGCTCCATGTGGAAGGGATGCTCGTGGAACCGCACGCCGACGTGCTCGCGCAGGAAACGGCCGCCCCAGGCATCGTGGTTGCCGCCCGCGAGCGTCACCGGCAGGCCGGCGTCGCAGAGGGCCGCCAGCGCGCCCAGCGTCCGGAAGTGACGGCCGGGGATGATGGTGCCGTACTCGAACCAGAAGTCGAACAGATCGCCCGCGAGCAGCAGCCCGGAGCCGCTCGCACCGACGTGCTCGAGGAAGCGGACGAACGCCCGCTCGGTCGAGTCCGGCACGGCGCCCAGATGGACGTCGGAGGCGATGTACTCGGCTCGGCTCATGGGCCGCGAAGCTACCGCGCCGCTGCGGGGGTCACAAGCCGGGCAGCCGCCGCACGCAGCGCCTGCGAATGGCGCACCCGCGCCGCCGCCGGTTATCTTTTCGGTTCCCCTCATACGGGTTGAATCCGATGGCCAGTGCGCACACCTCCGCGGCCCCGGCGCAGACCGGCCGAGAGCCGCTCCGCTTCCCGGCGGCACGCAATCCCGGCTTCCCGCTCGAGCTCGACTGGATCCGCGAGCTGCGCGTCAACCGCAGCGCGGTCGAGCGGCGCGTCGCTACGCTGCCGAAGCGTCGCACCGTCAAGAAGGACTGGCAGGCGGCCTGGCTGCTGCGCGCGATCACGCTCATCGACCTCACCACGCTGCAGGGCGATGACACGCCCGGCACGGTGCGCCGGCTCTCGGCGAAGGCGCGCCGCCCCGTCCGCGACGACCTGCTCCAGGCACTCGGCGCCGCCCAGCTGCCCATACGCACCGCCGCGGTCTGCGTCTACCACGCGCTCGTACCCACCGCGGTGACCGCGCTCGAGGGCTCGGGCATCCCCGTCGCGGCCGTGTCCGCCGGGTTCCCGGCCGGGCTGAGCCCGTTCGAGCAGCGCATCGCGGAGATCCGCGCCTCGGTCGGGGTCGGCGCGCAGGAGATCGACATCGTGGTCACGCGCGGCCACATCCTGGCGGGCGACTGGGAGGCCCTCTACGACGAGGTGCGCGCGTTCCGCGAGGCCTGCGGCGCCGCCCACCTCAAGGCCATCCTGGCAGTCGGCGAGCTCGGCACGCTGCGCAACGTCGCGCGCGCCTCGATGGTCGCCATGATGGCCGGCGCCGACTTCATCAAGACGTCCACCGGCAAGGAGAGCGTCAATGCGACGCTCGCCAACTCGCTGGTCATGGTGCGCACGCTGCGCGAGTACGGCGAGCGCACCGGCCACCGCGTCGGCTTCAAGCCGGCCGGCGGCATCCGCACCGCGAAGCAGGCGCTCGACTGGATGGCGCTCATGAAGGAGGAACTGGGCAACGACTGGCTGCGCCCCGAGCTGTTCCGCTTCGGCGCCAGCTCGCTGCTTACCGACATCGAGCGCCAGCTCGAGCACCACGTCACGGGGCGCTACTCCGCCGCGTACCGCCACCCGCTGGCCTGAGGAGGCCCGGTTTGAAGGTAGCCGAGATCTTCGAGACCCTGGAGTACGGCCCCGCCCCCGAGAGCACCTCGCCCGCCGAGGCGTGGATCGGGGCGCATGACGGCCGCTTCGGTCTGTTCATCGATGGCGTCTGGCGCGAGCCCGCGTCCGGCGAGTACTTCGACAGCTTCAACCCCGCGAACCGCCGGACGCTCGCGCGCATCGCGCAGGCGGGGGCCGACGACGTCGACGCCGCGGTGGCCGCGGCCCGCGCCGCATTCGCGCCCTGGGCCAGGCTCGATGCGCACGCCCGCGCCCGCTACCTCTACGCGCTCGCCCGACACGTGCAGAAGCACGCGCGCATGTTTGCGGTGCTCGAGTCGCTCGACAACGGCAAGCCGATCCGCGAGTCGCGCGACATCGACATCCCGCTCGTTGCCCGCCACTTCTATCACCATGCCGGCTGGGCCCAGCTCATGCCGGCCGAGCTGGACGGCTATCAGCCGGTCGGCGTCGTCGGCCAGATCATCCCCTGGAACTTCCCCCTGCTCATGCTCGCCTGGAAGGTGGCGCCCGCGCTCGCGATGGGGAACACGGTCGTGCTCAAGCCCGCCGAGTTCACCTCGCTCACCGCGCTCCGCTTCGCAGAGCTCTGCGCCGAGGCCGGACTGCCGCCTGGCGTCGTGAACATCATCACCGGCGACGGCCGTACCGGCGAGCTGCTCGTCAGGCACGCCGACGTCGACAAGATCGCGTTCACCGGCTCCACCGAGGTGGGCCGCCTCATCCGCGGCGCCGTTGCCGGCAGCGGCAAGAAGGTGTCACTCGAGCTGGGCGGCAAATCGCCGTTCATCGTTTACGACGATGCCGATCTCGACAGCGTCGTCGAGGGTGTGGTCGATGCCATCTGGTTCAACCAGGGCCAGGTCTGCTGCGCCGGCTCCCGCATCCTGGCCCAGGAGGGCATCAGCGACGCGCTCGTGCGCAAGCTCCGCGCGCGCATGGAGACGCTCCGCGTCGGCGACCCGCTCGACAAGTCGATCGATATCGGGGCGATCGTCGCGCCGGTGCAGCTGGAGCGCATTCAGCAGCTCGTCGAGCAGGGCCGGGAGGAGGGTGCCACCATCTGGCAGCCGTCGTGGAGCTGCCCCGAGGAGGGCTGCTTCTATCCACCCACCCTCTGCACCGACGTGTCGCCCGCATCGACGGTCGCGCAGATCGAGATCTTCGGTCCCGTCGTCGTGCTCATGACCTTTCGGACGCCGGAGGAATCGGTCGCGCTCGCGAACAACACGCGCTACGGTCTCGCGGCGAGCATCTGGACGGAGAACATCAACCTGGCGCTCGACGTCGCCCCGAAGGTGAAGGCTGGCACCGTCTGGATCAACACCACCAACATCTTCGATGCCGCCAGCGGCTTCGGCGGCTACCGCGAGAGCGGCTTCGGCCGCGAGGGCGGCCGCGAGGGACTCTGGGAGTACGTGCAGCCGGAGTGGGAAGCGGTCGTGAAGAAGAACGCCGCCAGGTTGAATGCAGGCCGGAAGCAAGCCGCGAAGCAAGCACTCCGTGCTTCCGCACCCGGCACCCTCTCGCCCTCGCCCCGGACCGCCGCCCCGATCGACCGAACCGCCAAGCTCTACATCGGCGGCCGGCAGGAGCGTCCCGATGGTGCCTACAGCCTGCCCATATCCGTCAACGGCAAGCTGATCGGGGAAGTCGGCCAGGGCAACCGCAAGGACATCCGCAACGCCGTGGAAGCGGCGCACCGGGCTGCCGGCTGGGCGCGCGCGACCGCGCACAACCGTGCCCAGGTGATCTACTACATCGGCGAGAACCTGGCCGCCCGCGCCGACGAGTTCGCCCGCCGGCTCCGCACCGGCGCCGTGAAGCACGGCGAGCGTGAGGTCGATGCCGCGGTGCGTCGCCTCTTCACCTGCGCGGCGTGGGCCGACAAGTGGGACGGCGACGTGCACCATACGCCGTTCCGCAACGTCACGATCGCCATGCCCGAGCCGGTCGGCGTGCTCGGCATCGTCGCTCCCGACGAGGCCCCGCTGCTGGGCTTCGTGTCCGCGGTGTTCCCGGCCGTCGCGCTCGGCAACACCGTGATCGCGGTCCCCTCCGAGCGTTTCCCGCTCGCGGCCACCGACCTCTACCAGGTGCTCGACACGTCCGACCTCCCCGGCGGGGTGCTCAACATCGTCACCGGGCTGCGCCGCGAGCTGGTTGCCACCCTCGCCGCGCACGACGACGTCGATGGGCTCTGGTACTTCGCCGCGGAAGACCTGAGCGCCGACATCGAGCGGCTCGCGGCCGGCAACATGAAGCGCACCTGGATCGCGCGCGGTCGCGACTGGTACGACCCGCGCCAGGCGGAGGGCCGCGAGTTTCTGAGGCACGCCGCCGAGATCAAGAACGTCTGGATCCCGTACGGCGAGTGAGCGGCGCGGACGCGCGTCCGTTCAGCGTCGAGCTGCGCGTGCGCTACGGGGAAACCGATCAGATGGGCGTCGTGTACCACGCCCACTACCTGAGCTGGTGCGACGTCGCGCGCACCGAATACATCCGCGCGCTCGGGACTTCCTACGCCGAGCTCGAGCGGCAGGGCCTGCTGCTCGCCGTCACCGAGGTGAATGTCCGCTACCATGCTTCGGCCCGCTACGACGATGACATCCGCATCGAGGTCTGGCCGGAGACCGTGCAGTCGCGCGCCGTCGCGTTCCGCTACCGGGTGCTGCGCGCCCCCGACGGGCAGCGGCTGGCCACGGTCTCGACGCGGCTCACGGCCATCAACCGGGACGGCGCGCCCCGCAGGCTTCCCCGCGAGCTGCTCCAGCATCTCCGTGCCGCCGTCCGCGTCTAGGACGACGTCGGCCCCGGCTGGCGGGCCCGGTTCTGCGTTTCGCGCGCTCGCCCTCGCGCTCGCGCTGACGCCGCTGCTGGCGTGCGCCGGAGCCCGGCCCGTGGCGCCGATCCCGCCCGCGCCGGCGCCGGCCGAGCGGCGTACGGTGCTCGACGAACCCGCCATTGCCAGTCTCGCCGAGCTGCTCCGCATGGAGGATGAGCGTGCCATCGAGCCGAGTCGCGTCGAGGCGCTGCTCGGCGCCGAGCCTGCCGAGGTCCGCGCGCGCGCAGCCCTCGCCGCCGGCCGCGTCGCCGACCGTGCTGCGCTGCCGGCACTGCTCGCGGCGCTCGACGATCCGGAGCCGGACGTCCGGGCCAGCGTCGCGTTTGCGCTGGGCGAGCTCGGCGACACCAGCGCCGTCACCCTCGCGCGGCTCGCGGCCGTGCTCGCGACCGGAAGCGCGCCGGCGGCGGCCGAGGCCGCCCATGCGCTCGGCAAGCTGCCCGCGGAGGCGTCCTTCACGGCGCTCGCGACCACGCTCCGTGCCGGCGACGGCGCGGACGAGGCCACGGTGCAGGAGGCACTGCTGGCGATCTGGCGGCATCCCCGTCGAGACGCCACGCTCCCCCTCGTGCTGCCGTGGACCGCCGAGCCGCGCGTTACGCTGCGCCGGGCCGCGAGCTACGCGCTGATGCGGGTTTCCGCCCCGCCAGCCGTGCCCCGTCTGCTCGAGCTGCTGCAGGACGTCGACGCGGAGGTGCGCGTCTCCGCAGCGCGCGGGCTGCGGGCCGGTGCGGCCGACAGCGCCGGTCGCGCCGACGACGCGCGCGCGGCCCTGCGGGCCGCTCTCGAAGACACGCACCCGCATGTCCGCGTCACCGCCGCACGCGCCCTCGCCGGGTTCCGCCGCGCGGAGGATGCGCCGGCGCTATTGCAGGCGGTCGCGGACCCCGACGCCAGCGTGCGCCACGCCACGCTGGAGGCGCTCGCGCAGCTGCCAGCCGCGACGGTGACCCGGCCGCTGCTGAGCGCGGCGCGCGACCCGGCAGCCGCGCTGGCAGCGCGTGCCGCGGCACTCGCCTCGCTCGCACGCGTGGACAGCCTGGCCGCGCGCCCCGTCCTGGAGGAATGGAGCCGGGCAGCCGAGTGGCTGCCCCGCTTCTACGCAGCCCGCGCCCACGGCGCGCTGGGCGCCCCGGGCGCCGCCGAAGCGCTGCTCCGGCTGGCTCGCGACCCCGACGGCCGGGTGCAGGGGGAGGCCTTCGCGAGCCTGGCCGCCGACACGACTGCACCGCTCGACGCGTTGTTCCTGGAAGGGCTCGCCGCGCCGGATCCGATCGTGCGCGCCGGCGCCGCGAGCGGGCTCGCCCGCCGCGCCGACCCCGCATTTCTCTCGGCACTCATGCAGGCTTACGACCGCGCCCAGCAGGACACGCTCAACGACGCCGCCCTGGCCGCGCTCGACGCGCTCGCGCGGCTGGCGGGCAGAGGGGCGCCCGTGGCGCGGAGCTTCTTCATGCGCTTCCGGCCGGCCGCGGACCCGGTCGTTCGCGAGCGCGTCGCCCGCCACTTCGGGGCAGGAGCGGGCACCTGGGGCCCGGCGCGGCCGGTCCGCGCGGGTCGCGAGTCCGCCTGGTACGAGCAGCGGGTCCGCGAGCTGGTGGCACCCGTCCTCGCCGGGGCGCCCGCACCCCGGGTCGTGCTGCGGACCGAACGCGGCGACATCGTGCTCGAGCTGGCCGCCGCCGATGCGCCGCTCACGGTGCACAACTTTCTCGATCTGATCGGCACCGGCTTCTACCGCCGCGCCGCGCCGCGCTGGCACCGGGTGGTGCCCGCGTTCGTGCTCCAGGATGGCGACCCGCGCGGCGACGGGTCGGGCGGCCCGCCGCGCGTGATCCGCGACGAGATCAACCGGCTGAGGTACGGGCGGGGCACGCTCGGGATGGCGCTCTCCGGTCCCGACACCGGGGGCAGCCAGTTCTTCCTCACGCACGCGCCGCAGCCGCACCTGGATGGCGGCTACACCGTCTTCGGCCGGGTCGTCGCCGGCATGGCGGTCGCCGACGCGATCGTGCAGGACGATGCGATCCTGGCAATCGAGGTGCTGCCGTGATCCGCCGTGCCCGCTGGCTCGCGCTCGCCCTGCTGCTGCTGCCGCCGGCGGTCGCGGCCCAGACCGTCCCGTTCGGCAAGAACAAGATCCAGTACCGCGACTTCGACTGGCAGGTGCTCTCCAGCGAGCATCTCGATGTCTACTACTACCCGGAGGAGGAATCGGTCGCGAAGCTGGCGCTCGCGTACGGCGAGGAGAGCTTCCGGTTCCTCGAGGCGAAGTTCCAGCACCACCCGTTCCGCCGCATCCCGCTGATCGTCTACGCCTCCGACCAGCACTTCGAGCAGACCAACCTGCTGCCGGGATTCATCCCGGAGGGCGTGCTCGGCTTCACGGAGTACCTGAAGCGACGCGTCGCCCTCCCGTTCCGCGGTGACTACGAGCAGTTCCGCAGCACGCTGCGCCACGAGCTGGTGCACGCTTTCCAGCTGTCCAAGCTGGCGGAGGTCGCCCAGCTCAACCCGCGCGGCCGCGGCGTCTCGCCGCAGCGGATTCACTGGTGGACCGAGGGGCTGGCGGAGTTCTGGTCGAGCGAGCAGACCGTCGAGGACGAGATGTTCGTGCGCGACCTGGTCGTGAACGGCAACCTGCCGAGCATCACCCAGTTCACCCGCACCTACAGCTTCTTCTCGTACCCGCTCGGCGCCGAGCTGCACAAGTACCTGAGCGCCCGCTTCGGCGAGGAGTACATCCCGCGGCTCTACGAGACGTACTGGCAGTACGACAGCTTCGATGCCGCGCTGGCCGGCGTCCTCGACGTCGATCTCGACCAGCTCAACCGCGAGTGGCGCTACGCCCTCGAGCAGCGCTTCTTCCCGGCCTACGCCCAGCGACCCCCGCTCGCGGTCGGCGCCACCCCCGTGATCACGCGGGGCGGCGTCAACTACAAGCCGACCGTATACGTGCCCGCGGGCGACACCACCACGCACCTGCTCTTTCTCTCGCCGCGCAACGGCTACATGAACCTGTACCGCACCCGCCTGGAACGGGGCGAGCGCGATCTGCAGACCGTGCTCGAGGGCGAGCGCAGCGCCGAGTTCGAGTCGTTTCATGCGCACGAATCCGGGTTCGACGTCCATGGCAATGGCGTGGTCGCGCTCGGCTCGCGGTTCCTCGACCGGGATGCGCTGCTGCTCTGGGACCTGGAGCGGAGCGACGTCGTGGGCCGATACCAGTGGCCGGATCTCGTCGGCATCCGCTCGCCCGCGTGGAACGTGGATGGCACCGCGATCGCGTTCGAGGGGCTCTCGACATCGGGCTTCTCCGACCTGTACGTCATGGACTTCCGGACCGGCCGCCTGGAGCGGCTGACCGAAGACCGTTATCGCGATGCCGACCCCGACTGGTCGCCCGACGGCCGTGCCATCGTGTTCGCCTCCGACCGTACCGAGTTCGGCGCGGACGGGGCGACCAACCTCTTCCTGATCGATGTCGCGACGCGCGAGGTGAGCTACCTGACGTTCGGGCCGTGGCGCGACCAGACGCCCGCCTTCTCGCACGATGGCCGCCGCATCGCGTTCAGCTCCGACCGCGCGGGCGCCTACGACATCTATGCCATCGACCCGCAGGGAAGCGGGGCCCGTCTGACCAACCTCACCGGGGGCGCGTTCGACCCGGTCTGGCTGCCGGGAGACTCGACTCTCGTCTTCGCCGGCTTCGAGAAGATCTCCTTCCGGATCTTCCGCTACGCGCTGCCGCCCGAGCCCGCGATCGAGCGCCTGGCACTCGAGCTCGCGGACCGGCGCTGGCACGCACCCCAGCTCGCGGCGGTTGCGCCCGACACGCTGCCGCCCGAGGCCCACGGCTGGAGCTGGCAGGACCTCGACACCGAGCAGTCCGAATCGCTGACCAGCGCGCCGTACCGGGCGTTCGAGAAGCTCAGCATCGATTTCGCGGCCGCCGATGCGCTGGTCGCGCCCGGCTTCGGGTCCGCCCAGGGCATCCAGTTCCTGGCGAGCGACATGCTCGGTGACCACATCCTCTTCACCAGCGTCTCGGCGAGCCAGGTCAACGAAATCTCGAACCTGGTCGACAGCTTCAGCGGATCGGTGCTCTACCTGAACCTCGAGAACCGGCTCAACTACGGCGCCGGCCTGTTCCGCTTCAAGGGCCGGTTCCGGGACGTGCTCTTCGATGTCTACGACGAGGAGGCCTACGGCGCACTGTTCCTGGCGAGCTATCCCTTCTCCAAGTTCCGGCGTGTCGAGCTGCAGCTTGGCCTGCAGAAGAGCGAACGCGACGATCTCGAGGATGCGTTCGAGGAGGGCATCTTCGGCGGCGGCTCGCCCGGCCGCAATCGTGATCTCAGCCGCAGCGGCGTCGTGGCCAGCAACTTCGTCTCCTTCGTCCAGGACAATACGCTCTGGCTGCCCACCGGACCGATCGACGGCCAGCGCTTCAACATCTCCGCCGGCCTGCTCTCCTGCTTCAAGTGCTCGGTACCGAGCGAGCTCACCGGCGCGGACGTCGAGCGCGCCGCCGCCGCCGAGTACTACGTCCTGCTCGCTGACTACCGGCGCTACTTCCGTACCTCGCTCTACAGCGCCTATGCGGTCCGGGCCTACGGCTACTACAGCGACGGCGCCATCCCGGGCCGCGCCGCGCTCGGGGGACCGCACCGCCTGCGCGGCTACCCGCACTTCTCGCTCGCCGGCTCCCGCGTCTGGCTGCTCAACCAGGAGTGGCGATTCCCGGTGCTGCATGGACTCGCCCTCGCGTTCCCGTTCGGAACGCTGCGCCTGCCGGGCGTGCAGGGCGCCCTGTTCGCCGACGCCGGATCGAGCTGGCTGAACGGCGAGCGCATGGACGGCGTGTGGGGCAGCTACGGCACCGCCTTCCGCACCTCGCTGGGCGGCGCCTTCGTGCTCCGCCTGGATGTCGGCAAACGCTTCGCCATCGACTCGGAGCCGCCCGTCGCGTGGCGCAACGAGCGCTTCCGCGACACGTTCGTCGACTTCTTCTTCGGCTTCAATTACTGA
>DATHVV010000176.1:0-3179 GCA_035461105.1 Longimicrobiales bacterium | reverse complement strand
AGTCGCACGTCTCCGGTGCTGACCATGCCCGCGCCGTAGCTCGCGGCGACCAGGAAATCCACGTGCAGCGGGCGGTCGATGTGGCGCACCAGGTCGGCCAGGAAGATGAACGACCCCTTCAGCAGCCCGAGCACCAGCAGGCCCTCCGCAGGCGGATAGTGCTCCGTGATGCGCCGGCCCATGGCCGCCACCTCGGCGCCGATCTGCTCGGGCGTGTAGACCACTCGTCGAATCGCCTGGCCGCCCAGCCGGCCGGTGCCCTCAGCCATCCTGCTCCTGCCTCACCGTGATGTGCCAGGACGGGGCCCCCTCGCGTACACGCGCGCGCGACGTACGCGCCAGACCGGCTATCCAGAGTACCCGGCTGGCGGTCCCCTGCTCCGCCAGCACTGGCACCGACGCGCGCGCGGAGCGCCCGACCCGGCGCTCCGCGAACAGCTTCTTCACCTTCTTGGCCCCGTATTCGAGAGGGATCCGATCGCCCGCCTGCCAGCTCCGCAGCACCAGCGGGAACTGCAGGGCGCGCGGATCGAACGCGGCCGTCCAGTCGCCGGGCAACGGATCCGGGCCCCAGGCGACGTCGTACACCAGGCCGCCCGCATGCAGCCGGCCCATGCCCGCGGTCGGCCGAGGGATGTGAAGCGGCCGGTCACCAGCGCGCACCGCGCTCCGGGCCGGCCGGCACATTACGATCCGATCGAACTCGCGCTCGAGCCGAACACCGCCGCCGAGGGAGATGCCCCGCCCGCTCTGGCCGGCGGCCACGAGGTCCAGTGCGGCCGCGGTCGCGCGGCGGCTCGGGGGCGCCCCGAGGCGTTGCGCCCAGTACCGTATCACGCGCGCGCGTGTCCGCGGATCATAGTCCAGCAACACCGGCCTCGCAAGCGAGATGTGGGCAGCCGTCCGCTCCGCGAGGGCCGCGTTCGCGACGGCGGGCAGCAGGCCGCGCCACGCCGCCTGCGCCACGTCGGCGAGCGCTGCAATGTCCGCCAGCCGCCCGGCGGCGCCCGGTCGCGAGCGCTCCAGCGCCGGCAGCAGCACGTGCCGGATCCGGTTGCGCGCCGGTCCCGGCGCCCGGTTGCTGGGGTCGTCGCGGTAGCGCAGACCCTCCGCCCGCGCGTACGCCGCGAGCTCGGCGCGTGCGAACGGCAGCAGCGGCCGGACCACGAGCCCGCGCCGTGCCGGGATGCCGGCGAGTCCGGCCAGGCCGGTGCCGCGGGCGAGCCGGAACAGCACCGTCTCCGCCTGGTCGTCGCGCTGGTGGGCGGTCGCGATCCGGTCGGCCTGGAGCGCCGCCGCGGCGTCGTGCAGGAAGCGGTAGCGGGCTTCGCGCGCGGCGGTCTCGCCCACGAGCGGCACGGTCGCGCGGGCGCTCACCAGCGGCACGCCCCAGGCCCGACACAGGCCCTGCACCCAGAGCGCATCGGCCGCGCTGTCCGCGCGCATGGCGTGATCGAAGTGCGCGGCGCCGATGCGCAGGCCGCGCTCCGCGAGGCGGAAGCGGAGCAGGTGCAGCAGCACCACCGAGTCGAGTCCGCCCGAGAGCGCCACCAGCACGTGGGTTCCGGGCACGAGCAGCCCGCTCCCGGAAAGGTGTCGGCTGAAGCGGTCGGCGAGCGTGAGGAGCGTCACTCGGGCTCAGGCACGCAGCGCGGGCGGCAGCGGACGTCCGACCCGTTCGTGCAGCACGCGCGCCAGCCGGTCGGGATAGTCGGTCAGCAGGCCGTCGACGCCCCAGTCGAGCAGACGGTGCATGTCGGCCTCGTCGTTCACGGTCCACACGTGCACCGGTACGCCCCGCCGCGCCAGGTCGCGCACCAGCCGGGGCGTGAGCAGCCGGCGCCCCCGCCACGTCTCGCACATCTGCACGACCTGAGCGCGCAACGGCGCGAGCGCGGCCGCATAGCACCGGTGCGCCAGGTAGAAGCGCGAGAGCTGTCGGCCCGATGCGCTGAGCGTACCCGCATAGTCGTGGAACCGGATCCGGTCGGCGTCATGCATGCCGGCGATGATGACACGCTCGTGCGCGCCGTGACGCTCGATCGCCGCGGCCAGGCCGGGCTGCGCGTCGCCGCTCTTCAGCTCGACCGTGAAGCGCATGCGGGGCAGCGCCGCCAGCACCTCGTCGAACGTCGGTACCCGCACGCCGCGCCCCCGCAACGGAAAGCTCGCGCCGCCGTCCGGTGTGAACCGGTAGCCCGCATCGAATCCCTGGATCTGGTCGAGCGGGAGGTCGGTGACGGCGCCACTGCCGCTGGTGGTGCGATCGAGAGTCGCATCGTGGATCACGATGCACTCGCCGTCGAGGCTCGCGCGCACGTCCAGCTCGATCATGTCGGCCGCCCAGTCGTGCTCGGCCGACCGGAACGCCGCGAGCGTGTTCTCGGGGGCGAGGCCGGCGCCGCCGCGGTGCGCGATCAGCAGGGGGCCGCCCGCGAGCGCGGGCGGTGCGGCACGCCGACGGAAGGGACCCGGCGGCAGCGACACTCAGTCGTCGTGGTACGTGAGGCCGAGCCGCTCCGCGGCGTCCACCGCGAGCCCGTGCAGCCGGTAGAGCACGAGGTCGACCAGGCGTTCCGTCATCTCCCGCTCCAGCCGGCGCGCCGGCTCCTGCTCGGGCATCAGCTCGAGGTAGCGCGTCGCCAGGAAGAGCAGCACATCCTCGACGACCTCCGGACGCGGACACGCCGGCACCTTCGAGTCCGGCTTCGCCTCCTTCAGGAGCAGGCCGTCCACGAACGCGAGGAAGCCGGGGAACGTGAGCTCGACCAGCTCGCTGCCGCCCGCCGCCATCTCTTCGGCGGTCAGCTGTTCCCACTCCAGCTCGTTCCAGTACAGCTCCTCTGCCTCTTCCCGCAGGAACTGCCGTCGATCCGGGGCGACGCCGCTCGCGCGCGGCATGACCAGCGGGTGTTGCAGCACGTGCTCGAGCCGCGCGCGGCGCCGCGCCAGGAAGACCTCCGGGTGCAGACGTCGCCCGGTGGCGGGATCGGGTCCGGTTGGAGTGGCGTCGGTCATGGCACCCGTATGCGGCAGCGGTACCCCTGAAATTACCGCCCGCCCTGCCACGCGGCAAACCGGACGGCACGTCATGCCTGAACCGGCTGCGCCCGGGCATAGCGCGCCAGCTCGGCGCCGCAGGTCTCCATGAGCAGTGGCGGCGCCGCCACTTTCCTGCC
>DATHVV010000175.1:0-6583 GCA_035461105.1 Longimicrobiales bacterium | reverse complement strand
GCCTCGGAGAGCACCGTGATGTTCGCTCCCGGCACCCCGTGCCGCTCCTCCGCAGCCCGGGCCAGCTGCGAAGTCCAGGCGGAGAAGTCCCGCGCGAACCGCTCCTCGCCGGAGAGGCCGCTGATGATGACGAGATGGGTCGTCTGCGCCTCGACCCTCGCGACGAGGGATAGGGATAGGGATAGGAACGGCAGAAGGCGGGCGAGGGAAGGGATCCTTCGCGTGCGCCACGCCCGCCGCGGCCCGACGAACCCCGCAGCCCCCCCTATCCCTATCCCTATCCCTATCCCTCTCACGCCAGCGCCCTCCTCCTCCGGTAAACCCACTCCCCCGCCAGCATCACCAAAGCCAGCACGAGAACAATCGGCATGTCCCAGAGCTCGCGCTCCTCCTGGATGGTGACGCCGCGGCCGGTGTGGGCGAGGTCCTCGTGGAGCGTGCCGAGCGCGCTCGCGTCGTAGTAGCGGCCGCCTGTCTCCTCAGCGATGCGCTTCAGCAGCGGGGTGCGGCGCTGGGCGCCGTAGAACTCGGCGCTGCTCTCGCTCACCTGCACGTAGGTGGGCGCGCTGGCGTGCTCGACGTCCTCGCGCGCGGCGTGTACCCGGATCTCGTGGAGTCCGGGCTCGGCGGGGGTGAAGCTGCCGCGGTACTCGCCGTCGCTGGTGAGCGACCAGTCGAGCGGCACCTCGAGCGATTCGCCGAGCGGTGTGGTCACTTCGGCGACGACGCGCCCGTCGTTCACGCGCAGGTATCGCTCGTCCGCGACCACGGCCGTGATGTGCACCGGCTCGCCGGGGGCGGCATGGTCGGCGGCGGTGCTGGCGACGACGCGCTCGGGGACGTCGCTCACGAGCCAGCGCAGCAGCTGGCGCCAGAGCCGCTCGTGAGTCTGGTCCTCGAGCGGCATGTCGGCGTGCATCTGCCAGAGCCAGGTGTCCTGCACGGCCAGCGCGAGCGCGAGCCCGCGACCGTAGCGGTGGAAGGCGAGCACCGGCTGGCTCACGCCTTCGCCGGAGCCGTTCAGCAGCGTGGTCGCGCCCGGCTTGACGCGGCCGACACGGTTCACGGTGGTGAGCGGCGGCAGCGTGGCCCAGCGTCGCTCCGTGTCCGGTGCGCTGTCGGCGACCCGCAGCGCGGCGTGCGCGAGTCCCGCCCGGGTCGGCCGCACCTCGAGCTCGGCGAAGAACGTCGTGTCGCGGCTGTTCCCGAGTGTGACCGGCAGAACCTCGGCGACGGGCGTGCCGGCGTAGCCGCCCTCGGCGAACGCGGCGCGGCCGCCCAGCAGCAGCAGTCCGCCGCCGCGCTCGGCCACGAAGTCGGCGATCATCTGCAGCTGGTCGTGCGTGAAGAAGCTGGCCTCGACGCTGCCGAGCACGAGCGCGCGGTAGGCGAACAGCTCCTCGCGCGTCTGCGGGAAGCCGCCGTAGAGCTCGCCGGCGCTGTCCACGTCCAGGCGCAGGAACTTGTTGTCGGCGGTGCGTTGCAGCGCGACCACCTGCAGGCTGCTGTCCTGCGCCACCGCGCGCCGCAGGTACTTCAGCTCCCAGCGCGGCTCGCCCTCGAAGTAGAGGATCTTCTCGCGCGCGCCGCGCACCAGGATCACGGCCTCCTGCTGGTTGTTCTCGGCGATCAGCTCGCCGTCCTGCGGCGGGATGCGGAAGCGCAGCCGGCGGGCGCCCGGCTCCTCGAGCGTGAAGTGCACGCGCACCGCGCTCGGCTCGCCGTCGCGAGGCAGCTTCACGGTCTCGGCCGCGATCAGGCGGCCGCCGTCCTCGACCTGCACCGGCACCTCGCGGCCGGCGTAGCCGTTCTGCGCGATCATCAGGTCCACGACCAGCGCCGAGCCGCGCAGCGCGCTCCGCGGCACGCCGACCCGCGACAGCTCGATGTCGCGCTGGAACCGTTCCGCGCCCACGCCCACCGTGAACACCGGGATGCCGGCCGCCCGGAGCGAGAGCAGCGTTTCGCTCAGTCCGGCCGCCGCGTTGTCGGCGCCGTCGCTCACCAGCAGCAGCCCGGAGAGCGGCAGCGAGCCCAGCTCCGCGCGCACCGCCTCGAGCGCGGGCGCGACGCGCGTCGCCGCCCCATCGAAGCCGTGCGCCTCGGCCGGATCCGCCCGGCGCGCCCGGTCGGCGAAGCGGAAGTAGCGCAGCTGGAAGCTCTCGGCGAGGGCGCGGGCGAGGGCGCTGGACGGATCGCTGAACGCGGCCGCGGCCTGCTCGCCGCGCGCGCGCCCGTCCGCATCGGCGATGCGCATACTACGCGAGTCGTCGATCAGGATGCCGAGGTAGTTCTGCTGCGGGACGACGGTCGAGAGCAGCAGCGTCGGACGGAGCAGCGCGAAGCCGACCAGCGCGAGGATGCCGAGGCGGAGTGTCGCCAGCAGCATGCGATCGCGCGGCCGCGCCCGGCCAGCGCGGGCGTACGTGAACACCACCAGGGCGGCGGCGAGGAGCAGCGCGAGCGCGATCCACTCGGGTGCCACGGGCGGGCGCCAGGCCAGCCGCCCCTGCGCGAACAGCGCGGGCCGGTACTTGAAGAGGAACGCGAGCACGGCGTCGAGGAACGTCGCCATCAGCGGCTCATGGCATACACGATCGCGTTGAGGCCGAGCTGGAACGCGAAGGTCGAGAGCTCGAGCGGGTAGCAGGGCTGCTCGGCCCACTCCCACGCGTCCCCGAGATCGGAGTTCCAGCTGATCAGTACCATCAGGCGCCCGGCATCATCGCTGATGCCGCGCACCGCGGGCTCGTAGCCGTCGCGCTCCCACGTACGTCCGCGCCGGCAGATGTTGTCGATCGACGGCACCTGGTGGATGCGCGCGATGTCGTAGTAGGTGCGGAAGACCGGGTGATCCTGCGGCAGATCCTCGATCGGGCGGTCCGGCAGCACGCGCCGGATCTGGCGCTCGAACGCCGCCCACTCCGCCGTGCCCCAGAAGTCGTCGACGAACAGGAAGCCGCCCGCGAGCAGGTAGTCGCGCAGCCCGGCGACCTCCGCCTCCGAGAGCTCCATGTGCGCGACCTCGACCGCGTACACGAACGGAAAGCGGCGCAGCGACGGCTCGTCGAAGCGGACCGTGTGCTCCGCCCCGTATATGTCCAGCGTCGGCAGCAGCCGCCGGGCGACGGTAATGAACTGGAGATCGGCCTTCGGGTAGTCGGTCGCCCACGCGCCGCGTCGCCACCCCTGCGTCCCCGAGTATTCCGCCCTTGCGAACGTGAAACCCCGCGGCCGCTCGCCGTTGGCCGCCGTCGCCGCCAGCGCCGGGCCGCGCGCCGGCGGCGACACGGACACGGCGGCGTGCCCGCGCAGGCCGAGCGTGGCCAGGGCGGAGAGGAGCACGAGCAACAGCCGCACCTGAGAGCTCCGGGATGGGGATGCGCGGCGGGCGTGGCCCGGTGGGGTTACCCGACAATACTAGCGGCAAGACGCGGTCGTTCCCAGCGGGGGGCGAAATGCGGCCGTGCGGTCGCGGTCGACTCCCCCGGCGTGCGCGGCGCGCGGGCGCCCCGGCACGACGGCCGCTTTACAAGGTGCGCCGCGTCCGGCGACATTAGCGGTCCTGCCCGTCCCGAAGGTCGTTCAGCCCGGATGGAGTCGCCGCAATGATCCGACGTCCCGGTTCCGATACCCTGTTGCTCATGCTCACGCTCGCGACCGCCGCCGGCTGCGCGCGCCACCCCGCCCCTACCGCGCCCGTGCCCGGTCGGGGCAACGCCGAGGTGGCCGCGGCGCCGGGCGATTCCTCGGCGCCGCCCCGCGCGCCGGCGAGTCCCGGGCAGCCGCGCCCCTACAACCGGGTGATCACGAGCGCGGCCGTCACCAAGGTGGGCCTGTTCAAGACCCACATGATCGGTGAGAAGCTCTTCTTCGAGATCCCGCGCTCCGAGCTGAACCGCGAGCTGCTGGTGATCAGCCGCACCGTCGAAGGCGGCGCCACCAGCGGCTTCTTCGGCGGCGGCATGAACCGGGTGGTGGTGTGGCAGCGCGACGGCAACCGGATCCTGCTGCGGCAGCGCGCGCACGCGATCGTCGCCGACTCGACGACCGCGATCTACCGCGCCGTCGCGGCCATGAACGCGGGGCCCATCATCGCCAGCTTCAACATCGAGGCGTGGGGCCCGGACAGCACCGCCGTGATCGACGTCTCGCGGCTCTATACGACGAACATCAACGAGTTCGCGGCCGTGACCGGGGTGGCCGGCGACCGCAGCTACGTGAACTCGGTGGAGGCTTTCCCCCGCAACATCAACGTCGAGGCGACGCAGACCGGCACGCAGAGCCCACCCCCCGGAGCGCCCCCGGGCGCGCGCGGCACCACGATGACGGCGCGGCAGATGTGGAGCATGCTGAAGCTGCCGGAGGTGCCGATGCGGCCGCGGCTCGCGGACAAGCGCGTCGGCATCCTGTCGGTGAGCATGGTCGACTACAGCCGCCCGGAGCACGAGGCGCTGCGCCGCACGTTCGTGCGCCGGTTCCGGCTCGAGAAGCAGGACCCGGGCGCGGCGGTGTCGGACCCGGTCGAGCCGATCGTGTTCTGGATCGACCCGGCCACGCCGGAGTGGCTGGTGCCGTGGGTGAAGCGCGGCATCGAGGACTGGGAGCCGGCGTACCGCGCGGCCGGGTTCAGCAACGCGATCGTCGCCCGCGAGGCGCCCACGCCGACGGAGGACCCGACCTGGTCGCCGTTCGACGTGCGCCACAACATCATCTACTGGCGGCCCAGCGAGGTCGCGAACGCGACCGGCGGCCAGGTGGTCGACCCCCGCACGGGAGAGATCCTGAAGGCGGAGGTCAACATGTACCACAACGTGATGGACCTGCTGCGCGACTGGTACTTCACGCAGGTCTCGCCGCTCGACGTGCGCACCCAGCGGCTGCCCCTGCCCGACTCGCTCATGGGCCGGCTCGTCGAGTACGTGGTCGCGCACGAGGTCGGTCACGCGATCGGCTTCCCGCACAACATGAAGGCCAGCTCGCAGTATCCCGCCGACTCGCTGCGCAGCGCCGCGTTCCTGCGACGCATGGGCGGGCACGTCGCCACGCTCATGGACTACTCCCGCTTCAACTACGTCGCCCAGCCCGAGGACAGCATACCGCCCGAGCTGCTGGTGCCGGGCGTCGGGCCCTACGACGTGTTCGCGATCCGTTGGCAGAACGAGCCGATCCCCGGGGCGCGCACGCCCGATGACGAGCTGCCCACGCTCGACCGCTGGGCACGCCAGCAGGACACCGTCCCCTGGTTCCGCTTCAGCACCATCGATGCGACCGGCGATCCCGGCGACATCACCGAGGCGGTCGGCGACTCCGACGCGGTGCGCTCGAGCGCACTCGGGCTCCGCAACCTGGAGCGGGTCGCGAGCTCGCTGCTGCGCGTCGCCGAGCAGCCCGGCCGCGATTACACGCTGCTCACCGACCTGTACGGCAACGTGGTCAGCCAGTGGAGCCGGTACAACGGCCACGTCGCCGCGATCATCGCCGGCGCCGAGACCCAGGAGCGCTACGGCACCGGGATCCGCTTCACGCCGGTGAGCGAGGCACGCCAGCGCGAGGCGATGCGCTTCCTGCACGAGAACGCGTTCCGCGTGCCGCCCTACCTGCTCGACCCGGAGCTGCTCTTCCGCATGGAGCAGGAGGGCACGCTGAACCGCATCCGTGCGGCGCAGGCGGGCGTGCTGAACACGCTGTTCGCGCCCTCGCGGCTGAACCGCCTGGTCGAGTACGAGGCGCTCGCGCGCGGCACCGAGCGCGCCTACACCCTGGCCGAGATGCTCGCCGACCTGCGCCGCGGCGTCTGGACGGAGCTCACCACCGGCCGCCCCCGGATCGACCCGTACCGGCGCAACCTGCAGCGCAGCTACCTGGAGGCGGTGGGTCGCATCGTGAACCCGCCCGCACCCCCCGCGCCGACCACCCCGGGCACACCGGTGCCGGTGATCCAGCTGCAGCAGGCCCGGCCGACCGGTGATGCGCGCGCCGTGCTCCGCGGCGAGCTCCAGGAGCTGGACCGCGCCGCCGCCGCCGCGATCGGCCGCACGAGCGACGCGATGACGCGGCTGCACCTGCGGGATGTGCGGATGGAGATCGATAGGATTCTGGACCCGCGACGGTGAGACGCGGCGCCGGGAGCGTGAGACAGGGAGCGCGGTGTTGGGGGCCTGAGCCCTGCTCGTTCATCGGGTGGACCGCGGGCGGGGGTAAGGGTGGGCGTGGGGGTGGGGGCACTGCGGGAGCGCGGCGGGTGGGGGGTGGTGCTACGGGCGTCGGCTGGGCTGCCGGTGGCCTCGACATGGGTTGCGGCGCGGCGTACGCCGGGCGCGGACGGCAGGCGTGCCGGGGCCTCGGCGCGCATTCGACGACCGGGCCCGGCTCGGGGATCGGGCTGCGCCTCTGCCGCCTCCTCGCCGAGCGCGCCGGCGGCAGCCTCGATGTGGTACGTGACGGACCGGAGGGCACCGAGCTCGTGCTGCGGCTGCCGACACACCCGAACTGACTGACCGGAAGGCGACGTGATGCGTCCCCCGCTCCCGCTGCTGCTCACGCTGCTGTCCGCCGCTCCGCTCGCGGCGCAGGACACGCC
>DATHVV010000174.1:0-7231 GCA_035461105.1 Longimicrobiales bacterium | reverse complement strand
CACCTGCGCGCGCGCGCCACCCGCGCCGGCCAGCGCCTCACCTCGTTGACCCGCCCATAAGTCCTTTACCTGCCTCGTCTTCCAGTAATTGATGTTCTCGTGATCGGGGTGTGACCGGCGCGTCCAGATTGCCGCCTCCCGTGACCGGCGTCCGCCGTCCGGGATGCATGCACTCAGGAATGCGAGGTCCAGATGAACGACATCAAGCCGTCCGGCCGCCCGGCGCCCGGGTCGCGGGCGGTCCAGCCCGGGTCCGGCCCCATCGCACTGTTTCCCCATGCGCTGCTCGCACTGGCGCTGGGCGCCTGCGCGGATGAGCGCGGGCCGCTCGCACCGCGCCTCGAGGACCGGGGCGCGGAGCCGGCGAGCGCCGCGTCGAAGGCGCTCGAGCCCGCCATCGAGGACGCGCTCACGCGGCTCATCCCCGACCGCGCGGCCGCGCGCGTGCACGCCGCGCTGCTCGAGCTGAGCGCCAGCCTCGCGCAGGGCGCAGCGGATCCCGAAGCGGTTCGCGCCGTGAACGCCGCCATCGACGATTACGCCGCAACGGGCGCGGCCGACGCGCTGGACGTGGCCGCACTGCGTCTGAGCGTGGACCTGCTCGCGTCGCCGGAAGACTGACCACCCATTAACGAACTCACGGCAACTGGAGAATGATCATAATGAGAAGAGCAATCGACATCCCGTGCTTCGTGCAGGCGCTCCTCCTCACGGGCGGCGGGCTGGCGCCGCTCGCGGCGCAGAGCGTGGCGTCGGAGCCGGGACCTGCGGTGTTTCATGCGTGCTACGTCCCCGGCACGGGTACCGTGTACCGCATCCGCGAGATCGACCTGAAGCAGTCGTGCGCGTCGCGCGGGCACGTCGAGTTCAGCTGGACCGATGCCGCGACCGCGCTCGGGCCGAGTGGAGAGCGGCGTCCGACCGCCGGCGTCACCGATCATGGGCTGCTCACCGGCCTGGACGATGACGACCACCCCCATTACTTCCGCACCGATGGCGCACGCGCCTTCGGTGGTGAGGTCTCGGCCGGCGGTTTCCGCATCACGAACCTGGCCGCCGGGACGGAGGCGGGTGACGCGCTGCGCTTCGACCAGGCGTTGAAGGTCGGCGACGTCGCCGAGGGCGACCTCACCGGTGCCCTCCCGGGTCCGACCGTGGCGAAGCTGCGGGGACGCAGTGTCGCGGAGACCGCGCCGGCGGATGGGCAGGTGCTCGCGTGGCACGCGAGCGCGCAGCAGTGGCAGCCGACCACGCCCGCGACCGGCGGCACGGGGGGTACCGGCGATCACGGTGCGCTCGCGGGCCTCATCGACGACGATCACCCGCAATACCTGCTTACGAACGGTAGCCGCTCCGTAACCGGGCCCCTGAACGTGAGCGGACCCGCCAGCTTAGCGGGCGGCGGCGTCGTTGCCGCGCTCGGCAACCTCCAGGCGAGAAGTGCCACCATCGGCACGGGGTCAACCGGGAGCGGCAATGGCAGTCTGGCGGCAGGACAGAATGCCCATGCGAGCGGCGAGGGCGCGCTCGCGCTGGGACTCGGCGCGGTGGCGAGCGGTGCGCGATCGGTTGCGCTGCTGAGTGGTGCGAACGCCACTGCGCAGAACGCGCTCGCGGCCGGTCCGTCCGCGCTCGCGAGCGCCCAGAACGCGGTGGCCATCGGCAGGAACGCGATCGCTTCCAGCTTCGACGCGGTCGCGATCGGCGCGGGTGCGAACGCGAGCGGCACCGGATCGATCGCGATGGGCGCGGGCGCCAGGACCTCCGCACGAGTGAATGCGATCACCATCGCCGCTACCAGCAGCCAGCTCTTCGCGGGGCGGGACAACGAGCTGGCCGCGCTCGCCCCCGGTGGCATCCGCATGCTCACGGGCAGCAGCACTGGCTGCTTCATCAATGCGGGCGCCGGCACCTGGACCTGCACGTCGGACCGCAACGCCAAGACGGGCTTCGCGGACATCGACGGCAGCGGGCTGCTCGCGAAGCTCGCTGCCATGCCGATCCAGAGCTGGAGCTACAAGATGGAAAACGGCGTGCGTCACATCGGTCCCACCGCGCAGGACTTCCGAGCGGCTTTCGGGCTCGGCGCATCGGACACGGACATCGGCCTCGTTGACGTCGCGGGCGTCGCGCTCGCGGGCGTACAGCAGCTCGGCAGGGACGTGCGCGCGCTGAGCGAGGAGAACCGGCAGCTGCGGGCCCGGCTGGCGAGCCTCGAGGAGCGGCTCTCGCGGTTCGAGGAGGGCCGGTGATGCAGCTGGGCTACGTGCACCTGCGCGTCGCCGACCTCGACCGCGCCCTGACCTTCTACCGCGACGTGCTGGGTTTCACGGTCACGGTCTACGGTCCGGCGGTGGGCATGCCGGTGGTGCTGCTCGCGGCCGGCGAGTATCACCACCACCTGGCGCTCAACACGCACACGAGCCGCGGCGGCACAGCGCCGCCGCGGGGTCATACTGGTCTCGACCGGATCGGCATCCGGTACGCCGGCCGAGCCGAGCTGGCGCGCGCCGTCCGCCGGGTGCTCGATTACGATTATCCGCTCGAGGGCGGCGAGGATCACGGCTGCGTCGTCGCGGTCTACCTCGGCGATCCCGACGGCAACGGTGTCGCCCTGTACTACGATCAACCGCCCGAGGCGTGGCACGACGGCCACGGCCACCCGGTGCTCCGGGCGGAACCCTTCGACCCGCTGCTCCTGGTGCAGGAGGCAGCCAGGTCCTGAGCTACCTGAAACGGACGGGAGCGCTGCGGCCGGCGCTCCCGTCTTCAGGTATCCGACGTTCCACCCCGACGTCCCGGGGATCCGATCATTGCGACCGGCGGCCGGCTTCCGGAGATTGGGGACCACGCGGCCCCGCCGCGGCACCCGCAAGTTCTCACAGGATGGTCCACCATGCGCCTGCACCTTCGCGCCGTCCTCGCCGTGCTGCTGCTGCTCCTCCTCCCCGTCGCGCCCGCGCTCGCCCAGACCGTCGAGGCGGCCGCGACCTCCCAGTCCACGCAGTGGACGCCCGAGCTGATGCTGCAAGTTAAGCGCATCGGACCGGTGGTGCCGTCGCCGGACGCGTCGCGGGTCGCGTTCGTGGTCGGGGAGCCGGCCATGGAGGGCGAGCGGAGCGAGTGGGTCTCGCAGATCTGGGTGGCGAACCGCGACGGCAGCGGTGCCACGCAGCTGACGCGGGCGGAGAAGTCGTCGCAGGCGCCGCAATGGTCGCCGGACGGGCGCTGGCTGGCGTTCGTGTCCGCGCGCGATGGCGAGACGATGCAGCTCTACCGTCTGCCGGTCGGCGGCGGCGAGGCGGAGCGGCTGACGAAGGGGAAGGGGTCGGTGGGCGCGTACCGGTGGTCGCCGGACGGCTCCCGGATCGCGCTCACGATGCGCGACACGGCGACCACGGAGGTCGAGAAGGAGAGGAAGGAGAAGCGCGACGCGCGCGTGATCGACGAGCGCTTCGAGCTCAGCCGGCTGCACGTGATCGACGTGGCGGCGGGCGAGAGCCAGCCGCGTCGCCTCGAGGCCGGCGACGTCCACGTCACCGACTTCGACTGGTCGCCGGATGGCGGCAGCATCGTGTTCGCGCACGCGGCCATGCCGAAGGTGTTCGAGCAGACGGACGTGTCGGTGATCGACGTCGCCAGCGGCGCGCTGCGCAGCCTGCGTGCGACCGGAGCCGTCGAGGGCACGCCGCGCTGGTCGCCGGACGGGCGCTGGATCGCGATCACGGTGAGCGACGATCCGCCGACGTGGGCGTTCACGACGCACGTGCACGTCGTGCCGGCGCAGGGTGGCGAGAGCCGCGCCCTGGCGCCGACGTTCGATGAGCAGCCGGGCGTGGTCGGCTGGACGGCGGACGGCCGCCGCATCCTGTACACCGAGACGCAGGGCGTGGTCGCGCGGCTCTGGGCGCTGCCCGCCGATGGCGGCGCGCCGGTCGCGCTCGGTGCCGGCGACTTCAACGTGCAGGGCGCGCAGCTGAACGCGCGTCGCAACGCGATCGGGTTCGTTTCCCAGGACAGTGACACGCCGGCGGAAGCGTACGTCACAGCCCTGGACCGCTTCGCGCCGGTGCAGGTGAGCCGGCTGCAGCGGCTCCCGGACGCGGCCATCGGGCGCACCGACGTGCTGCGGTGGCAGGTCCCCGACGGCCGCGAGGTCGAAGGTCTGCTCACGCTGCCGCCGAGCTACCGGCCGGGCACGCGGGTGCCGCTGCTGGTGATCGTGCACGGCGGTCCGACCGGGGTGTTCACGCGTAGCTTCATCGGCAACGCCTACCCATATCCGATCGCGGCGTTCGCGTCGCGCGGCTACGCCGTGCTGCGCGTGAACCCGCGTGGCAGCAGCGGCTACGGCCGCGAGTTCCGCTACGCCAACTACCAGGACTGGGGCGGCGGCGATTACCAGGACATCATGAGCGGCGTGGACCGGGTGATCGAGATGGGAGTGGCGGACGCCGACCGGCTCGGCATCATGGGCTGGAGCTACGGCGGCTACATGACCTCGTGGGTGATCACGCAGACGCGGCGCTTCAAGGCCGCATCCGTGGGTGCCGGCGTCACCAACCTGATGAGCTTCACGGGCACGGCCGACATCCCGGGCTTCATCCCCGATTACATGGGCGGCGAGTTCTGGGACGTGTTCGACACCTGGACCGCGCGCTCCGCCATGTTCCACGTGAAGGGTGTCACGACGCCGACGCTGATCCAGCACGGCGAGCAGGACCTGCGCGTGCCGATCTCGCAGGGCTATGAGCTCTACAACGCGCTCCGGCGGCAGAACGTCGAGACCCGGATGGTGGTCTACCCGCGCCAGCCGCACGGCATCCAGGAGCCGAAGCTCGTACTCGACGCGATGCACCGGAACCTGGACTGGTTCGCGAAGTGGATCCCGACGGCGGCAACCGCGCAGCGTGCGGAGACGTCGCAGTGATGAGGCTCGACGCGCGCGTCCCGGCGGCGGCCTTCAGCGCGGGCCTGCGCATCATCGCGCTCGCGCTCACGTTGCTCGCGGCGGTGGTCGCTCCCGCCGCGGCGCAGCGGCCCGCGCTCGCGCCCGCGGCGCGTGCCTACCTGGCGTTCGACACGCCGGTGGTGGCGCTGACGGGCGTGCGCGTGATCGACGGCACCGGCGCGGCGCCGCGCGAGCGCCAGACGATCGTGCTGCGGCACGGTCGCATCGAGGCCGTGGGCGCCGGTGTCCCGGTGCCGGCCGACGCGCAGGTGCTCGACCTCTCCGGTCACACCGTGATTCCCGGGCTGGTGAGCCTGCACGAGCACACCTGGCTGGGCGGGATCCGCACGAACGCGCCGATGACGCACGGCCCGATGCTGTACCTGGCGGGCGGCGTCACGACCGCGATGACGGCCGGCACGATGCTGCCGTACCACGAGCTGAGCCTGAAGCGCGCCATCGATCTGGGCGCGCTCGCGGGACCGCGGCTGCACATCACGGGTCCGTACCTCACCGGGTTCGGCGGGCCGTCGAGTGCCATGCGGGTGATCGCGTCGCCCGAGGAAGCGCGTCGCGTGGTGAACTACTGGGCGGACGAGGGGGCCACCTGGTTCAAGGTCATGAACGGGCCGACGGCGGTGGTGCGCGCGGTCGTGGCGGCGGCGCACGCGCGCGGGCTCCGCGTCACCGGCCACCTGTGCGCGGTCACGTTCACGGAGGCGGCCGCGCTCGGCGTGGACGCGCTGCAGCACGGCTTCATCACGAACAGCGAGTACGTGCCCGGCAAGCAGCCGGACCTGTGTCCACCGGAGAACCAGCGCGCGCAGGCCGACGTCGACCCGGCCAGCCCGGCGGTGCAGGAGAGCATCCGCCGGATCGTCGCGGCCGGCGCCGCGGTGGTCTCGACGCTGGGCGTCTACGAGTCGTTCGTGCCGGAGCGCGCCCGCCTCGACACCGCGGCGCTCGCCATGCTCACCCCCGAGCTGCGCGCCGAGCTCGAATCGAACCACGCGGCACTCACGGAGCGCGGCTACATCGTGCCGACCCGCCTGCTCGAGCGGATGATGCAGTGGGAGCGCGCGTTCGTCACGGCGGGCGGACTGCTGGGCGCGGGCTCCGATCCGTGGGGTACCGGCTTCCTGCCCGGCTACGGCAACCTGCGCAACTACGAGCTGCTGATCGAGGCCGGCTTCAGCGCGCCCGATGCGGTGCAGATCCTCACGCTGAACGGCGCGCGCATCCTGGGGGAGGCGGAGCGGACCGGGTCGATCGAGGCCGGCAAGGCGGCCGACCTGGTCGTGATCCGCGGCGATCCCGCAGCCCGCGCCGCCGACATCCGCAACATGGTCGCGGTCTTCCGCGACGGCTGGGCGTTCGACCCGGTGAAGCTGCGCGAGGGCGTGCGCGGGAAGCTCGGCGGGATGTGACGGCCGGGGTTCAGCCCCGGCCCTCGAGACGTCGCAGCCGCCGCTCGTGGTTATCGAAAGCCGTATCCAGGGCGATGCCGAGCGCGTCGAAACGCTGGTCCATGTGCTTCTGCATCGCCTCGAACTGACCCGCCACCAGCGCGCGCTCCGCATCGAACCGGCGGTCAACCTGCTCGAACCGGCTCGCGCTCCTGGCCGCCATCTCCTCGAACCGCCGATCGACCCGCTCGAACCGGATCGCGTTGCCGGCCTCCATCTCCTCGAACCGGCGATCGACCTGCTCGAACCGGCGGTCGATCTGCTCGAACCGGCTCGCGCTGCTGGCCGCCATCTCCTCGAACTGCCGATCGACCTGCCCAAACCGCCGGTCGACCTGCGCGAAGCCGTAGCCCATGGCCTCGAGTATGGCTTCGCGGCTGCGGTCGGCGGCGCGCTGCATCGCCTCGAACTGCTGTGCGAGGCCGCGGATCAGCTCCGTGAAGCGCGCGTCGATCGCCTCGAAGCGCGCGTTCATGGTGTCGAGGCGCGCCTCGATGGTCTCGAAGCGGGTGTCGATCGTGTCGAAGCGGGCGGCGGTTTCGGCGTCCATCGCAGGGAGACTAGAAGCACCGGGCGGGCGCGGCCATGGCCCGCTGGGTCAGACCGACGAGGTCAGCGGGGTGCCGATTCGGCCTGGGCCGGGAGGGCGGTCCCCAGCAGGGCCGGCCGGCGCTCGCCCGACCCGTTCACCCAGGGGTCGCGGTCGAGCCAGCGTGTGTCGTTCGGCGAGTAGATGAAGACGACGCCGCCGTCGGCGATGAGCGGCAGCAGCCGGTTCGCGCGCGCCGGCTCCATCGCGGGGCAGCCCTCGCTG
>DATHVV010000173.1:0-1826 GCA_035461105.1 Longimicrobiales bacterium | reverse complement strand
GCGCAAGCGATCGCACGGCTCGACTCGACGCTGCTCGCGGCACGCGCTGCCATCGAGCAGGAGGTGTGGCCGGGCTACGACGTCGCCCGCCCCGGCCTGCTGTACATGCTGCCGGGCACCGGCAAGCTGCTGGCGCGCTGGCCCCGCGTCGTGGCCGAGGCAGAGCCGGTGGACGGCACGCGCGGCTGGACCGAAGCGCCGGTGAGCTGGGGGAGGACCGATCCCGTGCAGGTGGTGCCGGTGAGCGCGCGCGCCACGCGCGCGCAGGTGCTCGGCCTCGCGCTGCACGAGGGCTTTCACGTTCACCAGCGGCACTTCGCGGGGCAGGGAAGCGTGTCGGTGACGGAGAACGCGCTGCTCACCCATGAGTATCCGCTCTTCGATATCGAGAACGAGGCCGCGGCGGCCGCGGAGGCGCAGCTGCTGCGTGCCGCAGTGGAAGCGCCCACGCGCCCGGAGGCGCGGCGGCTGGGGGCGCAGTTCGTCGCCCTGCGGCAGCAGCGTCACGCGCGTCTCGGCGAGGAGCTGGCGGAGTTCGAGCGCGCCGGGGAGGCGCACGAGGGCATCGCGCAGTATGTGCTGCTGCGAGGGCTGGACGTGCTGGCGCAGCGTGACCCGACCCTGCGCGGCCAGGTCACGGCCGAGCTGACCGCCGAGCGCGACGTGCTGAGTCGCATGCTGGAGGTGGGCGAAGTGTCAGTGCGCCGCCGCGTGTATGCGACCGGCTCCCAGCAGGGATTTCTGCTCGACCGCCTCGGCGCCGCCGACTGGAAGCGGCGCATGAACGCGGAGCGTGTCTGGCTGCACGACCTGGTTGCGGCATCCGTAGCCGGAGAACCCGGGGACACGGCCGCGCTGCGCAGCGCGATCGCCGCGCAGCTGCCCGCGGCCGCCGCATCCGTGAAGCGGCTCACGGAACAGCGTGCCCGGATGCGCGACGGGTACCTCGCCGGAGAAGGCGTGCTCATTCAACTGAGCCCCGCCGCACTGCCGGGTGGCCGGTTCGACTGGTGCGGCTTCGATCCGCAGAACCTGCTGCCCGACGGCGCCGGCAACGTGCTCCACACGCGCATGGTCTCGCTCTGCTCCGGCAACCGCCGCCAAGCCGCGTTCGAACGGCCGGTCGTCGAGAACCGGCTCACCGGCACCGTCATGGTGCGCGCGCTCCAGCCGTCGCTTCGGGCTGCCGGAGCCGAGATACCGTTCCCCCCGCCCGGCAGCGCCCTGGTCCTGCAGGACGTGGCGCTCACGGCCCCGGGCATCACCCTGGAAACGGCCGCAGCCGTCGTGACTGCCACCGCCCAGGGGCTCTTTATCCTGCCGTTGCCGGGTTCGTCAGTCCGCGCGCCGCCCTAGCACGTAGATGACCCAGGGGGACACCGTCGTCTCCGAGACCCACTCGTGCGGCTCATCCGCGCGCCCGAGCGGCCGGTGCGTCGCCAGAAGTTCGAGCGCCGCCGCCGCAAACAGCTGCCGGTAATCCTCGTGGAACCAGGCGAGGTCCAGCACGGGGCGCGCGTCCGCGACGTCCTTCATCACGATGCGCACGGTTTCGCCGCTCCGGGCGTGCCGGTTCTCGGGGAAATCGCGGGTCGTGAACGAGGTCCACTCGTGGGTGTAGATCTCGGGCGCGGAGCCGAGCAGCACGATCCGCCCGTCGTCGGCCAGCAGCGCGCCCAGGCGCCGCAGCAGCTCGGCTCGCCAGGCGGTGCCCGGAATGTTGTCGAACGCGAACGCGGACAGGATCAGGTCGAAGCGGCCCGGCTCGAGCTCGCCGAAGTCCCCGTCGGCGACGAGACGGTAGCTGCCGCCCGGGTCGGCACGAC
>DATHVV010000172.1:0-3094 GCA_035461105.1 Longimicrobiales bacterium | reverse complement strand
CGCCCCCGCACATCCAGCCCGGCCTTGAGCAGGGCTTGCGCGCCGCCCACGCCGATCACGCCGGGCAGCGTCCAGCCGGGGAACGGCAGCAGCAGCTCGCGGGCACCGGTGGCAATGACGAGCTGCTGGTAACGAATCGTGGCCGCGTCGGTGCCGCGCAGTACGCGCAGTGCGCCCGGGACGGGCGCGTCGAACACGGTCGTGCCCGAGAGCACTTCGATCCCGGCCGCGGCGAGGCGCGCGAGCCAGCCGACCGCCTCCCTGGGCGCCGCGCCGGCCTCGGGATGCCGCCAGATCTGTCCCCCCGGTCGGGCGCCCTCGTCCACCACCAGCACGCGGTGCCCGGCCCCGGCGGCATGCACGGCTGTCGCGATGCCGGCCGGCCCGGCGCCGACGATCAGCACGTCCACGGCGGCCGGGATCACGTGCCGACCTCGGTCTCGATGCGCATGCCGTCACGGACCGGCTCGAGACACGTACGAACGCTCACCCCGTCGATGCGCATGCGACACTCGAAGCAGCCGCCCATGCCGCATACCGGGCCGCGCGGCGCACCCACGAGCGAGCGCCGGAGCGTAGTCACGCCCGCGTTGAGCAACGCGACGGCTACGCTCACGCCGCCCGCCACCTGCAGCTCGCGCCCGTCGAGAGTCACGGTGACGGGCTCGGTCACGAACCACCTCCGGGGGTCACGGTGACGAGCACGCTCACGCGGCACCTCCGGCCGCGGCGGCGCGGCGCGGCGCGAACGGGGTCGCGTCCAGCGCGGGCCGGCGTCCGGCGAACCGGTCGGCGATCAGCTCGCCGGTGGCGAGCGCGGTGGTGATGCCGAGGCCCTCGTGCCCGGCGGCGATCCAGAGGCCATCCTGCCAGATACCGATGAGGGGCAGCTTGTGCGGTGTGGCGGGCCGGAACCCCGTCCACGCGCGGATCGCGGTTACGCGCTCGAGAGCGGGCAGGAAATGGGCAGCCCGGTCCAGCATACGGCCCAGCAGCGGGTGGTTGAGCGCGCCGTCCCAGCCGACCAGCTCGCGTGAGGAGCCGATCAGCACCTGGCCGTTGACGCGCGGCTGCACGTTGAACGCGACCGACTCGGCGCTCATCGAGTGAGCACTGGCGAGATAGCCCAGCTCGAGCAGCTGGTGACGCAGCAGTCCCGGACGCCGGTCGGTGATCACCAGGTGTCCCTTGCGCGGCACGATCGGCAGGTCGGGCGTGAGCTGCGGGGCCCACGCCCCCGCGGCGTTGACGACGACGTTGGTGACGAAGCGCTCGCCGTTCGCGACCACGGTCCGCGAGCCCAGCTCCGAGACGCGCGCGTGCTGCTTCACGTCCGCGCCGAGACGCTCGGCCTCGCGGACCAGCCAGCGCGCGAACGCGGGCGGGTAGAGCACGCTGTCGGAGCGCATCAGCAGACCGCCGCGGAGGTCGCGGCGCAGCTCCGGCTCGGCGTCCGCGAGCGCGGCCGGGTCGAGCACCTCGACGTCGAGCCCGCGCTCCCGGTACCACGCGTGCTTGGCATGCACGAGCTCGAGCTGGGTATCGTCTTCGGCGAGCCAGATCGCGCCGCAGGGAGTCAGCTCGCAGTCAGGCGAAAGCGCGGGTGCGAGCTCGGCGAGCAGCGTCGTGGAGCGTGCCGTGAGCGCGAACTGCGCGGGCGAGTCATCCATGATGCTGACGTGGCCCATGCCGCACGCCGTCGTGCCGCCGCCGATGAAGTCTCCCTCGAGCAGTCGCACGCGCACGCCATCGCGAGCGAGGAAATAGGTGACCGCGGCGCCCACCACGCCGCCCCCGACGACGATCACGTCGAAGCGCATCAGGCCGCGCTCGTGAAGCCGGAACGGAACGGATCCGCGACATCGAAGCGGAGCACCGTCTCGCCGGTGATGAACGCGCGGCCGCGGATGCACGGCACGAGCGCGTCCGAAACGCGCTCCAGCCACGCCGTGAAACGGCCGCCCGTGACGCTCTCCTGGCACCAGCGCTCGCCGACCTGCAGCGTCCCGCGCGCGTGCAGCACCGCAAGCTTCGCGGAGGTGCCGGTACCGCACGGCGAGCGGTCCCAGGCGCCCCCGGGGCAGAGCACGAAGCCACGCGCGTTCACGTCGCCACCCGGGCCCGGAGCGGTGAGCTCGACATGATCGATCTCGGCGCCGTCATCGCCGCTGATGCCGCGGCTCGCGAGCGCGGCGCGGATGGCCTGCGCGTACCGGGTCAGGACCGCGACGTTGGGCAGCGCGAGCGGCGCCGGCATCTGGCCGGTGATGAAGAACCAGTTCCCGCCCCAGGCGACGTCGCCGCGGACCGTGCCGACCCCGGGCACCGGCACCGTCACGTCGAGCATCGCGACCCGCGGCGTCACGTTGCGGATGGTGACCGCGTCGTCCGGTCCCAGCAGCGCCGAGACCGGCCCGACGGGCGTATCCAGCCGCACGGTGCCCGATCCCGTCCTTCCGAGCGTGTGCAGCGTGCGCGCCACGCCCATCAGGCCGTGCCCGCACATGCCGAGTACGCCCACGTTGTTGAAGAATACGACGCCGGCCAGGGCGTCGGCGGTGACCGGAGGCGTGAGCAGCGCGCCCACCATGGCCTCGTGACCACGCGGCTCGCACACGATGGCGCAGCGCAGCGCCGCGTGGGTCGCGTCGAGCTCGCGGGCGCGACCCGCCATGTCGCCCGCGGCAAGCGCCGGAAACCCGTCGATCACGACGCGCGTCGGCTCGCCCTCGGTGTGCGAGTCGATCACGCGCACCGTTTCCGGGAATGACGTGGTCACGGCTGCAGCTGCACGGTCTTCGTCTCCGTGTAGAATTCTCGCGCCGCGCTGCCCTGCTCGCGCGAGCCCGAGCTCGAACCCTTCATGCCGCCGAACGGGGCGTGCGGATCGACCCCGGTGGTGTCGCCGTTGACGCGCACCATGCCGACCTCGATGCGCTGGATGTACTCCAGGGCAGCGCCCAGATCGCGCGTGAACAGCGAGGCCGAGAGGCCGTACCGGCTCCGGTTCGCAAGCGTGATCGCCTGATCCACGTCCCGGACACCGAACGCGGCCAGCACCGGACCGAACAGCTCATCCTGTGCGACGCTCGCG
>DATHVV010000171.1:0-10622 GCA_035461105.1 Longimicrobiales bacterium | reverse complement strand
ACCACCCGGCGCTGCTCAGCTCGTGTGAGTACGCCTCCCTCGTCACCCAGTCCGCCAGACCGGGCACGCCGCCCGGATGCGGCGGTGCGCCGCGCCCCGAGAAACGTGTCGCCGCCAGGTCCATGCTTCCCCAGAAGAAGTGCGCCGGACTGGCCTTGCCGAGGAAGCGCGCGCGGAAGCTCTGGAGCACCCGTGTCGACTGGAGCAGAGCGCGCCAGAACCGCGTCGCATACTCCGGGTCGTAGGACGAGTGCGCCTCATCCTGGTCGAACGGAATCGCATCCGGCACCTCGTCAGGCTGCGTGCGGATGCGGGTCTCGACGCCCAGCGAGCGCAACGCGGTCATGAGCTCTGTGTAGAAGGTCGCCACGGGTCGGGCCGCCAGCGGTAGCACGCGGGCGTCGCCGGTGTCGGTATGCACCGCGAGCGAGTGATCGATGAAGTCGAAGTCGATGCTGAACACCGCGGCGGGGTGAGCGATGGACGTGGTCGTCAGGCCGCGCGGGGTAACGTGCAGCGTCGCGTCCCACCAGTGATTGACCGGCGCAGCGTGGGCCAGGCGCACCTTGCCCACGATCTGCAGCCACATGTGCAGCGTGTCCTTCGTGTCCTGCCAGGCGGCCAGTGGCAGCGGCGGCCAGGAATCCGGGGAGATCATCAGTACGCCTGCGCAGAAAAGGGAGCGCCGAAGCTGCTATCGATCTACCCCTGTCGTCAGCTTGGGATACCGGTACCCCACTCGAGCACCTCGACTCTGACCCGCGCCCGCCCAGCTTCCAGATAGCCCAGCTCGGCCGCGGCGCGCCGTGACAGGTCGATGACCGTGCGACGGGCGGCCGCGGAGCTGCCGTGCGGTCCGCGATCGACCACCCGCACCTGCACGCTGCGGTCGTTTCGGGTGTTCGTGACGCGCAGGATCGTGCCGAACGGGAAGGCCCGGTGCGCCGCCACCATCTGGTTCTGGCGGAACGGGATACCGCTGGCGGTGCGCCGGCCCTCGAACGATTTCGCGTAGAACGTCGCCTCCCCGCTCACCGTCTGCAGCACGCCGCTGTGACGAACCCGGTCCGGGATGTCGGCGGGATCGGCGGTACCCGCCGGCTCCGGCTCCGGCAGCGGGTCCGGCCCGAGCCGGGGGAACTCTGCCATCAGCATGGCAAGGCGGCTCTCGTCCAGGGCGTCGGCCCCGCTGCTCGTCTCGTCACTGCCGCCGCTGCACGCCACCTGGAACAGCACGACGGCAGCCGGCATCATCATTCGCATGGCTCCTCCTTCGATGCATCGGCGTCGTCAGCGCGTATCGCACGCTCTCTTCCGGAGATGCAATGACCGCACCGCCGGTCCCGCGCGCTCGCGTGTGCGCGGATCGGCGTGCTGCCTGATGAACGTCTCTGGCCGAGCTGTTGCAGCGGCTCGCGCGCGCGGCCGTTCCAGGACTCAACTCAAGGACTCAACGCCGGAGGATGCATGATCGAGGCAGCGCTCTCAGCCCTGAACCTGGGCGGCGACGATCCGAACTGGTGGCAGGCCCCGGCCCGTGCCGTACTGGTGTACTTCGCGGCCCTGATGCTGGTGCGGGTGGGCGCGAAACGCGCGCTCGGCAAGAACACCGCGCTCGACGTGGTGATCGCAGTCATGCTGGGGTCGGTGGTGAGTCGCGGCATCAACAGCGACGACGTGGCTCCTGCAATGCTGGGAGGGGCCATGCTGGTGTTCCTGCACTGGCTGCTCTCGGTCGTGACGTTCCACTCGGACCGACTGGGTACGCTCTTCAAGGGCAGTCCGCGCACGCTCGTCCAGGACGGCCGCATTGACTGGAGCGCGATGCGGCGCAGTCACATCAGCGAGAACGATCTGCTCGCCTCGCTGCGCACCGATGCGCAGCTGGAGAGCGTCGAGGACGTCGCGATCGCGCGGCTGGAGCGGAGCGGCGACATCAGCGCGATCGAGCGGAAGCAGCCAGCGCGGGTGATCGAGATCCAGGTGGAGGCGGGTGTGCAGACGGTGCGGCTCGTCCTGGAGTGAGCGGCGACCGTGCCTCCGACCGACGCGCCGGATATATTGACCGGAGTTGCAGGCTCCAGGAGGACACGGCCGTGACGAGTATCCGCAATGACGCGATCGGAACGCGGCTGATCCCGCCGTCCTTGCCGCTCGACCTGGTGTCGCGACCACGCCTGTTCGCCCGCCTCGATCAGAGCTCGGCACGGCTCCTCCTGATCTCGGCGCCGGCAGGATTCGGCAAGACCAGCCTGGTGGTCGACTGGCTGGCACAGCGTCCCTCCCCGGTCGCGTGGCTCTCGATCGATCGCCACGACAACGATCCCGCCCGGTTCTTCAAGCATCTCGCTGCCGCCGTGGCCACGCTCCAGCTGCCCGCAACTTCAGGGGCCGCGGCCGTGATCGAGACGCTCGCGCAGCGCAGCGGTCCCGTTCCCGAGCTGCACGAGGCCCTCGCTGCGCTCGGCGACGATGGCGTGATCGTGCTCGACGATGTGCACGAGCTGGACGCGCCGGGCGTGCTCCGCGGATTGCAGCTGCTGCTGGAGCCGCGCCCCTCCGGGCCGCGGATGGTGCTGCTCACCCGGGTCGATCCGCCGTTCTCACTGGGCCGGCTGCGGGTCAGCGGCAACCTGGTGGAGATACGGGAGCGAGACCTCCGCTTCACGCGGGGCGAGTGCGCCGCGCTGCTCGCCTCCGTCGTGCCCGGCGGACTCGATCCGGCGCTGGTCGCCGTGCTGGAGGAGCGCACCGAGGGGTGGGCAGCGGGCCTGCGCATGGCGGCCATCGCGCTGCATGACACAACGGACCCGGTCGCCGCGGTAGCCTCGTTCGCCGGCACGCACCGGATCGTCGTCGATTATCTCCTCGAGGAAGCCGTCGAGAGACAGAACGCGGCCGTGCAGCGGTTCCTGCTGGAGACATCGATTCTCGAGCGCTTCACCGCTGAGACCTGCGCCGCCGTGACGCAGGATGCGGCCGCGGCGGCACACCTGGCGGAAGTCGAGGCGGCGAACCTGTTCCTGGTGCCGCTC
The DNA here is from genome assembly GCA_035461105.1 of Longimicrobiales bacterium. Taxonomy (GTDB): domain Bacteria; phylum Gemmatimonadota; class Gemmatimonadetes; order Longimicrobiales; family RSA9; genus VEPF01. The sequence continues at coordinate 7,587 of DATHVV010000171.1, read as the reverse complement.
GGTGCGGACCGCCGCTGGTATCGATACCACCATCTCTTCCGCGAGCTGCTCGAATTCCGGCTGCGTCGCCTCTCACCGGAGCGACCGGAGGAGCTGCACGCACGGGCGTCGGCGTGGTTCGAGGGCGCCGGCGAAGTGCACAGCGCGATCGAGCACGCGTGTCGGATGGAAGACCGTTCCCGGCTGCTGCAACTGCTCGACACGCACGCGATGGACATCATTGCGCGGAGCGAGCTGGCGACGCTCGAGCGGTGGGTCGCCCATCTGCCGGCCCCGCTCGAGCGGCCGTACCCGATGCTGATCGTGGCGATCGGCTGGCTGCGCGTGCTGGTCGAGCGAGCGCCCGACCTGCAGGCGCTGCTCGCCGCTGCAGAGTCGGCACTCGCCGCGAGCGCGCTCGGGTACGACCGCGCGCGCCACTGGCGGGCCCGCGTGCAGCTCGATGTGCTGCGCGGCTTCGCGGCGCGCTTCGCCGGACGCTTCGAGGAGGCGCTGGAAATCAACCGCGCGGTGCTGGCCGAGCTGCCGGAGGAAGAGGCCTTTTCGCGCGGCCTGGTGATTTACAACCAGGCGCGGCTGCACATGCTGCGGGGGGAAATGCTGCCGGCGGCGCAGTTGCTCGCGCAGTCATTCGAGTACAATCTCCGCTCCGGCAATACTTATCTCGTGCTCACCGGACTGGGGCAGGCCGCCGCGGTGAGCGCCCAGCGCGAGGGCGTCCACCGGGCGCACGAGCAGCTCGACGCGGCGCAGGTGTTCGCCGGGCAGCGCCACCTCACCGGGCTCCCGGCGTTCTCCGCGGTCCTGTACCACCTGGCCGCGGTGGCTTTCCTGGCCGACCGGCTGGACGAGGCACAAATCGCCGGCGAGCGCGCGGTCGAGCTCGCCCGCTCCGGCAACTTCCCGGAGGGCCACGCGAACGGGCTGCTCACGCTGGCCCGCGTCGCCGGCGCACGACGTCGCTTCGATGAAGCGCGGGAGCTGCTCACCGAGCTGGCGGCGCTCGCGCAGAACCGCAACATCATCCTGGCCGATACCACGGTCGCGCTCGAACAGGAGCGCCTCGCGCTCCGGCGCGAGGCGCACCGAGCCGGCCCGCTGGTCGAACGGCGCGCCGCGACCGCTCCGGATGAGGGCTGGACCACGGCGCTCGAGACCGAGCTGCTGCTTTACCTGGAGCAGGCTCTGCGTTCCGGGGATCACGAGCGGGCGGCCGGGCTCGGCGCGCGGCTGCGCACCGAGTGCGAAGTCCGGGAGCGCGGCGTCGCACTCGGCGTCGCGCTGGTCGCGGAGGCGCTGCTCGCGGAATCTTCCAGCCGGTGGGAGCTGCTGGACCGGGCGCTCGGCTTCGCGGCGGTCCGCGGCTACGTGCGGCCGCTGCTCGAGCTCGGCGAGCCGCTGCGGCCGGTGCTGCAGGCGGCGCTCACCCGCCCGCTCTCCGCGGCGGCGCGCGCGCACGCACGCCTGTTGCTCGAGCGCCTCGAACCCCACGAGAGTGCGGCAGCGCAGCCGTCGGGCATGCTGCTCGAGCCGCTCACCGCGCGCGAGGAGCAGGTCCTGCAGCACCTCTGCTCCGACCTCAGCAACAAGGCGATCGCCCGGCAGATGTACGTCTCGGCGGAGACCGTGAAGACCCACCTCAAGCACGTCTACTGGAAGCTCGGGGCCACGAACCGCCGCGAGGCGCTGGCGCGCGCGCGCGAGCTGGGCCTCGCCCCACCCGACCTGTCCTGACCTGAAGCCGCGTATCCCCCGCATCTCCCCCGTTCTGCCGTCGAACGGGTGAGGCCACTCACCCTCGTGCGAGTGCATCGTTGCGGTGCGGGTCGGATGGCACCCGCAGCACGAGACGGGAGGCGGTCGTGACACGAGAGTCGGAGGGTGCATTCGAAGGTGGGGTCACCCGCTACCGCCTGGAGCTCGAGGGTGAGATCGCGCAGGAATGGGCAGGCTGGTTCGATGCCGACCACATCGAGTCGGCGGGAGGGCGGGCCGTCGTCGATGTGACCGTCGCCGACCAGGCCGCACTGCACGGGGTCCTGCGACGCGTGCACGACCTGCACCTGCGGCTGGTATCCCTCACCCTGATCGTCTGAATCGAACCATGACGGCCGCGGCGATGCCCGGCCCTGAACCGGAGATGACCATGAGACACCTCACCACGATCGTTGCGATCGCTGCCCTGGCCGGGCTGGTTCCGGCCGCCACGCAGGCCCAGGAAGCCGGCCGCTTCTCGCTCGACCTGCGGAGCGGCGCGGTGCTGCCCACCGCCGATCTGGGCGCCAGCGCGCTGAACCCCGGCATGGGCCTCGGCCTCGTCGCCAACCTGCAGGTCATGCCGCACCTGAACCTGTACGCCGGCTGGGACTGGGCACGCTTCACGCTCGAGCAGGACCTCGGCCCGTTCGAGGACATGGATGTCACAGGCTACTCGTTCGGGGCCCGCTTCTTCGCACCGTCCCTCGGCAGCGTGACTCCGTGGCTGCGCGCCGGCGGCGTCTACGATCACATCGAGCTGGAAGGCGACGACCGCGACGACCGCGTCAGCGCCGACCACACGCTCGGCTGGGAGGCCGGCGTCGGTGCGGCCGTGCCGCTCGGCGGCCGCTGGGCGCTGCTGCCGGGCGTGAGCTACCGCTCCTTCTCGCCCGAGCTCGACGAGATCGGCGGCAAGGCCTACGTACGCTACCTGACCATCGATATCGGGATCTCGGCGACGTTCGGCGGGCCGAGCATGGCCGCGGTGCGCCACCGCTGACCGCGACCGAACCAAAGGCCGCCGCCGCGGACCGGTCCGCGGCGGCGGCCTGCCGCATCCCGGGACGGCCTACGGCACCCTGCGCCCGCGTGTCGCCGGGTCCGCGGGGCGTCGGTCGTGTCGGCGCAGGAACTCCACCAGTGCAGCGCCGAACTCCTTCGCCGCCGGCACCTCGATATGGTCGGCCGCGGGTACGACCCGTACCTCGAGTCCGCTGCCCCTGCCGCTCGAGCCGTATCCTCCGAGCGTGACGGTGCGCAACCGCTCGGGGTGCCATTCACGCGCATGATGCGCGAGCATGGCACCCCGCGAATATCCGACCAGGTGCGCGCGCTCCAGCCCGAGGTGGTCGAGCAACCGGATGATGTCGCGAACGTCCTCCGCACCGTAGCGCGTGGGGTCATGCGGTTTATCGCTCCGGCCATGGCCTCGAGCGTCGTAGGCGATCACCTGGAATCCGGCCCGCGTCAGCAGGTCGATCACTCCGGTATCGTGCCAGTTGTGCTCCAGGCTCGATGCAAAGCCGTGCACGAGCACGACCGGATGGCCGCTTCCCTCCGCGATGTAACGCAGCCGCACGCCGTCGGACTCGAACGTACGGCTCGCCAGAGCGTTCTGGTCGAAGGCAGCGGCTGCGCGCGCCCCCCAGAGTACCAGGAACTGGAGAACGACGGGCGAGCTCGCTACCGCCAGGCCGGCGAGCACGATGAGAGACAGCACGAGGAGCTTGAGGCGTTTCATCTCACCCGCTCAGCTGCGGTCCTGGACTGCGAAAGTCCGTGGGTCCTCTGCCGATCGTGCCGCCAGGATGATGCCGGCGACCACGATCCTGACACCCACGTCCGGGGGAAGGCGCAGCCGGAACCGGGCGTCGAGCCAGCCAGGCGTGGCGGCTGGCGCCTCCTCGACCAGCAGTACCGCCGCCGGGGCGTTGGGGGAAACGCCCACTCCCCGGCGGGGTGTCCGAGCGCACCGGTGGCGCGGCCGCCACGAAAAGCGTTGCGTCCGCAGGCTTCCGATTGCATCATCATCGCCGCAAACCGGGTCGCGCGTTTCCCGCTCACGGGGTGAACGCATCCTGACCCGCTGTTTCGCACCAGGTTGTCCGCCGCTTCGTCGGCTCTCCCCCAGCCCCGAGGTCCACATGCGCAAACTTCTTTACGCCGCCATCCCCATGGTCACGGTTGCCGGCATCGCCGCGTCGGCCCTCCTCTCGCCGCTTGCCGCGCAGGCGGCGGGAGGGCACGTCGTGAAAGCCGTCGCCCGTCCCGCGACGCCCGCCGTGCCTGCTGCCGAGCTGGCGGCGATCCGGGCGGCGACGCAGAAGTACGGCGACGTGAACGTCGCCCTCGCCGAGGGCTACGTACGTGACCCCTCGAACATGTGCGTGACGGCCGCGATGGAGGGTGCGCCGCGGCAGCTCGGGGCCATGGGTGTCCACTACTTCCGTCCGGACCTGCTCGGCCTGGCCGGAGACAAGCCGCGCGTGCACGGCACGGGCATGCACACGGACTTCCTGAAGCCGGCGGTGCTCATGTACGAGCCGCAGGCGGACGGGTCGCACATTCTCGTGGGCATCGAGAACCTGGTGTGGGCGAAGAGCTGGCACGAGGCCGGGAACCAGGGGGCACCGAGCTTCCATGGGTTCGACTACTACTACATGCACGACAACCCCGCCACGGAAGTGGATGAGGCACACGGCTTCGAGCCGCACTACGAGCTGCATTTCTGGCTCTATCGCGACAACCCGAACGGGATGTTCGCGCCGTTCAACGCCGACGTGACGTGCGAGCATCAGGCGCACTGAGGCGGTTTCCGTACAGCGTCCGGCGCCACTGCGGGGCCGGGCAGTCATGGAGCAGGGGCGCGGTCGGCAGGCAGCTGCCGGCGGGCGCCCCTGCCTCATCCAGGGGTGCAGATTCGCCGGGCCGACGCATCCAGGCGTGCAGATCGGCAGGCAGCCACGGTGCGGCCGGGCGCGGATTCGCGTAGCCGGGCATCGATCCGCGTGGAGATGCCTTGACCCGGCGGTACTGCGGCTTTCATCATCCGCGCACCATGCACCTCACGCCCTCGTTCCCGCGAACACCCTGCGCGCGGGCCCTTCCCCTGCCTCAGACCCTCCCGGAAAGGCATATGCGCCGAGCGCCCTCGCTCCGACGAGGTTCGCCATGAGGATCCTGATCCTCGGGGCCGGGGACGTGGGATTCCACGTCGCCCAGCAGCTGGCGAACGAGAACCACGACGTGGTGGTGATCGAGCAGGACCGCGAGCGCGCCCGGATGTCGCAGGACTTCCTGGACGCGATGGTCATCGAGGGGAACGGCGCCAGCCTGACCACGCTCGAGCAGGCCGGGATCACGAAGACCGACCTGCTGCTCGCCGTCACCAGTCACGACGAAGTGAACCTCATGGCCTGTCTCTCGGCCGCGCAGTACGGGGTTCCCAAGCGAATCGCGCGGGTCTCGAAGCCCGACTACTACGACCATACCGGGATCCTGCCGCCGGACCGGCTCGGCGTCGACCTGATGATCAACCCGGAACGGGAATGCGCGCTCGAGAGCTACCAGCTGCTCCAGAGCGCCGCGGCGGCCGAGTTCGCCCAGTTCGAGAGCGGCGTGGTGCAGCTGATTGGTGTGCGGGTCAAGCCGAGCGCGCCGGTGGTCGGAAAGCGCCTGCTCGAGATCGGCAGGTTCGCGGGCGGCATTCGGGCGCTGGTGGTGGCGATCTCGCGGGGCGGGCAGACCATCATCCCGACCGGCGCGACGCGCATCCAGGAGGGCGACCTGGTGTTCGTCATCGGCGAGCCGAGCCACATGCCGGACGTGCTCCCGCTTGTCGGGTACGACCGGTTCGACCTGCGCCGGGTGGTCATCGCGGGCGGCAGCCGCGAGGCGTGGCTGCTCGCGCACATGCTGGAGGAGCACAAGATCGGGTGTACGCTGATCGAGATCGATCGCAACCGCGCACTCGTGCTCTCGGAGAACCTGCGGCGGAGCCTGGTGCTGCACGGGGACGCGACGGACCTGGAGCTGCTGGAGATGGAGGGGGTCGGCGACGCCGACGGCTTCGTCGCCTACACGGGGAGCGACGAGACGAACCTGCTCTCGTGCCTGCTCGCGAAGAACCTCGGGACGCGGCGGGTGATCTCGCTGATCAAGCGGCTCAACTACATCCCGCTCGTATCCCGGGTGGGCGTCGATGCGGCGGTGTCGCCGCACATGGCCGCGGCCAACGCGATCCTGAGCCACGTACGCCGCGGCTCGGTGCTGGCGGTAGCGACGCTGCGAGGCACGCGGGCGGAGGGCATCGAGTTCAACGTTCCCGATCGATTCCCCTACGCGGGCATCCCGCTGGCGGACGTGAAGCTGCCGCGCGGCAGCCTGGTGGGAGCGATCATCCGGGGCGAGCACGTCATCATCCCCGGCGGCACCGACACGATCGAGATCGGTGACCGGATCGTGGTCTTCGTGCTCCCGGAGACGCTCCGCGAGGTGGAGGACCTGTTTGCCTAAGGGCGTACGCCACCTTCGGCTGGGCGACGTCGTCCACCTGGTCGGCACCGTGCTCCTCGGTGTCGCCGCCGCGATCGCACTCACCGGGCTGGCGGGGCTGGCGCTGCGCGACGGCTCCGCGCTACCGCTCCTGGCCTCGGGCGTCCTCGCCGGCGCGGCCGGTTTCACGGCCCGGCGCCTGACGCACCTGCCCACGACGATCCACTTCCAGGAGGCGTTCGCGACGGTCACGTTCTCCTGGGTCGCGGTGGCGCTCGTGGGCGCCCTGCCCTACCTCCTCTCGGGCGCCATTGCCGATCCCATCGCGGCGCTGTTCGAGTCCGTGTCCGGCTTCACCACGACGGGGTCCACGGTGCTCGCCGACATCGAGGTGGTGGCACCCGGGATCCTGCTCTGGAGGAGCGTCACGCAGTGGCTGGGCGGCATGGGATTCATCGTGCTGGGCGTCGCCGTGCTCCCCTACCTCGGGGTCGGCGGCATGCAGCTGTTCCGGCTGGAGGCGCCGGGCCCGACGACGGACCGGCTGCGCCCCCGGATCCGGGAGACCGCAAAGCTGCTCTGGGTAGTGTACGCGGCGCTCACGGTGGCGCTCATGGGGCTCTTCGCAGTCAGCGGGATGCCGCCGCTGGACGCGGTGAACCACGCGCTCACCACCATGCCGACCGGGGGCTTCTCGACGCGCAACGCGTCGATGGCCGCGTTCTCGCCGTTGATCCAGTGGATCACGATCGTGTTCATGTACCTGGCCGGCACCAGCTTCACGCTGCATTACCGCACGCTGGGACGCGGCCCGAAGGCGTACTGGCGCGACGCGGAATGGCGACTCTACACCGGTATCATCGTGACCGGCTCGGTGGTGGTCGCGCTGCTGATCGGCGGGAACGCGGACCCGGTGGAGCAGGTAATGCGCGAAGCCACGTTCCAGGTGGTCTCGATCATTACCACGACCGGATACGGGACTGCCGACTATGCGCTCTGGGCGCCAGCCGCGCAGATCGCGCTCTTCCTGCTGTTCTTCCTCGGAGGAATGGCGGGATCAACGGCCGGGGGGATGAAGATGATGCGCGTGCTGCTGGTGCTGAAGCATGCGTGGCTGGAGATCCGCAAGCAGCTGCACCCGCGCGCCGTCTTCGTCCCGAAGATCGGCGGACGCGTCGTACACGAGCACATCATGCTGAACGTGCTCGGCTTCGTGCTGCTCTACATGCTGCTGTTCGGCCTCGGCACGTTCGCGATGGCGCTGCTCGGGCTATCGCTGCCCGCGGCGGCGGGCGCCGCGGCCACGGCGATGAGCAACGTCGGCCCGGCCCTGGC
>DATHVV010000170.1:0-3894 GCA_035461105.1 Longimicrobiales bacterium | reverse complement strand
CGCTGGTCGAAGGCGCGCTCGGCTGCGCCGTCTGGATCGATCATCTCGACCAGCGCTTCACGACCGTGCAGCCCGTGCCACTCACGGATGCGGTGCGCGCCGCGCGGCAGCCGCTGCTGGCGGCCGGCGTGCACGTCGACCGGGCCGGCCGGCCGGTGGACCTGCACGGTCATCTGCACTACGAGAACGTGAGCGCCGCCGGCGCCGTGATCGCGGGCCGAAGCGCGGGCCTCGGCCACGCCGCGTCGCCACCCGTCCCGGCTGCGGCATGATGCGACGCCTGCACGCGTGGCTGAACCTGGCCTTCCACTTCTGGAAGCACGTTCTCACGCGTCTGCCGCTGCGACCGTTCCGCCGCGGTCGCGACCTGGCGCGCCTGCTCGGCGAGGTCGGCCCCGAAGGCTACCTGCCGCTGGAGCCCGCCGAGCGGGACGCGTTCCCCGCGTTCATGAACTGCATCCAGTGCGGCCTCTGCGCCCTCGCCTGCCCTGCCCTGCGCGAGGCGGCACGGAGCGGCTGGACGGAGCCGTGGACGTTCGTCGTGGGCCCCGGGCGCTCGCTGCACCGGGCCCCGCTGGCGGCCGCGAGCGTCGCGCCGTGCGGCCGCTGTGACAGCTGTGCTGCGGTCTGCCCCACCGGTGTGCCCATCCCGCAGCTCGCCGCGCTCGTCACCCGGCTGGCCGGCGCCCAGGATGCGGCCTGAGCGGTTTCATGCGACGATCCCAGGAGGCTCCATGCTCCCGCGCCTGCTGCCCGTGCTGGCCGCGCTCCTCTGCGCGCCGCTCCCGCTCGTGAGCCAGCAGTCCGAGGCGCGCACGCGCGCGCGTGAGATCGGGTTGCGCGTGGGCGTGTTCGCGCCGGGCCCGCACAACGCGATTACCGACGTGGCCGGCGTGCGCGTCGGCCACGCCACCGTCCGGTCACCCGGCGTGAACACGGGCGTCACCGCCATCCTGCCGCCGGGCGAGGACTGGTTCCACGAGCGGGTGCCGGCGGCGATCGTCGTCGGCAACGGCTTCGGCAAGCTGCTGGGAGTTACCCAGGTCGAGGAGCTGGGCGAGCTGGAGACGCCGGTGCTGCTCACCTGCACGCTCTGCGTCTGGCGCGTCGCCGATGCGCTGGTGGACTGGCTGCTCGCGCGCCCGGGCATGGCGAGCGTCCGCTCGATCAACCCGGTCGTCGGCGAGACGAACGATGGTGCGCTGAACGACATCCGCGCGCGCCCCGTGACGAGCGCGCATGTCGTTCACGCGCTGGAGTCGGCGCGCGGCGGTCCGGTCGAGGAAGGAGCGGTCGGCGCGGGCACCGGCACGGTCGCGTTCGGCTGGAAGGGTGGCATCGGGACCGCTTCCCGCGTGCTGCCCGCCGACTACGGTGGCCACACCGTGGGGGTGCTGGTACAGACGAATTACGGCGGCATCCTCACGATCGCGGGCGCCCCGGTGGGCATCGCCCTGGGCCGCCACTCGTTCCAGCGCACGGGCGGCGGCGGCACCCCGGAGGCGGAGCCCACGCCCGACGGCTCGATCATGATCGTGGTCGCGACCGACGCTCCGCTCGATGCCCGCAACCTCGAGCGCCTGGGCGCTCGCGCGCTCGCCGGCCTGGCCCGCACCGGCTCGAGCATGAGCAACGGCTCCGGCGACTACGTCATCGCGTTTTCCGCGGCGGAGTCCGTCCGCCGCCGGAGCGGCAGCGGTACGGCGAGCTACCCCGACCTGCCGAACGAGGCACTCTCACCCCTCTTCCAGGCCGTCGCGGAGGCGGTCGAGGAGGCGATCTACAACTCGCTGTTCAAGGCCGTCAGTACCACCGGCCCGGCCGGCACGGTGAGCGCGCTGCCACTCGCGCGCACGGTCGAGATCCTGCGCGCGCACGGCGCGCTCAGGCAGTGAGGGCGGGGTCTTCGGTATCGGTCAGGAAGCCGTGCAGCTCCTCGGCGCGCCGCTCGGCATCGGCCTCGCCGAGGTCGATCAGCTTGCCGAGGTACTCCGCGTCGAAGAGCAGCATGGCGAGCACGTCGGGGCTGCGCTGCTCGCGCGTGCCCAGACCCCGCACCATGAACCGGAACGCCCGCGGCAGGCGCGCCTCGTAGCCGGCTGCGAGCTCCGCCAGGTCGACCGACGGGCGGATGCTGATGAAGCGGATCAGGCGCATGCCGCCGCGCTCCTCGGGCGGCACCTTCGCGAGCAGGCGGTTGATGTTGAGCAGGCGAGCCGCGTCCTGGTCGACGACGTCGAGGAAGACGGCGTTGAGCAGCACTCCCAGGACCTGCGCCGGCGGCGGGTACCCCACCACCGTCGGCAGGCCCGACTCGGCGCGCGTCCGCTCGTAGCGCGTGGACACCGAGAGGATGCGGTCCGCGCCCAGGTGCAGCGCTGGCGACAGCGGCGCGGCCAGCCGGATGCCGCCGTCGCCGAAATACTCGTTGCCGATGCGGACAGCCGGAAAGAAGATCGGCAGCGCCGCCGAGGCCATGATGTGCTCGACCGTGATCGGGCCGACCTCGGTGCGCCGCTGCGGACGCTTCCAGGGCGCGACCTGCCTCCCCTTCAGCCATACCACCGTCTGGCCCGTGGAGTACGACGTGGTGATGATGCCGACCGCGCGCAGCCGGCCCTGCGCCACGTTGTAGTCGATGCCGGTGATCTCGCCGCCCACGGGGGCGAGCGTCTCCGTGAGCAGCTCGCGCAGCGGCTGCGTGTCGAGCAGCGCACGCATCACGCGCGGCCGCACCAGCCCGCCCGTCACCAGCCGGCCGCCCAGCCGCACCGCGGTCGCCGAGAGGGTGGCCGCATCCACGCGGAACACGTGCTCGATGGTCAGCTCGCGCCAGAGATGTTCCAGCTCCTCGACCGCCTGCCGGAACGTACCCGGGTGCGCCGCCAGCTTGGCGGTGTTCACCGCACCCGCGGAGACGCCGGTCAGGATGGGCGGATGGATGTCGGGGTAGTTGCGCGCGATCCAGCGGAGTACGCCCACCTGGTACGCACCACGCGCCCCGCCGCCCGTGAGCACGAGCCCGAGGTCGTACTCCGCCGCCAGCTTCGCTGCTGATTCCATCATGTGCGTGCGTGCGTGGGTGCCGCTCCCAGCCTAGCGTACCACCCGCCCGATGCGAGCGCCAGCCTGTCGTCGCGCGCCGACCCGCGATCCGCTATTCTGGGCGCGCGCCGCCGCTGCGGCGCGCACGGCCGGAACGGAGTCGCATGGAGACCATCAGCCAGCTTTTCGCGGGACCTTTCGGTCCCATCGTCATCTTCCTGCTGCGCATCGTGGACGTCGCGATGGCCACCGTGCGCATCCTGCTCTCGGTGCGCGGCCACAAGCGCATCGTGCCGCTCATCGGCTTCGTCGAGGTGCTGGTCTGGCTCTTCGCCGCCGGCAACGCGATCCGCCACCTCGAAAGCGGCTGGCACGTGCTCGGCTATGCCGCGGGCTTCGCCGCCGGCAGCGCACTGGGATTGTGGCTGGAGGAAAAGCTCGCGCTCGGCTACGGCACCATCCGCATCATCTCGCGCAGCGCCGGCACCGCCCTCGCCGATCACCTGCGCGCCCTCGGCTACGGCGTCACCGAATTCGCCGCCCGCGGCCGCGAGGGCGCCGTACAGGTCATCTACACGGTGCTGCCCCGCCGCGAAATCACGCGCGTCCTCGACGAGGTCGAGAGCCACGACCGCAGCGCCTTCATCACCGTCGAGCAGCCGCGCGAGATCCGCTGGGGCTGGATGCCCACTTCACTCCGCCCGCGCATCCTGCCCACCCTGCCCTTCGACTGGGCTCGCAGAACCCAGCTGCGGCCCGGGAGGAACGAGGAGAAGTAGTCGCACCCATCGCCAGCAAGCGTGCCGCCCGGAGGCGGCACGCCCCGCCCGTGCGAGTGCGACCCACGCC
>DATHVV010000169.1:0-19297 GCA_035461105.1 Longimicrobiales bacterium | reverse complement strand
GCCGTGCGCGCTCAGGCGGAGCTCTCGTTCCGGCGAGGATACGTCCGTGATCGAGGTGTCGGAGCAGGCCGCGAGGAACGCGAGCCCGATCACCGATACGCTCAGCAGCTTCCCTGACATGCTTCCCTCCAGCGTACGGTTTTTTCCCGTGAGGAGCTGCGGGGCCGGGGTTTGGCGCCCGGATGCTCTGAAGGGTTACGCGCAGGTCGGCCGGAAATCCGGAAGGAGATCTTCAACGTGGCCGCTCAGGGGGCCGAAGCAGCTGAGCGAGGCCGGACCGGGATCGGGCGATGGGAGGGCGGCCGAGGGTGTCCGGCATCTTGCTGATGCGGATCGGGCCGGCAGGGGCCGGCCCGATCGCACGTCGAGATACGTGTTCCCGATCAGCGCGTGCAGACCGCGCCCATCGGGCCAGGCGTTCGGTCAGCCGGCACGGGGGATTGTTGCAGCATCGTCCTCGTCGTCCTGCGTCGTCGAAACGGCGGCGCGCAGGCGGGTCGTCATGTCCCGCTCGTCACGCAGTCCCCTGATCATGGCCTCGGCCTGGCGGAGCAGGAACTCGAGCGAGCCGGCTTTTTCGACCGCCTGGTCGATCACGACCTTCTGGGCCTGCAGCACCTGGATGCTGGAGCGCACGTCGATCAGCAGCGCATCCGCGCGGGCGAGGCGGGCTTCGGCCTGGCCGAGCTGCCGCCGCCGCTCGTCGAGCGCGCCCGAGGTGTCGCGCACCTCGCCGAGCCGAGTCATCAGCTCATCGACGAGCGCGCGGCTCTCATCGATCTCGCGTTGCGCCGACGTGATGGTGCGCACGTTGGCGGCCGTGTTCTCGGCGACGGCCGCGAGCCGGTCGATGTCCGCCTGCAGGGTGTCCACCGTGGCCTGCCTGGCGGCGATCTGCTCGAGCGAGCGCGCCACTTCCTGGTCGACGAGCTCCCACCGGGCGAGCCGTTCCTCGAACTCGCCGAGACGCTTCTCGACCAGACGCAGCCCCCCGGCGCGCTCCTCGAGCTGCTGGGCCTGGCCGCCGACCCGGTCCGCCTGGCGCTCGGCCGCGGCCAGCGCGGCGGAGAGCTGACGGGCGCGCTCATCGAGCTCCTGCGCGGACGCAGCGGCCTGCTGCCGCAGCTCCGACGCCCGCTGCAGGTCGCGCGCGGCCTCGTCCAGGGCGTGCTGCCGCTGCTCGATCTCCTGGCGCAGCGCCTGGGTCCGCTCCGCCAGCGTCTCGATGGACTCGCAGCGGGAGTGCAGCGCAACCAGGCTCCGGCCGACGTTGCGCACGTCGTTCTCCGTCTCCTGCAGCGACGCGGTCAGCGTGGCCACGTTACTGCCCAGGCGCTCCGCCTCTTCCGAGTGCGCGGCGAGCCCGACGAAGCGCTGCTCGGCCGCTTCCATTCGTGACTGCAGCTCGCGGCCGCGTTCCTCGAGCGTACCGCCGAGCGTCGCCATCTCGGCCATGCGCCGCTGCATGTCCTCGACGACCTCGCGCCGCGACTCGATGCCGGACAGCGACTCGTTCACGCGCTTAACCTGGCCCTGCACGAACTCGATCGTCGGCGCGATCTTCCGCAGCTCTCCCACGCTCTCGCCGAGCTCCCGCACGGTTGCGTCGACCCCGACCAGCCAGGAGCGTGTACCGGTCTGCTCATCGCGCAGGCGGCTGAGCTCGGCACCAGCGTATTGCGTGCGCTCCAGGGTGTCGGTGACCAGGGCATGCGCGCCGCGCAGCTGCTCGAGGTCGCGCAGCGCCGCCTCCATGGCCGGCCGCGCCTCTTCGATCCGCGCGGTGCGCTCGGCGGCCATGGCGGCGGCACGAGTCACCTCATCGAGATCCCGGCGCAGCGCCTGCACCTGCTCGGTCTGGCCGTCGAGCCGACCGACTTCCGCAGAGATCGCTTCGATCTGCGACGCGATTGCGGTGACCTGGCCATGCAGCTCCGCCGTGAGCTGGCGCGTCTCGCTCACTTCCGCGAACCGGGCCTCCAGCTCCGAGACGGCGCTGCGCAGATCCGCGATGCGGTGGCTGACGCCCTCGATGCCGCGGCTCTCGAACTCGAAACGCTCCACGCTCCTGCGCGCCTCGGCCGAAGCAGCCGCCAGCTCCGACCGGAGCGTGCGGACCTGCTCGCCGGTCTCCTCCTTCACCTGCTCCATCTCGGCGGAGCGCTGCAGGACTTCGGCCGACACCGACTGCAGCGTATCGACCTGCTGCTGCAGCGCCGAGAGCGCCTGCGCATTCTCCTGTTGCCGCTGCACGCCGGCGTCGATCTGGTGCATGGCCGCGTCCAGTGCTTCGGCGCGCGCGAGGGCCCGTTCGACGGCGTCCCGCTGCGCCTGGAGCGCCGAGGTCTTCTGCGCGACGTAGTCGCCGAGCGCCTTCAGTGTGCCGAGCCGCTGCTTGGCATCGTCCACCGTCAGCTGCACATCCTGCATGCCGGCGAGCGCCTGCTCGATTCCCCCGAGGCGTCGTTCCTTGTCCTGCACCGCGCGCGCGAGCTCCTCGTGGCGCCGATCGAACGCGTCCAGCTTCGCCTGCGCGGCGCCGTGGGCATCCACGATCCGTTCGTGCTGCTCGCGCATGCGCGAGAGCCGCTCCGTCGTGCCGGCGACCTGGCCGCGCAGCGACTCGGCATCGGACTGAAGCTGGCGGAACGGCGTCTCCATCCCCAGGAACGAGCCGAGCTGCTCTTTCAGCTCGAGCGCGAGATCGACCTTGCGGGTCAGCTCCTCGAGCAGCGTCTCGACCTGCCGGGTCGTTTCCACGGTACGCGCGAGCCGCACGTCCGCCTGCCGCTGGCGCTGCGCCACACGCTCGGCGTTCTCATCGAGCGTCTGGATGTGGGCGGCCAGCCGCTCGAAGTCACCCAGCCGCTGCTCGAGACCTCCGAGCCGCTGGGAGATCCGGTCCATGTCCGTGCCCGTGCGCGCCAACGGCTCACCCAGCTCCTGGAACCGGGTTACCGACGCCCGGGCGCTCTTGACCAGCGCCTCGCAGTGACCGCGTTCCTGGCGCAGCTCGTCCAGAACCGCGCGCATCTCGCCGGCGTGGTCGGTATCACTGGATCCGTTCCCGAGCAGGGTCCTCAGCAGGGTCGCCATGACGTACGCTCCTCCGGCGCATTGCCCGGATGGTGGGCAGGGCTCGTTGTTGATTGGGTCTGCGACCGCCCTGGGGAGGGGAGCGGATGCCGCGCCTGTAGTGCAATCCGCGGGCCTCGCGCGCGTTGCGTCGGCGGACGGGCCGGCACGACGTTCCGGGAGCGCGGTCTGCCGGGGCAGGAGTGGCTGCATGCGCGTTTCATTGACGCCATGCGTGGACGGCAGGGCCGAAGGCGGGCACGCAAGATGTGTGGAACGCTGGGAAAAAAGGCGCGCGTGTCGGCTGGCCGGCCGGTGCGTCCCGCGGGCGAATCCGGAGCCGCGGGGGCGGGGCGAAGTCGGCAAGCCTGCAGCAGGCGCTCGGGGCTGGAGCCGGGAGCCTCGCGGGTTGAAAACCCCCGGCCCGGCTCCGTTCGCCCCCGCGGCTCCGTTACTCTCTCACCGTACCGTGAAGCTCCCGGTGGCACCGCTCACCTGATCGACGAAGTGCCACGTGCCGGTAACGGCGGGAACGAACACGAACGTTGCACTCTCCGCCAGTGTGCCGCTGTCGAACGACGCGCCGCCCGGGGGCGCCGCGGTCGACACGATGCGCGCCGCCGGCTGATAGTTCCGGAACTGGACCGCCATGCCCAGCGGCACGGGCGGCACTGCCCAGAACACGACTTCATCGAGCCAGTAGTCGTAGGCGAGTCCGATGATCCCGCCCAGCGTGCTGAGCGTCCCGGTCGCCCCGGTGACCTGGTCGTGGTACGTCCAGACCCCGGCAACGTCCGGCACGAAACGGAACGAGCCACCCGCGGCCAGCGTCCCGCTGTCGAAGCTGGCGCCACCGGGCGGGGCGGACGTGGAGGTGATGCGCGCCTCGGGCAGCGTGTTCCAGAACTCGACCGTCGCGCCGATCGGCATCGTGACGTCGGGTACCCAGCGGGGACCGCTGAACACGCCTGCCGATCCCGTCCACGGATCCTCGTACAGGCGAACCTGCAGCAGCGTAGCATCGATCGTGAAGACCTGCGGCGAGCTCGCGATCCCGGGTACGGTGATGCCCACCGTGCTGGTGCCGAACACTTGCGGGAGAAATTCCGCGTAGGTGGTGCCACCAACGCCGGTGCGGGCGGTGAGATCGACGAACTCGCAGCCGAAGGCGAAGATCGTACCGCCGCCCGTCAGGACGCCCCATTCCACGGCGATGTGCGGGGCCGGCTCACCGTCGCCGTTCAGTACCTGCACGATGAGCGGCTCCCCGCCGATCTGAAGCGGCCCGGCGATCCGGTCCTCCTGCCGGTCGCCTGACAGGATCACGAGCGCGGCCCCGGGATCCGTCGCATCGATCGTGAACGGCACCGTGCCCAGGCTCCCGGTTTTCGCTTCCACCGTGACCGCGCTGAACGTGAGCGGCGTAAGCGACACGCTGGCGAAACCGTCGGCATCCGTGGTCGCTGAGATGCTGCGTATCGGCTGATCGCGATCCACGGTCGCGTTTCCGGGGCAGGCGCTCCACAGCCCGTCGAGGGCCGCATCGCCAGACGTGACCGACCACGACACGCCGACACCGGCGACACCGATGCCGATGGCGTCCGTGACCTGCACCACGAGCCGTTCGCCCAGCTCCGATCCCGGCTTTCCGGCCTGCTCGTCACCGCTGACGAGGGTCAGGGCGCGGGGCGGGTTGTGCACCGTGAGGGACCTGCCTCCCTGCCGTCCGCCCGTCTCCGCGACAATCACCACCGCACCCGGTCCGACGCCGGTCACGAGTCCGTTCGCATCGACCGTGGCGACGCTCTCGTCCAGGGACCGCCATTCGAAGGTCCGTATGCGCAGCGTTCCGCCCGCCCCATTCCTCGCGACGGCGGTGAGCTGGATCGTGTGGCCGACTTCGAGCTGTCTGGCGCCGCTGACCTGTACGGACGCAACCAGCGTTTCCAGTGCGGTCGGGCTGTCGGAGCAGGCGAAGAGCGCGACCGGCAGCAGCAGACGCAGGACGGATCTCATGACTCCTCGCTCCGAAGTGACGACGCCGTCTCGACGACGTGGCTGTTCGGCCGGCGCCAGGTACGTGCCGATTCTCGCCGTATAGCGGATTACGCGCAGTCGGGCCGAACAACCGGAAGCGGGGCAATCGAAGGGGCGAGCCGCGAGCACGCGGGGCCCTCGGCCGGGGCGTCGCCGGACGGCAGCGCTCGACGGCTGCGCCGCCTTCAGGAGGCAGCCGTACCGGCCACTCATCTCGACCTTTCCGGGTTCCGCCTCGAACTGCGCGCAAATCACTGAACCGGCGACTTCGCGGCGGTGGATCGCGAAGACTCCAGAACGCGGCGTCGCGATCCGGTGCGCGAAGAAAGTGGTACGAGCTCGACCAGATCACGTTCGGGAACAGCCTGGACTGGTCGGCCGACGGCAGCCACATCTGAACGTGGAGACGGCGGCTGAAAAAGCGGGTACGCTGAAAGTTCCGCGAGCTGTACGCGCGCCCGATGCTGCTGCGGCGCGTCGCGGCCGGCGAGCGTTACCGGCAGCGAACAGGATCGCGCGCTGCGGGCGCTCGTCGCGCCGGCACCCGCGGACGCGGTGCTGCGGGTCACCGTCGAAGGCGACGTCTGTGCGGCCCACCTGCGCGTGCTAGCGGCCACCCACCTGCGCAGGTACGCACCCGCGAGCATGAACGTGGACGTATGCGTCGCGAGGCGCCGCGCTTTGCAACCCGCTCCGTTCCCGGCGCCGTCAGCGCGCCGAGCCGACCCCCGGCGCGTACAGCGACTCGATCCGCTGCGCACGAAACACGTAGCCGGGGTCCATGATCCGCCACCGCTCGTTGCCCGCCGCATCGTACTCGGCGACCCGCGCGCCGCTTCCGAAGGATACCAGGACGCGACCGCCGGGGATTGGTTGCGTGGTGCCGCCGAGCTGCGCCGTGATCGGGGGTTGCGAGCCGTACGCCGACATCAGCCGCGCGGTGTACGCCGCCGCGTCGTAGGAGTAGCGCTTCGCGCGCGAGTCACCGGGATCGCCGAGGTTGTCCAGCAGGATCAGCGTGCCTGGCGAGGTCGAGCGGACCCCGTGCTGCCGCGCGAAAGCCGGCGGCGTGATGTCCTCGAAGGTGAACTGGTTGCGCACACCGCCCATGCGCCAGATCACGACCCCGGTGCCGGTGTCGATCTTGGTGATCTCGCTGAGGTTCCGGAACGAGACCAGGAGGTTGCCATCGGTATCGAGGTCGAGCGCGTTGCCGTGCGTCCAGTTGATGCTGGGCACGGCCAGCTCGGCCGGGGGCAGGTCCGTGATGGCGAAGTGGTCGAAGACGCTCCACTCGAATTGCAGGGCACCCGTCGCATCGAAATGCTGCACGACCGTGCCGGTCACGCGGGCGGCAGCCGCGCCGCCCGCGGCCGAGAGGTCGATCGTGCGCGTGTCGTCGCACAGGATCCAGTACGATCCGTCCGGCTGCGCGAGCAGGTCGTGGAAGCGGGGCGCCAGGCCGTGGGCGCAGGTGAGCGTGCGCACGACGTCGCCGAGCGCATCGAGTTCCACCCATGCGGCGGGCTGTCCGGTTTGCGGAGGCGGCGGCAGCGCGGCATAGCGCCCGTCGGGCTGCGCCTGGAAGTTGATGCCGAGTCCATCGGGAAAATGCCGGTACCAGACCACGCGACCCGTATTGTCGATGACCAGCCCGTACTGCAGCGCCGCGAACACCACGTACCCGGGGGCCGGGTCGGTGCCTTCGGTGACGTAGGCGGGCAGGTCGTCGGGCAGGGTACCGGTGGTGAGCGCGAGCGTGTCTCCCGCTCCCGCGTGACCGCCACCGTAGGCCACGGCCTGCAACCGGTAAGGCGTCGCCGACAGGAGACCGAGCACCGGCACACGGAAGGATTCGGCAGCCGGGCGTACCGCGGGCGTAGCGCTCGTGAGGGGCTGGCCGGCGATACCGAAGCGGACCGCGACGCTGTCGGCATCCTGCGCACGCACCACGACCACGGCGCTCAGGACGTTGTGCGGATTGGCCGCGACCGCGCTCTGCTCGATCACCGGTACTGGCGCGATGGCCGGCCCGATCCCGTCGCTCGCGCAGCCCGCGGCGCTGAGCAATGCGGCCGCCGGCAGGTATCCCGGCCTCACGAATGCCTGCCGGCTCACAGCACCACGACCCTGCCGACCATGCCTTCCGTGAAGCTGGTGGAGTGTACCGTGCACCGGTAACGGTAGGTCCCGGGCGTGGTGAAGGTGCGCGTATGCGTCCCCGCCGCCTGGGTCGCGGAGCTGACCGGCGGGGTGGCAGCATCCTCGAAGACGACGTTGTGCGCCTGGGTCCCGTGCCACGTCCACGTCACGGTCTTGCCTGCGCTCACCGTGACCTGCGACGGAAGGAAGCCGCAGCCGTAATACCAGCAGTCGTACCAGCCCACGCCCCAGTCGTAAACGCCGACCATCGGGTCGGGCGCAGGCTCCGCGGTGAACGTGAAGCTCACCGGCGCAATGTCGGGACGGCTCTCCACTGTGGCCATGACCGTGTGCACGCCTGCTTCGGCTCCGAGCACATGAGAGTAGGACGCCACCGGGCGCAGCTCGCCGGCCAGGTACAGGTGCGCGGTGGTGGTGCTCTGCGCGATGACCACCGGGCCGGTTTCCGTCTCGGCGATCCAGGAGATCGTGACCCCCGCGACGGAATGGCCTTCCGCGTCCGCGACGTGGACCACGAAGGGTGCGAGGCCAGTGCCCACGATGCCCGTCTGGCCGTCACCGCTGACCTTCTCCAGCGTCGTCGCGTCGCTCGGCGGACCGGAGACCACGACGGTGCCGACCATGCCCGTGGTGAAGCTGCTCGAGTGCGCAGTGCAGCGGTACCGGTATGTACCGGGCGTTTCGAAGATCCGCATGTGGCTGCCGGTCGTCTTCAGCGCTGAGCTGACCGGAGCCGTGGGGTCATCCTCGAAGACGACGTCGTGGCCATGGATTCCCTGCCACGTCCACACCACCGGCTGGCCCGGCTGCACGGTGACGTATGAGGGCTGAAAACCGCAAGTGAACCAGCAATCGTATGAGTAATACCAGTAGTCATAGTCATGGACCCCCACCGCGATCGGGGGCGCCGGTGAGGCCATGACCGTAAAGCTCACGGGAGCGATGTCGGGACGGCCCGCGACCGCGGCGCTGATCACGTGCGCCCCCTGCTCCCCGCCGAGCTGGTGCGTGTATTGCGCGACCGGTCGCGCGTCGGCCGCCAGGCTCAAGGCCGTCGTGGTCTGCGCGAGCGTATCCTGCGCCACGAACCACGAGATCGGCACGCCCGGAACCGAGTTGCCGTGTGCGTCCATGGCATGAACCACGAAGGGATCGGCGAGTGCCGTGAAGACGGCAGCAGCCTGGTCGTCGCCACTGATCTTCTCCAGCGCCACCGGGCTCCCTGGAGCGGTCGTGGTGACGAAGGTCATCGGCGACCCTCCCAGCCCGGACACGGATGCGCGCACCGTCTGAAGACCGGCGCTCGGACCGCGCGTGAAGGTCATCTCGGCGATCCCCTGTGCATCGCTCACGCTGGACTCGCCCGGCACGGAGCCGCCGGTCGCCGCCCACTTCACCGTGACGCCCGGAACCGGTCGCTCTTCGTGGTCCTCGATGAGCACGCGCAGCGGTGCGGGCAATGCGGCGAGCACGGTGTCGCCCGGGCGGATCAGTACATCCCCCGGAAGCAGGAGCATGCGGTACGCGCCCTGCACCTGGCTCACGGTGGTGAAGTTCACGCCCAGGCCGCTCGCCTCGATGACCGCGGCGGTCGTCAGTCGACCGGCGTTTCCGCTCAGTCGCCGGGTGGCCCTGGCGATCCCGTGGTCGTCCGTCAGCGACCCGTCCAGCCCCGCGACCGACCCGCTCGATACGCTCACCGACCAGCGGATCTTCACCCCCTGAACGGGCCGGCCGTCGGCCGCGGTGACGAGCACCGAGAGCGGAACCGGCAGCGTCGTGCCCGCCGCGGCGACCTGGTTGTCGCCTCCGTGGATCACGATCTCCGCAGCCTCCGGAGCCAGAACCGTGAGCGGATCGCGCGACGCGCCATCGCAGGCAGGGAGCAGCAGGGCACACCCCAGCAGCAGCGTGAGGACTCTCGCGGGCGAGGCCGTGGCTGACATGATCCCTCCCTGATTCGCGAATAGACAGATTCCTGTCAGACGCAATCGCCCCTGCGTTCTCCGGAAGCACATGGGCTCGCGTCGGGTTGCGGGCATACGGTCTTTGGCGGGCTGCTGTCTTGGCTAACGGCGGAGCCGGCAAGATCGGCTCACCGGACGACCGGGCATTGGAGTCGGGGCGCCCCGGCACCCGCACCACGCGTAACGCACTCCTGGTCGTCGCACCTTCGCCCCCGGCACGACGGCGGTGGTCGCCGCGCGGTGGGTCGGGTTCAGAGGGTTACGCGCAGGTGGGGTGAAAAACCGGAAACCGAGGGAGGGACGAGGCGGAGCGAAGACGCCGGCCGCCGTTACGGTGGGTGTCGCCCCTGGGAGCGGGTAGGGCTGGTCTCGGGAAACTCGCTTTCAGAAAGGCACGTTCAAGCAGGTGCTCAGCGCGGCCCGCCCAGCTTCACGATCTTGTTGTAGACGCCCATGATCAGCAGCGTCGGCGCCCACATGCCGACGAAGCGGCTGGCCCGCGGGTGGTCGGCCAGCTCGAGCGCGAGCGAGGCGACCATGGCGCCCACGCCGCTGAACAGGAACACGTCGGAGGGCACCTTGGCCGCCTGCTGCTCGAGCAGGCGGGTGAGCGAGCTCTCGGCGTGCTCGGTGCGGCGCACGGGCGCGGGCGACACCGGGCGCGGCTCGGTGCTGGCGGCGGGGTTCACTTCCAGTTCCATGCCCCGTGACCTGTCAAGTTGCGTTCCACTCCGGCGGGAGCCGGGCGCGTACCGGGGGGCGCGGAACGGCCGCCCGGTTTCACCGGCGCCGGTACATCCCGGATTACCGACCCAGCCAGTAGCTCAGCTTGACCAGGAAGATGTTGTCGGGCCGGGCGTCGAATACGCCGTCCGCGTCGCGGCGGAAGCGGAAGTCGCCGAAGGGCTGCTCGTCGGCGCGCTGCTGCTGCCAGACCAGGAAGAGCGTGGAGCCCGGCCGGTACTCCCAGCGCAGCACCGCGTTGCCGCGCAGCGACCGGAAGTTGAAGTCGGGGTTCCGGAACGTGAACGCCGCGGTGCCCGGGTCGCGGTCGGGGTCCAGGACGTAGAGGCTGTCGCGTCCGGCGGCCGACTGCAGCACCGAGAGCTGGGTGTCATCGAAGCGGCGGCGCTCGAGGGTGCGGGGCGCAACGTACTCCTTGAACGCGCTGTAGTCGCCACTCGCCACGAGCGGCTGGAGGAACAGCTCGAGCGTGAGGGTCGGCGTGAACGTCGCGCTGAGGCGCGTGTCCATCGACACGCTGCGCTGCTCCAGGTCGGCGAACACGACGCGCTGCTGGTAGAAGTTCGTCGCCGTCGGGTCCTGGAAGCGCGCCACGTACTGTGCCTTCGTGTTCGCCGCGCGGAAGCTGGGGCCGATGCTGAGGGACAGGTTCGTGGCCGGCTTGACGCGCAGCGACGCGTTCATGCTGTGCTCACGCGCGTCATCCTGGGCGCGGTACGCACTGGCCGTCAGCGACCCGACCAGTGCCTTGCGGGAGTCGGAGCTGATGCTGCCCGAGTAGAAGGTACCGCCGGCCCGGTGCACGACCGGGCCGCCGCGCGTCATGCGCTCGTCGGCGCGCTCGGGGTAGCGGATCGCGAACGTGCTCAGGCTCCAGTAGTTGGGCGCCTCGTAGTAGGTGCTGGCGTGCACCTGCCCGTCGGTCATGTCCCCGTCGAAATTGTACTGGCGCTGGCCACCGAGCGTGAACGAGAGATAGCGGTAGTAGGGCGTGGGCCGGTTCCGCTGCCAGCGCACGTTGCCGTTCAGCCACACGTAGTCGGCGCGCGTCAGGAACGCCAGGTCGTTGGTCTCGAAGCCGGGGGTGCGGAAGCTGCCCTGGGCCTCGAAGCGGAGGTCGCCGCCCTGGCGCGCGATACGCGTGTAGCCGGCCAGCCCGCGCAGGTGCTCCGCCGAGGGGTCGTAGGCGTTCGTCAGGAAGCCGTTGCCGTGCGGGTCCCGGTCGGGGCGCTGGAAGTAGCGGGTCGGCGCGCGCTGGAGGCGCTGGATCGCGAGACTGTCGCCGGCCACGCTGGTGAACGCCAGCTGCCCCATCCAGCTGTACGTGCGCTGCTGCCAGTACGCCTGCCAGTCCACGCCGACCGCCTCGGCATGGCTGGTCAGCATGGTGCTCAGCGGGTCGCTGTCGAAGCGGCGTACCACCGACGTGCCGATCGCGCCCAGCTGCAGGTTGCCGTCCAGGAAGTTGCGGCGCACGCGGCCGACGAAGTAGTTCGTGAGCGGCTCGACCTCTTCGCGGAAACGGGTCAGGTCGGCGCGCTCCGCGTCGGCGCGCTCGGCGGCGGTGACCGCATTCAGCACCCCGACCTGCCAGCCGCCTTCGGTGCGCGCCGTGATCTTGGCCGCGCCCAGGATGGTGGTGTTGTCGGGACTGGAAACGTACTGCGCGTCCTCCGTGACGAAGCCCTGGGGACGGCGCCCGATCCGGCGCGAGTAGAAGAGCGACAGCGACGACGTGTTGCTGCAGAAGTAGCAGCTGAATCCGCCGAACCCGAACAGGCCGCTGCCCTCGATGAAGAACGGGCGCTTCTCCTCGAAGAAGGTCTCGAACGCGGACAGGTTGACGACCGCGGGGTCCACCTCGACCTGGCCGAAGTCCGGGTTGAACGTCGCGTCGAGCGTGACCGCCGACCCGAGGATGGCCTTCACGTCCCCGCCCACCCGCCAGCGGTTGTTGTCGCCGTTGTCGAACGGATTGCCGGTATCGGCCGGCGTCACCCGCTCCGCGCTCGCGACCACGTACGGCAGCAGCTCTACGCCCAGCTGGCGGCGTGTCACCGCCAGGCCTTCCAGGTGCCCGTAGAGCGCGGCGCCGCCCGCCTCGTTCTTGCTCCAGTACGCCCACATCGAGGATTCCGCGAGTCGCTCCGTCCAGCGGAAGATCTGCAGTCCCCAGGTCTGGACGTCCGTCGATGGAAAGCGCAGCTGCGAGAACGGAATCCGCAGCTCCGCCGTCCAGCCGAGCGAGTCGATCGTGGTTTCCGCCTGCCAGACCGGGTCCCACGATTCGTCGACGAACGCCGAGGCCTGCCCGGCGTCGTATTTCACACCCGACGGGTTGATCTGGAACATGGTACGGCCGGTATGGTCGTGGAACGTATCGAAGATCAGCAGCAGGTAATCGCTCTCGAGCGACTCGTCCCGGCGCCCGAGCCGGGTGCGCACCCCGGCTCGCCCCTGGTCGTCGTACATGCGCGCGCCCACGTAGAGCGCCTGCTCGTCGTAGAGGAAGCGCACCTCGGTACGCTGCGTGGCGGGCTCGCCTTCACGCGGGTCCTGCTGCAGGAAATCGGTGGCCGGCGCAGCCGCAGCCCACGCCGCCTCGTCCAGACGCCCGTCCATACGCACCTCGCCGCTCCGGAGCGCGGGCTGGACGCTCGGACGCGGGTGCTCGGCCGATGTCGGGCTCTGCGCCCGGGCCTCGCTGGCACCGATGCAGCAGAGGAGCAGGATCGCGGATCGCCTCATGGTTTTCCCTCGCCGTGCACGGTCTTCCCGGCACTGTGAGACAGCACAAGTGCTCCAATGGTTCATACGGCGCCCGCGAAGAGTGTCGGACGCGGGATGGAAGCGCCGCCCGGGGGGACGAACGCAGGCCGGGGCTGGCTCCGAAGGGCGGGTCCGGGGCTGCTCACGGTGGCGGACGGGACGAAGCGGCGGCGAATCCGTGGCACGGCCTGTGAACCAGCAGCCGGCATGTCGAAGATCCGCGCGCGATTCGAGGTCGGCTGGAGCTGGCTCATGCGCGACCTCGTCCCCGCCGGGGACGGGGCCGGCCCGCTCCTCCAGCGCGACTACTGGGCGGCGATCCGCGACGCGCGCATCGGGCCGCGCGAAATCATGGCCGAAGTGACGTCGCAATTCGAGCGCTTTCCGCCCGAGGAGCTGGCCTGCTTCGAGCGGCGCTGCGAGCCGGGTCGCGCGCTTATCGTCGGCGACGAGCTGGACATTTACATCCGCATGGCCGGCGAGTGCGCGGTGCGCGTCGTGCACGCGGATGCGAACAGCATCACGCTGGCCACGCTGGAAGGTCACCCCGAGGCCGGACGCATCACGTTCGGCTGCTACCGCAACGACCGCGGCGAAGTCCTGTTCCACATCCGCAGCCGGGCACGTTCCGCGAGTCGCGCCCGTTACCTGGGGTTCCTGGCCATGGGCGAGGCGATGCAGACGAACACCTGGATCGACTTCATCAACGCGGTCGCGGCGTTCGCCGGGGACGGCGTGGCCGGCGAGATCCAGGCGAGCACGGAGGAGATCGAGGACGAGCCGCCCGAGGCGGCGACCGCGCCCACGTTCCTGGCCCGCGGCGACTGACGTGGCGGAATGGCGAGTGCTGCGCGGCTGGAGCGAGACCGCGCTGCTCGAGCGGCTCGGCAGCCTCGCGCACGCGCAGCGCAACTTCGAGGAGCCGCCCGGCGAGCTGGCGCACCGCCACGGCTGGAACCAGTACCGCAGCGATGCGGTGATCGCCTACGAGCAGCCCGGGCCGCCCGTCGCGGACGGCTACTTCGCGCGTGCCCGCGTCGCGGTCGAGAACTACCAGTTCTCCGATCCCGGCATCGTGCTCGCGCACTTCGACCCGCGCGGACCGCTGCTCGGGCGACGTCTGCTGCTCGAGATTCGCGTGCTCGCGCTGCGCTACCTGTGCGGTGCGGTCGTAGCGGCTGTCGAGGACGAGCGCCGCGAGCACGAGAGCGTGTTCTGGTTCCGTTACGACACGCTCGAGGGCCACATCGAGCGCGGCGCCGAGTGGTTCATCCTGACCAAGGAGCATGCGAGCGGTGCGGTGAGCTTCCGCATCGCCGCCGCCTGGCGGCCGGGCGACTTCCCGAACTGGTGGAGCCGCCTCGGCTTCAAGCTGCTCGTGCGTCGCTACCAGCTGCGTTGGCACCGCCGCGCGCACCGCCGCCTGGTCGGACTCATCCACCACAGTGTGTCGGACCTGCGGCCTGAGCACCGCCGGCTCGCCACCGAGGGGCCCGAGGTGTCGTTCACGTGGGGAGTTGCTGTTGAGGCATCGGAGCGGGAGGTGGTTCGGGGGACGTGATACGGCAACGGTTGAACGGCGGGTGGGGGCGGGGGTGGGCGTGGGGGTGGGGGAACGGCGGGGGGACGGCGGGTGGGGGTGGTTACAGGTTCAGCTGGGTCTGGGCTTCCCGGGCTCGCGGTGCTTCCGCTCCGGCGCGCGGGATTTCGAGCTCGCGCGATGCATCTGATCGCGTGTCCTCTGCTTCCTCGGCGCGGCGCTCGAAGCTGGCCAGCTTCCGCAGTGCGTCGGCGCGATCCGAGTTTCCCAGCTTCGCCCGCGTCACGGCGTCGCGCAGCCAGGCGATCGAGTGGTCGTACGTGGTGCGGTCCACGGGGAAGGGGTGACCGTCCTTGCCGCCGTGGGCGAAGCTGAAGCGAGCGGGATCGCGGGTGGACGTGGGCTCGCCGTAGACCACTTCCGCGACCAGTGACAGCGCGCGCAGCGCGGCGGGCCCGATGCCGGGAGTGGCGAGCAGAGCCTCGAAATCGGCCGGTCGCCGCTCGTAAGTCGTGAGCAGCACCTGGTGGACGCGGCCGGCGTGCACGTCCCGCTTCACGTCCACCCAGTGGCGCCGCGGCAGCTCCATCGTCAGCAGCTGACCGAGCTCGCGGGCGACGCGCGCCGGCTCCTCGTTCGCGAGCTTCGTCACGGCGACGCGTGCGCCCGCGGATTCCGTCGCGACGAAGTTGAGGACCGGCTGCGTCGCGTCGCTGCACACGGCCGCGTGCGGCTCGCACACCAGGTCGCTCACGCGCGCGCCCAGCCAGTGATAGCGGCGCGCCGAGCCGTCGTTCGGGCGCATGCCCTGCTGCACCACCGCCCACTCGCCCGCGCTCGTCACGAAGAAGGAGTGGTGGTAGATGCCGAACCCGTCCTGCACGGCGGCACTGTCCACTTTCGCCGACATGCGCGAGTGGTAGGCGAGGCGGGCGCCGTCCAGGCCGGTGCGCGCCCCGATCGCCTCCAGCTCCACGGGCGTCCTGAGCGACGTCCTTCCCTTGCCGCCGGCGACGTGGATGCCCGTGTCCGCCTCCCGCCCCGCCAGCCCCTGCTTCAGCGCCCCGCAAACCGTCGTGGTGACGCCGCTCGAGTGCCAGTCGAAACCCAGCACGCAGCCGAACGCCTGGAACCAGTACGGGTCGGAGAGCCGCTCCAGCACCGCGGCCGGTCCACGGTCTACCACGATCGCTTCCACGATCGCCGGCGCTAGCTGCGCCATGCGCTCGAAGAGCCAGCGCGGGGCGCGACCGCCGTGCAACGGGAGGATCGCGGAGCCGGTGCGTCGGGACATGACCGAATCTAGCGAATGCGGCGGCGCGGCACTGCTGTGACCGGCGCCGGTCGGCATTCACGGCTTTGGGTGGCCCCCCCGGGCGGCCGTGCCTCGCGATCGGGGTGATTGTGCCGCCTACTGCGGTGCCGTCGATCGAGGCGCTCCGGGCCCCGGGCGCCTCGATTCCGAAGGCGGCGCAAATCTCCCCGGTGGAGGGCCGCAGCTGGCCTCACCCACAGCACGCTCCGTCCGGATAGGGCTCAGAACAGCCGACACCTGAAGTCTGCCCGTTCGCTCGTAAATTCGCCCTGGCTGTTCTGGATGATCCGGTAGGTCGAGTGAACGTGAATGGATGGCCCCGCATCGCTCATCCACCACTGATTCGCGGTGAACATGTACACGCTCCCCGGAGCCGTGCGGATGATCTCCGGTGAGATCAGCCGCTGAATGGACCACACCACGTCGCTGGTCAGGCCTGTAATGGTGCCCGTCGCCTGCCCCGGCAGGAAGTGATCAGCAAAAAGGACGTTCCCGCCAGGAGTCACGACCAGCCGGTATTGGTAAGGCACCTCGACCTCGACCCGAACGAACTCGTCAAGACACGGGAAATAGACCTCGCCGCTGTCGACAAAGGTACCGGTGCCTCCTTCCGAGAGGGCCCCGTACGCCACCGCGACCGGGGGTTCGGCCGGGTTCGGCGCATCGCATGAGCCCAGGATTCCAGCGATCAGGATCGCGACGGCGAAACGCATCGTGGGGCGGTACATGGCAACCTCGCTCGTTGGGCGTTGCATGAGCACGGGAGCACCATGTGCATGGCCTTCCGCGCGGGACGGCAGCAATATTGGAAGCCGCTTTCAGCCGCCTTTCAGCCAGCCGTCAGCAGCCCCCAGGTTCGCTCCTGGACTCGACGCTGCTGCCCAGGGAGAGGAGGAGCCTCCATGTTTCGTCTGCATGTCCTGGGGTCTCCGAATGTCCTGGGGCCGGACGGGGCGCCCGTTCCGCTCCTCAGCTCCCAGCCCAAGTTGTTGGGTCTGCTCGCATACCTCATGGTCCCCGACCCGGGGGGATCGCGCCGGCGCGACACCCTTCTCGCCATGTTCTGGCCGGAGCTGGACGATGCTGGCGCTCGTCACGCGCTGAGCCAGGCCCTGAGCGTCATGCGGCGGCACCTCGGCCCCGAGGTCATGGACGGGAAATGGCGGGATCGCATCGTCGTTTCCGCGGATGCTCTCTGGTGTGACGCGGCGGCGTTCCGGCTGGCCGCGGAGCAGGGGCGCGACGAAGAGGCGCTGAGGCTCTACACGGGACCGCTACTCGATGGCTTGAACGTCTCGGACGCCGCCGATTTCGAGCGCTGGGTCGATCAGGAACGGCGCGAGCTCACGCGCCTCGCCGTGCGCACGGCGCTGCGATTGTGCGGGAACGCGAGCGACCCGGCGGCGGCCTGCCACTGGGCACGCCAGGCCACAAGGCTCGATCCGTATGATGAAGTCGCGTGGCGACAACTCCTCGCGGCGCTCGACGCGGGAGGTGACCGGGCTGCGGCCCTCGCGGAGTACGAGCGTCTGCAGCGCCGGCTCCACCAGGACCTCGAGGTCGCCCCATCCCCGGAAACTCGCCGGCTGATCGAGGCTATCCGCGCCAGGGAGCCGGTGCCGGGGGCGGGCGCCCGTCATGAAGCGCCCGGTGATGCTGACAGAACCCCGGGTTCTGAGCCCGGCACCGCGACGCTGACGGGGAAGGCTCCTGCAGTGGCGGCGGTACGCTCGCCAGGCCGCCGCGCCGTAGCAGTGTTCGCCACGGTACTCGTTGTCGGTGCGCTCGCCGGCATCGCCGCGAGTTCCCGGTGGGACCGGCTCGAGGACGTCCTTGGTCAGCGGAACGGATCGGCTCGCATCCCTATCCTCATGGCGACGTTCGAGAGCGACGCCACCGATTCCTCGCTGGTCCGCGCAGCCATGGTCGCCTTTCGCGCCGACCTGACGCAATCTGCGCGGGTTCGGTTGCTCGACGAGGGGCAGGTCGACGCCGCACTTCGCAGGATGGGCAGGACTCGAGACGTTGCGCTCGATCTGCCGCTGGTTCGGGAGCTGGCGATCCGCGAGGGTGTCCCCGCCATCGCCACCGGCGGTGTCACGCGGGCGGGCAATGGCTACATCATCACCGGTCGCATCGTGTCCGCAAAGGAAGGGCGGGATCTCTTCGCCGTCCGGCAGCTGGCGCGCGACTCCAGCGACCTGATCACCGCTATCGATCGCGTGTCGAGACGGGTCCGCCAGGCCCTCGGCGAGTCCGCAGAACTGCTGCGGGCGGAGCCGCCGCTCGAGCACGTCACCACGACTTCGCTGGATGCGCTGCGATTCTACTCGGACGCCGAGCGTGCAGCGACCACGGATGGAGCGCTCGTCCTGCTGGACCTGGCCATCGCCCATGACAGCACTTTTGCGATGGCATACTGGAAGCAGGCGACCATTTACTCGGCGTGGGGTCCGGAGAGCAAGCGAATCCAGGCCGTGGAGAAGGCCTGGTCGCTTCGCGAGCACCTCCCCGAGCCGGAGCGCTCCTATGCTGCTGCGGCATACTACCGTGCGGTGGCCAAAGACCAGGAACGAGCCCTGGCGGTATGGCTCTCGCTGCTCGCCCGAGATCCCTCGGACAAGGAAGCGCTCTTCAGCGTAACCGACATCTACATGCGGCGGCACGACTGGCCGCGCGCATGGCATTACGCCGGCAGAGCCGTAGTCGAAACCCATGAAGGTGTCGCGTACTACAACGCTTTCGTGGTGGCCGTGGCGCGCGGTGACTTTGCCGCCGCGCAATCCGTTCTGGACGACCTCACGGAACACCTCCCGGAGTTCTCACTCACCATCCGTCTGCGCGGCGAGCTCGCCGCCGCCCGCCGCTCGTATGCGGAAGCCGAGCATTACTTCACACTGTACCGGGATCGGGCCCGGCCAGGCACCATGGATCGGGCTGGTGCCAACGCCATGCTGGCGCTCACCGCCGAAGTGCGCGGGCGCATCGAGGAGGCCAAAGCCCACCTCCGCCGGGATCTGGATGAAAGTGCGGCGATCGGACCAGCGTTCTCGATTGCACGCACGCTGCAGCTGGCGGCACTGATGGCGCGCCATTCCGGCGAGGATCGAGGCGCGCGGCTCGTCCGTGAGGTACTCGCGGCCCACCCCCTGGAGTCGCTGCCGCCCGCCGACCGGCCGTACGGGGCGCTCGCCCAGTTCCACTTAACCGCGGGCGACACGGCCTGGGCACGCATGTACCTGGAGCAGGCCTCCTCGGGCGCCCCGGTCGTGAGCCCCGGGTTGGAAATGGCACGCGGAAATTACGTCGCGGCGGTCGATGCTTACCGCGAACGCCTGAGCCGCGCGCCCGCCGAGTGCACCTCGTGCGGCATGTACGAGCTGGCCCACGCCTACGATGTGGCCGGCCACCCCGATTCTGCGCTCTCCATTTACGCGCGCGCGGTCGCCACCCCCGGTTCCCGCAGCATCCGCGCGGACGCCGAGTGGCTCGCGCCCGCGCTGCAGCGGCTCGCCGAATTGCACCAGGAGCGGGACGACCCGGGGACGGCCGCGAATTACTACGGTATGCTACTGCAACTCTATGACGAGGGTGATGCGAACGTCCGGCCGCGCGTGCAACGGGCGGCGCGTGAACTTGCGCTCCTGGGCCAGCCCAACCGAGCCCTGCAAACTTCGCCCTGATCCG
>DATHVV010000168.1:0-8230 GCA_035461105.1 Longimicrobiales bacterium | reverse complement strand
CCGGTTGCAAGCACGACACAATAGAGGTCGTCGAGCGCCCGTAGCTCAGTTGGATAGAGCGCATGCCTCCGGAGCATGAGGTCGGTGGTTCGAATCCACTCGGGCGCACTTCTCACGAACGAAGGCCACACCGCGGTATAGCGAGTGTGGCCTTTGCCGCATCAAGGCTGCCGCCGGGATCCGCACAAGGCCGGTAACGGGCGCGTGCAGCGGCGGGCCATCTTCGCTGTGATTGCCATTCGGTCCCGGTTCGCGGATCGGGATTCAATGAGCGCGGCTCACGGGCGAAAGACGGCCCGCTCCGCGATCGGCTGTGCCGTGTCGGCGCGGGCGCGGGCCCTGATAAGGGGTGAGCGCGATGATGCTCGCGGCCGGGAAATTCGGCGACGATCTGCTTCGTTGCCCGTGCGCCGCCCATGACGGGCCTGCCCAGGTCCATGAGCGTCACGTCCGGACGAGGCGCACGACACAGCCGATGGCTTCCACGCCCTTGGTCGTGGCGCCCACCAGTTCCCTGTCGGCCTGTGTGGCGAGGAGCGCGGCAGGACCAATCGTGGAACGGCGGATGATCGTCCACGACGAGCACCCGGATGCGGCATCCTCTCGAGCGCGACCGTCAGGCGATCCATGTGGCAAGGATCGCCGTACGCGGGGCCGAACCATAGACCCGTTGGATTGATTGTCCTGCCTCAGCGCAGGGGTTGGGTACGCGCCTCGTCGTGCGCACGGATCAGGCTGACGATCGCTGCGGCGTAGGCGCCGTACCCGGAGGGATAGGGATGGCCATCCAGACCGGGGGGATACATGTCTTCGCCGGCGCGTACGGTCTGCTCGAAGCGGGCCGCGACGAACGGCAGTGCATCCACCGCCGGGATCCGCATTTCCTGCAGGTCGCCCAGGAGCACGCGTGTGGCTGCGAGCTCGTTCTGCGTGAGCCGGTCAAGCTCTTCGGGAACGGCGTGGCCGTAATCGGTCGCCCAGCTGCGCAGCACCACCTCCTTCGAGGGGATGATGGCGACGGCGAACGCGATGCCCTCCGTGCGCGCGCCGTCTCGCCAGCGCCGGAGCAGGCGGCGCCCATCCTCGTAGGCGGCGGCGATTCGGGGCGAGGCGAGGTCCGTGCCGCGCGAATGATTGAGCAGGCGCGACATGCCGAACGTGAACTCGCGACCGCCCACTGGAAACACGACCAGCTCGGGCCCGGCAGCCGCGCGTACGCCGAGCCGGGGCAGCCAGACGAACCTCAACGGCTCGAGCAGCAGTGTCCGGACGGCGCTGCCCACGGCGGTTCGCGCGGCGAAGGAGCGGAGCGAAGGCCGCATGGCGGCCGGAACGGCGTCGGCGGTGGGATCACAGGGCGGCTCGAGCCCCTCGCGCGTCGCGCGATTGCTCCAGGCGGGCAGGCGCAGCAGCGCACAGTCGGGCATCCAGTCGTTGGCGGGGTAGAGCGCCAGCAGGATCCAGCGCGGCCGCAGGGCCACGGCCATATCGAACAGCACGTCGTACTGGTAGATCGAGTAACCGCCCATGCCCATGTTGTACGTGGCGAGGCCGGTCGACTGCGCGAAACGGGCAGGCCACGTTTCCGAGGACGAGGCGTTGCTGCCGTAGGTATGGGAATCGCCGATGGCGACGACATCATAGCGTGCCCGCAGCGGCGCCGGGTTGCGGAACCCGTTCGGATCGATTTCCGGGAACGCGGGGTCGGCCGTGTACAGCAGGTCCGGGTGCGCATGCACGTTGGATTCTTCGGAGATCGGGAACGGCGTGAGCAGGCGCAGTGCCAACTCACCCAATAGCAGCGAAACCGTCAGCGCGACGATGAGGAGCAGCGCGCTGAGGCCGGCCGTTTTCGGATCGGGCCGCATGACGCAGACGCCCGTCGAAGTGCAGTCCTGCGCCGTCTACCGGCCGCCTTCCCGGATTGGGACCGAAACGCCCAGGTTGTCCGCGCGCAGGTGCGGTACGCAGTAGGCGGTGCGCCGTACCTCGACCTGCTGCGCGAGGTCCGGCCGCTGCGCGCGGGCCACACGGGCCGCGCCCATGGTAACAACGCCGATCGTCAGCAAGGCAACCGTACGCGGCATCCGGCTGGCGCAGAAGGGGTTCATCGGGGACCTCCGGAGTCATGGCGCATATGCCCGCTCAACAGACCGCACCTCCCCGCGCGCGTCAAGGGTGAGTCCCGCATACGCACGCCCGGTTGCGCCAACGCTTCGGCCGCGCCGAGTTGCGCAGGGAATGCGCATCACGGCCGTGGGACACGGAGCGGGGCGATGCGGCGCTGGCGGAGCGTGCGCGGGATGCCGTGCTGGTCGCCGAAGCCGCGGCCCGATAAGCTACCGCTTCGTCGGCTCTTGTCCGGAGGAGGGTCGTGGAGAGCAGCCGCCGTCCGGGTGGATCTCGGGCAACCAGGCGTTTTTTGCCGGGCATGAGACGACAGCCCGCATGACGTCTCTTCCTCCCCGCGGCTGGACATCAGGCCCAAGGCGCGGTGTCACAAATCGAGGGGCCTCCCTGTCCTCCTTCGTATGAGCCTCATGGACGATCGTACGACAGTCTTTGCGAAGGCGCGGCCGCTGCTCTTCTCGATCGCGTACCGGATGCTGGGCAGCGTCATGGATGCGGAGGACCTGGTCCACGACGCGTACGTGCGCTGGCTGGCGGCGCCCGAAGGGGACGTGCGTGCGCCCCAGGCGTACCTTGCGACGATCGTCACGCGACTTGCTATCAATCAGCTGCGCTCGGCCCGTGCGCAGCGTGAAACGTACGTGGGATCCTGGATACCGGAGCCGCTCGTGACCGATCACTTCTCCGACGTATCCCGCCGCGTCGAGCTCGCCGAATCTCTCTCCATGGCGTTCCTCGTGCTACTCGAGCGGCTCACGCCGATCGAGCGCGCCGTGTTCCTGCTGCGCGAGGTGTTCGACTTCGATTACGGTGAGATCGCGCGCATCGTGGACAAGACGGAGGCAAACTGCCGTCAGTTGCTCGCCCGCGCGCGCCAGCGAATCGGCGCGCCGAAGCCGCGGTTCGAAGTGGACCCCGCAGAGGCCGAGCGCCTGGCGCAGCGCTTCACGGAGGCAGCGGTGGCCGGTGAGATCGACGACCTGCTCGCGGTGCTCGCGGACGACATCACAATCTGGGCTGACGGCGGTGGCAAGGTCCGAGGGGCCGCGTTGCGGCCGGTCAGCGGCGCGTTGTCCGTCGCACGGTTCGTGATCGGCGTACTCGAGCGCTTCGTGCCGGCCGAACGAGTGATTCGGCCGACGGAGATCAATGGGCAGCCAGGATTCATTGTCTATGCGAGCGGCCGACCGCTGGCGGCGCTGATCCTCGATATTCGCGCCGCGCGCATCCACTCGATCTACGCGATCGGCAATCCCGACAAGCTTCAGGCCCTGCCTACTCTCGACTGAGTCTCCCTGTCACAAATCAGCGGCCATTCCTGTCATGAATTGCGGAACGACAACCGCGATCACGATTCTGTTGATCGAGGAGGCCGGAGTGGCGGTGGAACTCGCAGGCTGGACCTGTCAGCGACGCCGGTATCGCGACAAGCGATTCGGAGCGGCTGCACCAGGAGAACGCCTTGAGCAAACGATTACCGAACGGAATGTCTTCGTCACACGAATCGAGGCGAACAAGAAATGAACGGAATGCATACGCTGAACACGGTCCTGTGGGGCACGCAAATCTTCCTCGCTCTCTTCTTTCTCGGGGCCGGCGCACCGAAGGTCATGGGCCGCGGCATCGAGCGATGGGCCGGGTTCTCAGAGTTGCCGCGTCCTCTCGTAATCGTGATTGGTGTCACGGAAGTGCTGGCCGCCATCGGTCTGGTGCTGCCGATGGGAGTCGGCATAGCGCCGTGGCTGACGCCGGTGGCCGCTGCCGGAGTCGCCGTCATCGTGCTCATGGCCACCGGCTTCCACCTGCGAGCCGATGAGCGACTTGAGGCGGTGGAGACCACACTCTGGGCCAGCGTCGCCGCAGTGGTCGCGGCAGGTCGCTGGGATCTCGTCACCGCTGCCTCCGATGTGCCCGCGGGGGTCTTAATCACCGCGCTGGCCGTGCTGATACCGGCGGCCATCATCAACGTGGCGGTGCTGACCCGGCGTCCCGTGAAACGGTCAGGAGAATGGACACGCAGCCGGCATCCCGATCGTGATCTGAACAACGGCTCAGTGTAGCACGTCCGTTCCACGAAAATCGGCATCTGCGGTCAGCAAAGGACGCAGTATGTGCGGGCGTCCGACGGGATTACCATGCCCGATAAGCGTCCCGGGATCACTGCCGGTCGGCCGCTGTTTGCGGTGGCGGAAGAACACGGGCGCGGCCTCGAGGCTGCGGCCAGGCGGTTGAAGGGAAGAGTGACAGGTTCCCTGGCGTACACTCTCGCATCCACGGGACAGAGGATCGACGGTCTCGTTTCCAAGCAGGTCGGACCGCCGCCACCTGGTCGACGGGACGGTTCTCGCGCGGGTTGCGAGTGGTCTCAGGAAAGGCGCCGCATTCACATTCGCCAGCGGCGCACCATACCTCCGACTCTCCGCCGGGCATTAGCTCTTGTCCATCGCGTCCGCATGATCGGCAGCGTGAATGGAGCCGGATTATGGACGGCAAGCTCGCCAACGTGGTTTCCGGTTCATTCCGCCGGGCGATCGCCGCTCCGGCCGAGAACGCCCGCGCGCGCGGCCGCGAGCGCGGCGCGCGCCGCGTGGTCCGCGCTCGCCCGGTCGAGCGGTTCACCCGTGATCAGCAGCCGCAGGTAGAGCGGCGCGACCATCGCCTTGATCACCTCGGCCGGGTCGACATCGGACGGCAGCTCGCCGCGCTCGACGGCCCTGCGGATCACCTGCTCCGCGCGCCGCAGGCGGTCCCCGAAAATCCGGCGCCTCGCCGCGACGACCTCCGGGATGCGCAGGGCGTCCGACAGCACCGCCGCGAGCACGGCCTGGCCCGAGACGCTCG
Source organism: Longimicrobiales bacterium (assembly GCA_035461105.1). Taxonomy (GTDB): domain Bacteria; phylum Gemmatimonadota; class Gemmatimonadetes; order Longimicrobiales; family RSA9; genus VEPF01. Next base: position 3,259 of record DATHVV010000168.1, on the reverse strand, counting down.
TCGCCCACCGCACGAAGCCGCGCGCCAGCTCGCGCAGGTCCGTCGCGATGGCGCCGGTGTCGGGGATCGGGATCTCGAGCGCGATCTGCTCGCTCAGCGCGTCCACGACGAGGTTCTCCCGGTCCTTCCAGCGACGGTAGACCGTCGTCTTATGGACGCCGGCACGCTGCGCCACGTTCTCGACCGTGAGCGCGGCGTACCCCGCGCCGCCCAGCTCCTCGAGCGTGGCGGCGAGCACCGCGGCCCGCACCTTCTCACCCCGCCCGATCGACCGCCTCGACCCCTTGCTGCTCTCCTTCATTGCAACTCCGGGTTGCGTTAGCGCGCGGTTGCCGTTAGGGTAGGGTACGCATCGCAACTGGAAGTTGCAATAGGAGGTGGCCGTGTCCAGTCCGTACCGCTATACGACGCCCGTACCGAAGAAGATGGGCTCCGGCCAGGTCGCCGGCGTCTATGCCCAGATGGCCGAGGATTTCATCCTGGCGGATGGGCCGCTGCTGAGTCTCTCCCCCGTTCCCGACCTGCTCGCCGCGACCTGGGCGCTGCTGCGTGAGGCGCAGCTGTCGGGACGGGCGCCGCGGGTCGACAGGGAGATCGTCGCCACCGCGGTGTCGCAGGTCAACCGGTGCCAGTTCTGTACGGGCGCCCACACCGTCCTGCTCCACGCCACCGGCGACGACCGGCTGGCCGAAGCCATCTGGAAGGGAGAGACACCGGAGGACCCCGTGCACGCAGCGGTCGCGGCGTGGGCGCGGGCGACGGCCACGCACGGAGCGGCGGAGCTGATCGATCCACCGTTCCCGGCCCCGCTGGGGATGGAGTACGTGGGGACGGCGCTCGTCACGCACTTCATCAACCGGATGACGTCGGCGCTGCTGGACGAGGATGCGCTCGCAGGCCGGCTCCAGCGGTCCGCGCTGATCCGCCGAATCGCGGGCAGGGCGTACGCCCGGATCGTGCGCGGAGCCCCGGCGCCGGGCGCGAGCCTGGCGTTGCTGACCGGACTCCCGGCTGCCGGGGACACGCCCGCCTGGGGCGAGGGCACGTCCATCGGATTCGCCTACGCCACGCTCCGGGCCGCCGCGGCGCGCGGCGGGCAGCTGCTCGGTCCGCCGGCGCGGGACCTCGTCGTCACCACGATCGCGGGCTGGGACGGCGCTCATCCGCCGCTCGGGACCGCGTGGCTGGACGGACCCGTCGCGGGCCTGTACGGCGCCGACCGCCCCGGCGCCCGGCTCGCGCTGCTCGCCGCGCTGGCGCCGTACCGCATCACGGACGCCGACGTCGCCGCCTGGCGCGCCCATCACGATGACGACGCCGAGCTGATCCGCCTGCTGGCCTTCGGCGCGATGAGCGCGGTCGACCGTATCGAAGACTGGACCACCGCTGGCCTCGCGGCATCGAGCCGCGTCGCCGTCACCCGGTGACGAGCTGACCGGAAACCCTCACGCGAGGCGCGTATCATGGCACTCTACTCCATCGCGTTGTTTCTGCACATCGTCGGCTCGCTGGCGCTGTTCGCGGGGCTCGGCATCGAGTGGCTGAGCGTGCGTCGGCTGCGATCCGCCGCGACGGTCCCCGAGGTGATCGAATGGACCCACCCGTTCGGTGCCCTGCGCCGGCTCTATCCCGCCTCGATGATCACGATCCTCGCCTCGGGGCTGTACATGGCGGGGACCGTCTGGGGGCACGTCTGGTGGGCAGTCATCGGGCTGCTGGCGATGGTGCTGCTGGGCCTGCTCGGCACCGTGCTCACGGGGGACCGGATCGCAGCCATCCGCCGGGTGGTGGAACGGGAGGACGGGGCCGTCTCCCCTGCCTTGCGCGCGCGGCTGCGGTCCGACTGCCTGTGGGTCTCGGTCCGGGCGCGGCTGGCCGTCGGCCTCGGGATCGTCTTCCTGATGAGCGTCAAGCCGGGACTGGCGGGGTCGCTCGTGGCCATGGGCGTGTCCGTGGCCGCGGGCCTGGCGGCGCACCGGCCGGGGTGGCGGAGGCGCGTGGAAGCGGCGGCGGGCTGAATGATCGACGTGTTCAGCGCGGAAACAGGCGGACGCCGTGTGAACCTCAACGCACTCGGTTCCCCGCGCGGCCTCTCCTCGAGCCGCAGCCGCAGGACCACCGTGTTCGCGGCGTGCGGCGCGGCGCCGGCGGGCGCGAACTTCGACCACTGACTGTTCGCCACCAGATAAAATGCATCGTCGACGACGGCGCCTAGAGTCGGCTCGTCGAACAGCGGATGCGCGGAGAGGAGGACGCGAGCCGCGCGGATGGCGCTCGCGTCGTCTGTCAGATGCAGCAGCAGCACCCGATGCGGGCGCGGGTAGTTCTGCACCGCGATCAGCGCGTCACCGTAGCGCGCCAGCCCGTCGATGCCAATGGTGCTGAGGTGGGCGGGCGCCGTGAGATGGACGCGCTCGCGCAGGGCCACATCGACGCGCCATACGCCAGTGCTGTAGTCGGCGACGAAGAGGTGTCTTCCACCGGTCGCGACGACGATGCCCTGCGGCGAATCCATGGACCCGGGCTCCAGCACCACCGCCAGGGTGTCGGCAGCGGGCGTGATCGTGTAGACGGCGCCGGCGAGAGCGTCGCTGATGTAAACCGTGCCGGTCTCGTGGTCGACGGTCAGGTCCCCAAACAGGTGCTTCGACGCGGCCGCCGGCCGATACGTGCGCTGCAACTGCCCGGTGTCCAGGTCGTAACGCCGGATCTCAGAGCGACCCTCGTCTCCCGAGCCGAGACCTTCGGCCTCAGGTACGGCCGCGGTCGCGACCCAGAGGCTTCGTCGTGACGCGTCGACGTGCATGCCGAGCACACCCAGCCCCCGCTCGTCCAGCGCACCATCGCTCGGCGCGGCAGGTGTGAATGGAAGGACCGTCCCGGCACTGTCGACCGAGACGATCATGCGTCGGTGCACACTGCCGACGAAGAAGCGGCGCGTGACGGGGTCGTACGCTATGCCTTCGGCGAGAAACGCCGGGTCGTCGATCGTGAAGGCAATGTCGGCGGTACCGCGCGCCAGGCCATTGGCCCTGAGCACCCCAGCGATTTGCTCGAAGGAGGAATCCCCGCGCAAGGCCGCGAATGCCGGATCATCGCTCGGATGGGCGGCGAGCCCGCGTTGCGCTGCATCGCGAAGCAGCAGCTGCGCAGCTGGCGCGCGGCCGCCGTGCCCTGCCCGCACCGCGGCAAGGCTGTACAGCAGGAGCGTGTGTCCGGGTCGGAGCGCAAGTGCGCGCTCGAAGAGGGTGTCGGCCGC
>DATHVV010000167.1:0-1609 GCA_035461105.1 Longimicrobiales bacterium | reverse complement strand
ATGTTGTAGGACGCGCCGGTCTGCAGCTGGGCGCCGAGCCGCTCCATGCGCTCGGCGAGCTCCGGGCCGGAGAGCGAGCGCGTGCCCTCCGAGAGCAGCGAGCCGGTGAGCATGGCGAGCCCCGCCTTCTCGAGCGGCTCGTGCTCCGCGCCCGCGTCCACCATCAGGCTGGCGGCGACGATCGGCATGGTGGCCTGCTCGACGACGACTACACGCAGCCCGTTCGCGAGGCGGAACTCCTCGATGGGCGGCAGCTGGTACGGCCGGAGCGCGCCGAGCGCGGGCGGCGCCGAGATCGTGCCCGCGGCGGGCGCATCCGCCGCCGGCACCGCGGCGGCCGGGGGCGCCGGGATCTCGGGTGCGCGCGCGGTGGCGCACGCGGTCGCGAGCAGCAGCGCCGCGGCCGCTGAGGTATGCAGGATCCTGCTCATCGGGTGCCTCCGGTAGCGGCGCGGGCCGGTACGAACACCAGTGTGGTGCGGTTGTTCTCGACCATGCGCTCGGCCGCGAGCGCACGCATCTGGTCCAGGGTGACGCCGGCGAGCTGGGCACTGCGCCGGTTGATCCAGCCGGCATCGTCGAAGTACACCTTGCCCATCGCGAGCATGTCGCCCCGACCGCCGAACCCGCCCATGCCCTGCAGCTGGTTCACCAGCCCGAAGCGCGCCGACGCCTGCACGCGCTCCAGGCCGGTCGCGTCGATCAGGCGGGCCGGGTCGTTCAGCTCCGCGAGCAGCGCGGCCTCGAGCGAGTCGGCATCGATACCGGGACGACCGATCGCGCCCACAAGGAACAGATCCGCGCCCTCGAGGTAGCCGAAGTTGAACGCGAAAACGTTCGTCGCGAGCTGCTTCTCGCGCACCATGACGCGGTAGAGCGGGCTGGAGCGGCCGCTCGCGAGCAGCCCGCCCAGCAGCGTGACCACGGGCGCGCGCGCGTCGCGTGCGCTCGGCATGCGGTAGCCCACGTAGACCGCGGGGCCGGGCGCGTTCGGGTCCTGGATCACCTCCCGCTGCGCCGCCCCGATCAGCGGCGGCAGCGTCGCGTCCCGCAGCGGCGGCGGATCGGCGCCGCGCGGGATCGGCCCGAAGTAGCGTCGCACCAGAGCCTTCGCGTCGTCCACGTCGATGTCTCCGGTCACCGCGAGCACCGCGTTGTTGGGCACGTAGTAGGTCCGGAAGAACGCGCGCACATCCTCGAGCGACGCGGCCGTCAGGTCCTCCATCGAGCCGAGCACCGGATGGTGGTAGGGATGCCCCTCCGGGAACGTGTACGAGAGCAGCTTCTGCTGCGCGAGACCGTACGGCTGGTTGTCCACGCTCTGGCGACGCTCGTTCTTCACCACCTCGCGCTGATTGTCCAGCTTCGCCTGGTTGAGCGCGTCATCGAGCGTGGCCATGCGGTCCGCCTCGATCCAGAACGCCCGTTCCAGTGCGTGCGAGGGCACCTGCTGGAAGTAGTTCGTCCGGTCCGCGCTGGTCGTGCCGTTCAGGTCCGGGCCGGCGCGCGCGCCCGCGGCCTCCATGAGCGCCCAGGCCGTCCCCTCCGGCACGTTGCGCGAGCCGGTGAACAGCATCAGGTGCTCGAACAGGTGCGCGAACCCGGTGCG
>DATHVV010000166.1:0-12923 GCA_035461105.1 Longimicrobiales bacterium | reverse complement strand
GACCCCGTGAACCCGTACCCGCTCCTCGTCCGCGGCAGGCTGCCCGACTGAGCGTGAGCGCGCCGCGCTCACACGAGCGTGGCGAGCAGGCGGTCGAGCGCGGCGTAGCTCTGGTCAAGGCCCTGCTCCATGCCCGAGCTCAGCATGCCGTCGCGCTCCTCGGTCGTGTAGAACAGCGACGTGTTGACGATCTTCGTGCGCCCGTCGCCGAGATCCTCGAACGTCACGGTCTCCAGCACCGTGTAGCCCGGCATCCCATCCCACTCGAACGTGTGCACCAGGCGCTCGGGCGGCAGGACCTCGCGGAAGCGGCCCTCGAAGCCGTGCACGCCTTCCGGCCCGTGCTCCACGAACCGCCAGTGGCCGCCCCGCTCGACCTCCAGCCGCTCGACCACCAGCCGGTTGCCCCGGCCCCACCACTGCGCCACCAGCTCCGGTTCCGTGAACGCCCGCCAGACCCGGTCGCGGGGCGCGTCGAAGACGCGCTCGATGCGGATCTCGCGGGCCGTCGGCGTCGTGACCTGCGCCGCGGCGTGCTCCTTCATCGACGAGCTCATGATGCGGCTCCTTTCGTGCGCTCGAGGAAATCCCCGAGCCGGTTGAGGCGCTCCTCCAGCACCTGCTCGTAATCCCGGATCCAGGCACGCTCCGCCTCCAGCCGGCGCGGGCCCAGCCGGCAGACCCGCACCCGACCCACCTTGGCCGTGCTCACCAGGCCCGCCGACTCGAGCACCTGCACGTGCTTCTTCAGACCGGTGAGCGTCATCTGGAAGCGGCCGGCCAGCTCGCTGATCGAGGCGTCGCCCCGCCCGAGCAGCTCGAGGATGCCGCGTCGCGTGGGATCGGCCAGGGCGCCGAAGGCGGGGTCGAGTTCGGGGGGATAATGAACCATATGGTTCAGTATAGCGCGCGCCGGTAGACCGGGTCAAGGCGGTCAATGGGCCACGCCGGGCGGCCGGGTGGTGCTGGCGCGGAGGGCGACGGGGACTCTGCCGGGGACGCGGGGGCCGGTATACCTTGGCGATTCGGCCGCAGGCGGGCGCATCACTCACCCCGAACGAGATGCGAGATGGCGCTGACCGATGTCGACTCCCGGATCCGGGAGCGGGTTCCGAGCTGGTGACGGGCCGGCATGTTCTCCGCGTCGGCCGAGCTGTACGATCTCATCTACACGAGTTTGAAGGACTATCCCGCCGAGGCGGCGGCGATCGCCGCGCTGATCCGCGCCCACGACCCGGCGGCGCGGCGCATCCTGGACGTCGCCGCCGGAACCGGGGAGCACGCCCGGCTGCTGGTGCAGCAGCATGGATTCGAGGTGGACGCACTCGACCTCGATCCGGCGTTCGTGGCGATCGCTCGCCGCAAGCTGCCGACGTCGCAGGTCTTCGAGGGCGACATGATCTCGTTCGAGCTGGGGAAGCGTTACGACGTGATCCTCTGTCTCTTCAGCGCGATCGGCTACGTGCGCACGCTCGCGAACGTGGTGCGCACGCTGCGCTGTTTCCGGGATCACCTGGTACCGGGAGGCATGGCGCTCGTGGAGCCGTGGTTCGAGCCGGAAGCGCTCGAGGCCGGACGAGTGGTGGCGGTGACCGCCGAGGCAGCGGGCGTGACCGTATGCCGGATGAGCCACCTGGAGATCGACGGCGATGTCTCCCGGCTCCGCTTCGAGTACCTGATCGGTCGGCCTGAGGGAATCGAGCGTGCCGCGGAGGTGCACGAGCTGGGCATGTTCACGGCCGGGCAGCTGAGCGCGTGCTTCCGCGAGGCGGGCCTGGTGCCCGGCTTCCAGTCACCCGGTCTCTCCGGCCGCGGGCTCCATATCGGGCGGGCGGAGTGACGCAGGCCGCTCGCGGTGCTCCCTGGCTACCGCGCTGAAGCGCCGGGATCGTTCTCGACGAACGCGACGCGGCTGATGCGGCGGCCGTCCATGCGCAGGACGCGCAGCAGGGCTGCCTTGCCGACGGGGACCTCGGCGCCTTCCTCGGGGATGCGGCCGAGTGCGCCCAGGATGAAGCCGCCGATGGTGGTGTAGTCGCCCTCGGGGAGGTCGAGGCCGAAGCGCTCGTTGACGTCCCACACCGGCACGTTGCCCGCCATGCGGACCTCGCCCTCGACGGCCTCGAACGGGAGCGGCGCGAGGTCGTGCTCGTCGCGGATCTCGCCGACGATCTCCTCGATCAGGTCCTCGAGCGTGACCAGCCCGGCGGTGCCGCCGAACTCGTCGATGACGATGGCAATGCCGATCTGCGCCTTGCGCATCTCGCGGATGAGATCCTCGACGGGCTTCGTCTCGGGCACGAAGTAGGGGTCGCGCATGACCTCGCGCAGGTCGGTGATGCCCTCCTCGGTAGCGCGCCACAGGTCGCGGGAGAGGACGATGCCCGCGATCTCGTCGAGCGCGCCGCGGTAGACCGGCAGCCGGCCGTGGCCGCTCTCCAGGAACAGGTCCTTCGCGCAGCCTACGCCGGCTTCGACCTCCACCGCGACGATCTGCGTGCGCGGCGTCATTACCTCGGAGACGTGGATCTGGTCGAGGTTCATGACGTTGGTTACGACCTGCCACTCGTCCTCGTCGAGCACGCCTTCCTTGCGGCCCAGCTCCGCGAGCACCTCGAGCTCGGCGCGACTGACCCTGGGCGCGTGGCGTCCGCGCGGCGAGATCAGGCGGTTGAACCAGGCGAGCGGCACCAGCACCGGCTTCAGTACGACGATCAGGATGCGCAGCACGAACGCGGTGGGCGGCGCCAGCGTCTGCCAGTAGCTCGCGCCGATCGTCTTGGGCAGGATCTCCGAGAACACGAGGATGGCGAGCGTGAGCACCGCGGAGAAGGCGGCGATCCAGGCCTCGCCGAAGACGGTCAGCGCCAGTGCCCCGCCCATGGCGGCGCCGACGGTGTGCGCGATCGTGTTGAGCGTGAGGATCGCGGCGATGGGCTCGTCGATGTTCTCGCGCATGCGCGCGAGCAGCGCGCCCGCGCGGCTGCCGCGCTCCTGAAGCACGGCAACGTAGGAGTGCGAGATGGAAAGCAGCACCGCCTCCAGGATCGAGCAGAGGAAGGAGATGCCGAGCGAGACGGCAATGACGACGGCGAGAGTGACCACGCTTCAGGTTCGATTCAGGGGACGGACCCGGCCGCGGTCGTCGCCGGGTTGGCGGAGCGCCGAACCGGCACCGGTCGGAGCGGCGCGCATCACGGCGCCCGGCTCAGCTCCCATCAGTACCCCGAAGATGCGCTGGCCACCGGCCCCGGGCCAGTCGCGCCCTCAGGGGCCGGCCCGGAACGCGATCACCTGCCCCCACGGGAGCTCGACCAGGGTGTCGGGAGACCCGGCGTACCAGCTCGCGAACGCGCTGCGCACGCCGGGGAAGTCGTAGTCGTCGCCGACCAGGATGCCGCCGGGGAGCAGCCGCGGCTGGAAGAACGCGAGCGCGTCGCGCGTGCTGGGCTCCAGGTCCAGGTCCAGGTGAACGAACGAGAAGCGCTCGTGCGCGAGGGCGGACGCGGAATCGGGGAAGACGCCGGCGTGCAGGTGAACGCCGGCGTACCCGGCGAGGAGCCGCTCGACGTCGGCACGGCGGCCGTGCACCGCTCCGAAGTGATCCCGCAGCTCGCGCCCGCGCGACGTGCCGGTCACCGCGCGCGCGCAGCGCTGGCACGAATCGTGGTCGGAGACGCGCGGCACTCTTCCTCGAGGTGAGGCATGGACATTGGGCTCATCGGCCTGGGACGCATGGGCGGCAACATGGGAGCGCGGCTGGCCGCGGGCGGACACCGCGTCGTCGGCTTCGATCCGGATCCCGCGGCCCGCGAAGCGGCCGGCGCCGACCGGGTCGAGGGTGTTGCATCCGTCGCCGAGCTGGTGGCCGCGCTCGCGCCGCCCCGCGCGATCTGGATCATGATTCCGTCCGGCGACGCGCTCGACCGTACGCTCGCGACGCTCCGCCCGCTCCTGGCCGCTGGCGACACCGTGATCGATGGCGGCAACACTTACTACCGCGACACGATCCGTCGCGCCGCTGAGCTGGCGCGCGCGGGGCTGCACTACATCGATGCGGGAACGAGCGGTGGCATCTGGGGGCGGAGCGCGGGTTACAGCCTGATGATCGGAGGCGACGCACCGGCCGTGGAACGTCTGCGCCCGATCTTCGCGACGCTCGCGCCGGCCCCGAACGCCGGCTGGGGGCGGGTCGGCCCGTCCGGCGCCGGGCATTTCGTGAAGATGGTGCACAACGCGATCGAGTACGGCATGATGCAGGCATACGCCGAGGGCTTCGCGCTTCTTGAGGCGAAGCACGAGCTCGAGCTGGACGCGGGGCAGATCGCGGCGATATGGCGCAGCGGCAGCGTGGTGCGGTCCTGGCTGCTGGATCTGATCGCACGCGCGCTCGACGAGAACCCCGAGCTGGGGGGCGTCGCGCCGTACGTGGAGGACTCGGGAGAAGGTCGCTGGGCGGTGGCCGAGTCGATCGCGCTCGCGGTGCCGGCGCCCGTCATCACGCTCGCGCTGCAGGCGCGCTTCCGCTCGCGCGTGGACGACTCCTACGCCGACCGGCTGCTGGCCGTCATGCGCCAGCAGTTCGGCGGCCACGCGGTGAAGCCGGGCTGAGCGCGTCGGTCGGGAGTGGCAGCGGCGCAGCCGCCCGGGCGCCCGCGCTGACCGGCGGCGTCATGCCGATCAGGCCCCCTGCGGGAGGTGCGCACGGATCGTGGCGATGACGTCGCCCAGCGGGTGCGAGGCATCGATCGGGACCGCGTCGTGCGGTGGTTCGAGCGCGCGGTACTGGCTCGCGAGCAGCTCCGGGCCCGCGAAGTGCCCGGGGCGCACGGTGAGACGGCGGGCGACCACGTCGCCCGGGGCGTGCAGGTAGATGGTGAGCAGCTTCCCGGCGCCGGCCTCCAAGTAGTCGCGGTGCGCCTGCTTCAGCGCCGAGCAGGCGAGGACCACGTCCTCGCCGCGGGCGCGGTGCCGCTCGAGCCGGCGGCGGACGCCGGCAAGCCAGGAGACCCGGTCGGTCTCGCCCAGCGGGATGCCGACGCGCATCTTCTTGATGTTCGCGGGCGAGTGCTCCTCGTCGGCATCGACGAATGGCCAGCCGAGCTGGCGGGCCAGCTCGCTGCCGACGGTGGTCTTCCCGACGCCGGCGACGCCCATGACCAGGATCACCATGGCGACCGACGCCGGTCCCGGCCGCGGCGATCCCCGCGTGTACCCGGAACCGCGAGCGCGGCCGCGCTCGCGAGAAGGAGTTGAGGCATGAGCACACCGATCGGCCGCCGGCGCTGGGCGATCGCCGAGGGGTACATCCCGGGCGCGAGCACCGGCCCGGCACCGGCCATGACGAGCCACGAGACGGCGTGCATCCTGAACGCGTCGGATCGCGACGCGCACATCCAGGTCACCATATTCTTCTCCGATCGCGAGCCGGTGGGGCCGTATCGCCTCACGGTCGCGGCGCGTCGTACGCTGCACATGCGTTTCAACGACCTGCACGATCCCGAGCCGGTACCGCGGGATACGGACTTCGCGAGCCTGATCGAGTCCGACATCCCGGTGGTGGTGCAACACACGCGCCTCGATTCGCGGCAGGCCGAGAACGCACTGCTCAGCACCATCGCCTTCGGCGCGGAGTAACCCATGTCCATCTTCACGAATGCTGCAACGAGCACGCCGGAAGAGATCGCCGCGTACGTGGTCGCGCTGCAGGAGCTGCTCGGCGGCCGCGATCCGCTGCAGGTCCTGCGCGCAATGCCCTCCGCCCTGAAGGAGCGGGCCGCGGGGATCGCGCCGAAGCTGCTGGCGCGTCGCGAGGCGCCCGGCAAATGGTCGACGCTCCACGTGCTCGCGCACCTCGCGGACTCCGAGCTGGTCTGGGGGTGGCGGCTGCGCATGGTGCTCGCGCACGAGCGTCCCGCGATCACGGGCTACGACCAGGACCTCTGGGCGGAGCGGCTCGGGTACGAGGATGCCGACCCGGTGCAGGCGCTGCGCACGTTCACGATACTCCGGGAGGCGAACCTGCGGCTGCTGGAGCGCGCGGCGCCGGCCGACCTGGAACGCGTGGGCGTCCACTCCGAGCGCGGCGAGGAGACGCTCGCGCACCTGATGCGGCTGTATGCGGGGCACGACCTGCTGCACCTGCGCCAGCTAGACCGGATCCGGAGCACGGTCACGGGCGGCACGCCGCCCGAATGAGGCGCGCCATCCCGCAGCCCCCGGGATGGCACGGACCGATGCGGTTCAGTCGATGACGGCGGTTACCTCGATCTCCACGAGCGCGCCGCGCTCGACCAGGCCGGCGACGACGACGACGGCCATGGCCGGGTAGTGGCTGCCGAAATGCTCCCGCCAGGCAGCGCCGATCTCGCGTCGCGCGGCCAGGTACGCGTCGCCATCCGTGATGTACCACGTGGCGCGCACCATGTGCTCCGGCCGGGCGCCGGCGGTGCGCAGCAGCGCGGCAATGTTCGCGAACGTCTGCCGGCACTGCGCCGCGAAGCCGCCGGACACGAGCTGCTGCGTGCGCGGCTCCCAGCCGATCTGCCCGGCCAGCGCGAGCACGCGTCCCGGCCGCACCACTCCGTGCGCGTAGCCGACGCCGCGCGGCCAGCCCTCGGGCTCGATGAGCGGCCCGGGCATGCCCTCGGTAGCATCGGTCCCCGCCCCATCAAGCGGGCGCGAGCCACTCATGCGCTCGCCTCCCGCAGCAGGTGCCGCTGCAGCTTGCCGGTCGCGGTGCGCGGCAGCGACTCCGCGAAGCGGATCACGCGCGGGTACTTGTACGGCGCGAGCTGCGCCTTCACGTGGTCCTGCAGCGCGCGCACGGTCTCCTCATCCGCGGCGACGCCGGCGCGCAGCACGACCACGGCGGTGACGACGCTGCCGCGCTCCAGGTCGGGCACGCCGATCACGCCGCACTCCTTCACGTAATCGTGCTCGAGCAGCACGTTTTCGACCTCGGGGCCGGCGATGTTGTAGCCACCGGAGATGATCATGTCGTCAGTGCGGGCCTGGTACCAGAAGTAGCCGTCCTGGTCCTGCACGTACGCATCGCCCGTGAGGTTCCAGCCGTCGTGCACGTAGCCGCGCTGCCGCTCCGGGTCGTCCAGGTAGCGGCATCCGGTGGGACCGCGCACCGCGAGCCGGCCGATCGTGCCGCGGGGCGCCTCCCGGCCCGCCTCATCCAGGATGCACGCGCGGAAGCCCGGCACGGTGCGCCCGGTCGAGCCGGGGCGGATGTCGGCGTCCGCCGCCGAGATGAAGATGTGCAGCATCTCGGTCGAGCCGATGCCGTCGATGATGCGGATGCCGGTGGCGCGCTCCCAGGCCTCGAACGTCGCAGCCGGCAGCGTCTCGCCGGCGGACACGCACTTCCGCAGCCGGCCCACGCCTCCTTTCGCGGCCTCCGCGGTCATGGCACGGTAGGCCGTCGGTGCCGTGAAGCTGATGGTCGCGCCGAAGCTGCGGACGCCCTCGAGCAGGAGCGGTGGCGACGCCTGCTCGAGGAGCAGCGTGGACGCGCCGATGCGCATCGGGAAGAGCACCAGCCCGCCCAGCCCGAACGTGAACGCAAGCGGCGGCGAGCCGCAGAAGAGGTCGTCGGGCTCGGGCCGGAGCACGTGCCGCGAGAACGTGTCCGCGACCGCCAGCAAGTCGCGGTGATTGTGCATCGTGCCCTTGGCGTGACCGGTCGTGCCCGATGTGAACGCGATGATGGCGATGTCCTCCGCGGCCGTGTCCACGGCATCGAACGTATCCGGCTTGTAGCGCATGAGCGTCTCCAGCTCGGCGGGCGCGTCCGGGCTGCCGAACTCGAGCACGCGCGGCGCCGCCGCCGCCACGTTGGCGGCCTCCCGCAGGTCGTCGCTGACGCGGGCGTCGGTAAGCGCCAGGCCGACCTGCGCCCTGTCGAGCACGTACGCGATCTCGCGCGGGCGCAGCAGCGGCATGGTGCAGACCACGATGCCGCCGGCCTTCAGTACCGCGAACCAGCAGGCCACGAGCATCGGGTTGTTGGGCGCGCGGAGCAGCACGCGGTTGCCGGGCACGAGGCCGGCGTCCTCCACGAGCACGCGGGCGATGCGGTTGGCGTGCGCGAGCAGCTCGGCGTAGCTCCAGCGGCCTTCGGGATGCACGATCGCGGTGCGGTCCGGCCCCGCCGCAGCGGTGCGGTCGAGCAGCTCGACCGCGCAGTTCAGGCGCGGCGGATAGGCCAGCTCGGGCAGCGTGAACTCGATGACCGGCCAGAGCCCGGGCGGCGGCAGGTGGTCGCGCGCGAACGTGTCGCGGTGGGCGGTGGCGGCGGACGGATCGGAGCGGCGCGTCATGGTCGGAGCTCGGGTTCGCGCGGGGGCAGCGCGGCTTCGCCGGCCAGGACCTGCCCTGCGATGACCAGCTTCTGGATCTCGCTCGTGCCCTCGTAGATGCGCAGCGCGCGCACCTCGCGCGCGAGCCGCTCGACCGTCGAGTCCGCGAGCAGGCCGCGTGCCCCGAGCAGCTGCACCGCCTCGTCGATCACCTGCTGCGCGTGGTCGGTCGCGTACAGCTTGGCCATCGCGGCCTCCCGCGCGATGCGGGTCGCGCCGCGATCGCGCGTCCAGGCCGCGCGGTAGACGAGCAGCGCGGCGGCATCGATCGCGACCGCCATGTCGGCGAGCTTCGCCTGGGTCAGCTGGTGCGCCGAAAGCGGCTGCCCGAACGTGTGTCGCTGGCGCGTCCAGGCGAGCGCCTCGTCGAACGCGCGCCGCGCGAATCCCAGGGCGGCGGCGCCGACCGTGGTGCGGAAGATGTCGAGCGTGGCCAGGGCCACGCGCAGGCCCGCGCCGGGCTCGCCCACGAGCGCGTCGGCCGGGACGCGGCAGCTCTCGAGCACCAGCGTGCCGAGCACGTGTGGCGCGCTCACCACGAGCCGCTCGCTCACGCGCAGCCCGGCGGTCGCCGCATCGACCATGAACGCCGCGTAGCCGCGCTCGCCCGCCTCCGGGAAGCGGCCCACCACCAGGTAGTGATCCGCAATCCCGGCGTTCGAGATCCAGGTCTTCTCGCCATCGAGCACGAAGCCGCCGGCATCGCGGCGGGCGGTGGTGCGCATGGCGGCGATGTCAGAACCCGCGTCCCGCTCCGAGACCGCGAACGCTGCCACCGCCTCGCCGGAGAGCACCGGGGGCAGGTAGCGCTGCCGCTGCGCCTCGGTGCCGAACTCGCTGATCGCGCCGGTGCCGAGGCCCTGCATGGCGAACGCGAAGTCGGCCAGGCCGGCGACGTACGCGAGCGACTCGCGCAGGATGCAGATGGAGCGGACGTCGAGGCGGGCGTGCGCGCCGCCGTGCGCCGAGGGCACCACGTAGCGCAGCCAGCCGTCCGCCGCGAGCGCGCGGACCAGCGCGCGGGTGGCCCCGTCGACGTCGCCTTCGTGCGCCAGCGCCCCGTAGCGGGGCGCGGCCGCGCGGATGGCGCGCGCGAGCTCGCGGTGAGCGTCGTCGAAGAACGGCCAGTCCAGGTAGGTGGAATCGGGCATTCAGTCGCCCTCGAAGACGGGGCGTTCCTTCTTGACGAACGCGTGGTACGCGCGCGCGAAGTCGCCTGTCTGCATGCAGATCGCCTGGGCCTGGGCCTCGGCCTCGATCGCCTCGTCCACCCCCATCGCCCACTCCTGGTGCAGCGCGCGCTTGGTCATGGCGTGGGCGAACGTCGGGCCGTGGGCCAGGCCGCGCGCCAGCTCGCGCGCGTCCGCGAGCACCGACGCCGGGTCGCACAGCCGATTGTAGAAGCCCCAGCGCTCCGCCTCGGTACCGTCCATGGAGCGTCCCAGGAAGAGCAGCTCGCTGGCGCGGCCCTGGCCGATGAGGCGCGGCAGGATCGCGCACGCGCCCATGTCGGCGCCGGAGAGGCCGACGCGCACGAACAGGAACGCGACCTTGCTGCGCGCGGTGCCGAGGCGCAGGTCGCTGGCCATGGCGATGATCGCGCCCGCGCCGACGCAGGCCCCGTCGATCGCGGCCACGATGGGTTGCGGGCACGCGCGCATGGCCTGCACCAGCTCGCCCGTCAGGCGCGTGAACGCGAGCAGCTCGTCGATGCGGCCGGCCTGCTGCAGCTCGACGAGCGGGCCGATGATCTCGTGCACGTCGCCGCCCGAGCAGAAATTCTCGCCGGCGCCGGTGATCACGACCGCGCGGACGTCGGTCGCGTACCTGAGCTGTCGGAACGTGTCGCGCAGCTCCATGTACGACTGGAAGCTGAGCGGGTTCTTGCGCTCGGGCCGGTCGAGCGTGATGGTGGCGACGCGATCCTCGACCTGCCAGCCGAAGCTGGCCGGCTGCAGCTCCGCGGCGCGCAGCTCCGTCTTCACCTGCACCTGCACCTCCGCCTCTTCGGCCGGATCGGGGGAGTCCTCACGGGGAGTGTCCATGGTCACGGAACCTGGTAGCCGCGCGGTACGACCCTGAGCGTGTACGCTCGCGGATCTCGCGCGAAAAAGACACCGCCCTGCCGCGCCGCGCCGCCGGGTACGTAGTCCAGCACGGCGGTGCTCCGCTCGACCGTCTCGCCGGCCTGCTGCAGCTCGCCCTCCACGTGCAGGTCCGCGGCAGTCTCGGTGCCACGGTTGCGGATCGTGAAGCGCACCAGATGCTGTCCATCCCGGCGCTCCACGGCATCGACGGAGACGCGCAGGTCCGGCGGCGACCGGGGGCGCAGGGCCTGCGACGCCAGCAGCGAAATCAGTCCGGCCACGAGCAACGCACTGACGGCGGCGGCAACCCACTCCCAGCGGGACGTGATCGAGGTCTTTCGACGCGCAGGCACGGGCCGCTCAGAGCACGAGCCGGGCGGCGGCCGTGCCGAGACCGGCCGGCAACCCGAGCACGACCAGCCCAACCGCACCATTGCCGCCGCTCTGCGGACCGAGTGTGCCGAACGTCCAGAGCACGTACCCGCTCACCAGGAGGGCGATGGCGTAACCGACCAGCGTGTAGCGCAGGAACAGGCTGATGCCGGACATGCCCTCCGGTCGCTCGGGCATGCCGCGGAAACGGGAGCCAAACACGAAGGCGTGCATCAGTATCAGCGTAAGCAGCAGGACGCTGAACGCGTGAGCGGGGCCCAGGCGGGCCGAGAGCAGCACGATCTCCTCCGTGGGAGCGATGTTGAATGCGAGGAATACTGCGCCGACCGCCATGAACAGTAGCTGCGCGGGGTAACCGGCGCGACGACGAAGCGCCTTCTCGTGCCGCTGCTCCGCGCGGTCCGCGCTGAACTGGCTGTTCGCCAGCACCGCGCCGAAGCTGCCCGGTACGGCCTGCAGCGCGATCTTGCCAGTGATCTCCCGCAGCGACATGCCGGGGCCTAGCAGGTCGAGCGTCAGCATGATGGTCGCGGCCGCCGCCACGCCAACGCCCAGCGCGATGACTCCGTCCACGACGTCCTCGAGCCAGCTGCTGGTGAGCATGAAGCCCGAGAACCGGGCCAGCACGATGAGCAGCGGCAGGATCAGCACGAGCAGCAGCCCGATCCTGACGCGATCGAGATAGAATCCGAACTGCCACATCTCCATCGTCATGAGCAGCGGCAGCGAAAAGAAGACCGCCCCGCCGAATGCGCGGGAGAGCCCGATCAGGAACTCGCGGTCGGCGCCGGCACGCGCCGCCTCCCCGGGCGTCATCGTCGCGCTCCGTCAGGCCCCGGCCTCGGCTGGGGGACGTGATCCGTCACGAACTTCGGCGCCACGTCTAAACCTCGCCGCCGGCGATCGCGATCGCCTGGCCGGTGATGCCGGTCGCGTCCGGCGAGCAGAGCCAGGCGGCCGCGCTCGCGACCTCGCGCGGCTCGATCAGCGTGCCGCGCTGCACCGTGCGTGCGATCATCGCGGCCGCTTCCGACTCCGTCTTCCCCATGTCGCGCATGACGGTCCGCGTCGCGGCGCGCGCCATGTCCGTGTCGGCGTACGCCGGACAGAGCGCGTTGACGGTGATGCCGTGGCGCACGGTTTCCGCCGCCAGTGCGCGCGTGAGCCCGACCAGGCCGTGCTTGGCCGCGGTGTAGGCGCTGACGTTGCGGTAGCCGCGCAGGCCGCTCATCGAGGCGACGTTGACGATCCGGCCCGCGCTGCGCTCGAGCATCGCGCCGAGCACCTGCTGCGCGCACAGGTACGCGGCCGTCAGGTTCACCGCGAGCATCCGGTCCCACAGGTCGCGGGTCGTCTCCAGGAACGGCGCGCCGTCGGCCTGGCCGGCGTTGTTCACCAGCACGTACGGGTCGCCGTGCGCGTCGCGCGCCCGCGCGAACGCGGCGGCGACCCCGGCCGCATCGGTGACGTCGCACGCCAGCGCCATGGCATCGACGCCATGCCGCCCGAGCCCGGCCGCGACCCGCTCGAGCGCGGCCTCATCCCGGCCGAGCACGCTCACGCGGGCGCCACGCGCGGCGAGCGCATCGGCGATCGCCGCCCCCAGGCCGCGCGACCCGCCGGTGACGATGGCATGCCGGCCCTCGAGCCAGCGCTCGGACGCCGCGCCCGCGGCGGCGCCGCGCTCAGGCGTCACGCTGTGCCTCCAGCTGCTTCGCCCTCTCGAAGCCGCGCTCGAGCTGCAGCTTCGCGCTCTGATACTGCGGCGGCCACCACTGGGCGCGGTAGCCGAGCTGCGCGGCGGCGCGCAGCGTCCAGTTCGGGTCGGCCAGGTGCGGGCGGGCGAGCGCTACCAGGTCGGCGCGGCCCGACACGATGATGGAGTTCACCTGGTCCGCGTCCGTGATGTTGCCGACCGCGATGGTCGGAACGCGCGCCTCGTTGCGGATCCGGTCGCTGAACGGCGTCTGGAACATGCGCCCGTAGACCGGGCGCGCCTCCGGCGTGGTCTGCCCGGCCGAGACGTGGATGATGTCCGCGCCCGCGCCCACGAATGCGCGCGCGATCGCGACGC
>DATHVV010000165.1:0-51069 GCA_035461105.1 Longimicrobiales bacterium | reverse complement strand
GGCGTGCCGCCTCTCCCGCTCCCAGCCGTGGGTTGACTTCGCACGGGACTGGCGTGCCGCCTCCGGGCGTCACGCTCGCAACACAACCGTCAACAAGCGGGAGACGGGGCTCGAACCCGCGACCCTCAGCTTGGGAAGCTGATGCTCTACCAACTGAGCTACTCCCGCACACTGCTACCGCAGAGCCACTGGTCGGATTTGAACCGACGACCGCTCGATTACGAATCGAGTGCTCTACCCCTGAGCTACAGTGGCCCGTCACGCCTGTCGCGTGCGAGCGTGACGCCTGCAGGCGGCATGCCCGTCCCGTGCAAGCGGGAACCGCGGCCAGGCGCGAACGCAAATCACGCGATCACCAGACCGGACGAGTGGAGCTGAGGGGAGTCGAACCCCTGACCTCCTGAATGCCATTCAGGCGCTCTCCCAACTGAGCTACAGCCCCGATGATCCGCCGTCGGGCGCCGTAACCGGCGGCCGCTCGGCCAACGACTCGCACGATCCAGCGCGACGGCGGACCAATGGGCGCGACAGGACTCGAACCTGTGACCTCTACGATGTCAACGTAGCGCTCTAACCAACTGAGCTACGCGCCCGCGGCTCTGGGGCTCGGTGCCCGCTGCAACATCAGAGCGCATGGTGGGGGAAGGATTCGAACCTTCGTAGGCCTGAGGCCAACAGATTTACAGTCTGTCCCGGTTAGCCGCTTCGGTACCCCACCGGCCAGTGCGCCCATCAGGACTCGAACCTGAAACCTCCTGATCCGTAGTCAGGTGCTCTATCCAATTGAGCTATGGGCGCGGACCGAACATCACAATCGTGCAATATCACACTCGCACGGGAAGGGCGTGCCAGCTCCGGCGTCACGCTCCCGCAAAACCACCACCGTGTGATGGATCATGCACTCGCACGGTCGAGGCGTGCCGCCTCCGGGCGTCACGCGCGCGCAGAATCACAACCGTGCATGCCCACGACAGGACTCGAACCTGTACGCCATTTCTGGCACTGGTCCCTCAAACCAGCCTGTCTACCAATTTCAGCACGTGGGCCGTGCGAGAAGATGCTCGGAGAGGGACTTGAACCCTCACGGGGTTTCCCCCACAGGATCCTGAATCCTGCGCGTCTGCCATTTCCGCCATCCGAGCTTCTCGCAAGTATGCGATCCGGAGATCACAGTGGAGCTGAGGGGAGTCGAACCCCTGACCTCTGCAGTGCGATTGCAGCGCTCTCCCAGCTGAGCTACAGCCCCGGACCAGCGCCCCCGCGGGGCGCCGTAACCACCTGAGTTGTCAACCAGCGTACAACGGGACTGATGGGACTCGAACCCACGGCCTCCGCAGTGACAGTGCGGCGCTCTAACCAGCTGAGCTACAGCCCCTCCAGGGATCTCGCGATCCCGCGTTCCTCTCGAGAGCGGGCGACCGGACTCGAACCGGCGACCTTCTGCATGGCAAGCAGACGCTCTACCAACTGAGCTACGCCCGCGACGCTCTCCGCGCTTCTACTACCTGCGATGCCCCCACCGGGAGTCGAACCCGGGTTACCAGATTGAAAGCCTGGCGTCCTAACCGTTAGACGATGGGGGCGTTCGGCCCCACCAGCTCCCTGATCCCCAACAGTCCAGGCCTTCCCAGCGCGAGCGCAACGCCCGGAGGCGGTGCGCCCCTGAACCGCGAGCCGAACCCACTCTTCCCGGCGCAAATCCCGCCCGGTCCACCCCAGAGCTCGCGGCGGGGATTGAACCCGCGGCCTCTCCCTTACCAAGGGAGTGCTCTACCACTGAGCTACGCGAGCCACGCTCGCGTGAGCCGCGACCCGCGCAAGCCCACTCCACGACTGCAGTACCCCCACGGGGAATCGAACCCCGGTTTTCTGGCTGAGAACCAGATGTCCTAGGCCACTAGACGATGGGGGCGTTCGGCCTACTCTTCAACCACTCAACGGCACAGTCCGTCAGCCCCTCGGCGCGTGCGCAACGCCCGGAGGCGGTGCGCCCCGACCGCGCGAGCCGAACCCACGGGTGCAGGCGCCACCGTCCTCCCTCGGCGCGAGCGCAACGCCCGGAGGCGGTGCGCCCCGACCATGCGAGCCGAACCCACGGCTGGAAGCGCCAGCCCGTCCTCCCTCGGCGCGAGCGCAACGCCCGGAGGCGGTGCGCCCCGACCGCGCGAGCCGAACCCACGGCTGGAAGCGCCAGCGTCAGCCCTCGGCGCGAGCGCAACGCTCGGAGGCGGTGCGCCGCGACCATGCGAGCCGAACCCACGGCTGGAAGGCCCGGAGGCGGCCCTTTGCCAACCGGCGGCGATAACGAGCTCTGTCGATCGCCTTCACCACCCGAATTGTCGCCCGTCTGGGCTCAACACGCCCGGAGGGAATCGAACCCCCAACCCCCGGTTTTGGAGACCGGTGCTCTACCAATTGAGCTACGGGCGTAAACCGAGTGGCCAGGGACAGAATTGAACTGTCGACACCACGATTTTCAGTCGTGTGCTCTACCAACTGAGCTACCTGGCCGAACCCTTCGGACAGCTCGCCTGGAAGCGAAGTCGGCGCAAGCCAACTGAGCTACCTGGCCGAACCCTTCGGACAGCTCGCCTGGAAGCAGAGTCGGCGCAAGCCAACCGAGCTACCCGGCCAGCGATACGTCCCGGCTACCGACGAAAAACCCGCGCGGCTCAGGCGGCGCGGGCGGCGGTCGAAGTGGCGCGGAACGACGTCGCGTCAGCCTTCTCCCGCAAGCCCCGGTCGAGAGTCCACATCGCGGGCCGGGCGGCCTGCCCGGTCCGTGCGTCGCGTGCCGACCATCAGCTGCGCAAACGCCACCGGATTCCTCTCGTCGGATGGTTGGGAGACGTGCTCCCGACAGTAGCGGGGGCGGGATTTGAACCCGCGACCTCCGGGTTATGAGCCCGGCGAGCTACCAGACTGCTCCACCCCGCGTCAAGACCTTAAAGTTAACCGGCGCACCGGCCCCCGTCAACTGCCGTTCGCCCTCGGGAAACCGCTCCCACGGCTCGCTTTCCACGCCTTAAAAGATGATCGATTCGGGCCGTGAAATCCAGCGGTTGACAGCCGCGCGGAAGTGCTTCGGGTCAGAGCGTAGCGCAGGGTGCCAGCGGCGTGCGCGGAGCGCGTCCGCCCGGATGCGGGAAGGGCGCGGTCCAGCGAGACCGCGCCCTTCCGTGCTGCATGCAGCCGACGCCCCGTCAGATGCGCTCGTCGCGATCGCGGGCCACGTCCTGCTGCGCCTCCCCGACCTTCTTCTTGGCCTTGCCCTTGAGCTCCTTGGCCTTGCCCTTGAACTGCTCGCTGTGGTTGTCGGTCAGGTCGCCGAGCTTGCCGCGGACCTTGCCCTCGAGCTCATCGGCCGTGCCCTCGACACGGTTCTCGGTGCCCTCATCATGGAGCTTGCGATCGGCCATTTCTGCCTCCTGTCGTGAAGCGTACGACGCCCCTGCGTCGTCTGCCCCGCAACAGTGCAAGAGGTGTTCCGGCAGTCACTTGACGACCAGGTTGAGAAGCCGGTCGGGCACGTAGATCACCTTGCGCACGGCGCTTTCGCCGACGAACCGGCAGACGTTCTCGTCGGCCTGGGCGGCCTCCCTGGCCTGCGCCTCGGAGGCGCCGAGCGGCAACTGCAGGCGGGCGCGCAGCCGGCCGTTCACCTGGACGGCCACTTCCACGGTGTCGGCGCGCGCCTTGTCCTCGTCGAAGGCCGGCCAGTTGCTGCCGGTGAAGATGCCGTCGCGGTGGCCGAGCTGCTCCCACAGCTCCTCGGCGAGGTGCGGTGCGAACGGGGCGACGAGCGGCACGAGCGGCTCGACCTCGGCGCGGCTGATCGCGCGACCGCCTTCGCGCAACGCATTCATGTACTCCATGAGTGCGGCGATGGCGGTGTTGTAGCGCAGTGCGGCGATGTCCTCGGTGACCTTGCGGATGGTGCGGTGCAGGCGCCGCTCGAGCTCGGGCGCGATCACTTCGTTGCCGAGCTCCGCGACGGGGACGATGCTGTCCCAGAGGCGCTTGAGCAGTCCGTACGGGCCCTGGAGCCCCTGGTCCCGGAAGTCGCCGCCCTCCTGGTAGGGGCCGAGGAACATGAGGTAGGTGCGGAACGTGTCGGCACCCCATCGCTCGATGTACTCGTCAGGGATCACGACGTTGCCGCGGCTCTTCGACATCTTGGAGCCTTCCTTGATCAGCAGCCCGTGCTTGCGGAAGGTGGTGAACGGCTCCTCGAAGTCGATGTGGCCGAGGTCCTTCAGCACCATGGTGAGGAAGCGGCTGTAGAGCAGGTGCAGCACGGCGTGCTCCTCGCCGCCGATGTACATGTTGACCGGCAGCCAGCGCTGCGTGATCGCCGCATCGAACGGCACGTCGTCGCGGCGCGCGGAGGGATAGCGCAGGAAATACCACGCGCTGTCGAGGAACGTGTCGCTCACGTCGCTCTCCCGGCGTGCCTGGCCGCCGCAGCGCGGGCAGGGCACGCGGTACCACTCCTCGACGCGCGCGAGCGGGCTCACGCCGCTCTCATCGGGCTTGTAGTTGTCGACCTGCGGCAGCACGACGGGCAGGTCGTGCTCGGGGACCGGCACGGTGCCGCAGGCATCGCAGTAGATGATCGGGATGGGCGGTCCCCAGTAGCGCTGGCGCGAGATGCACCAGTCGTGCAGCCGGAAGTTGACGCGCGGCTCGGCGGCGTCCCTCGCCGCCAGCCAGCGCGTCATCAGCGCGGGCGCAGCGGCGGTGCTGGTACCGTCGAACTCGCCCGAGTTCACGACCGTGCCTTCGCCGACGTACGCGGCCTCGAGCGGCGTGAGATCGGACTCGCCCGGGGCGGCGATGACGCGGCGGATGTCGAGCCCGAACTGCGTGGCGAACTCGAAGTCGCGCTCGTCGTGACCGGGCACCGCCATGATGGCACCGGTCCCGTACTCCATGAGCACGTAGTCCGCGATCCAGATCGGGATCTCCGCGCCGTTGGCGGGATTGGTCGCGTACGCGCCGGTGAAGACGCCGGTCTTCTCCTTGTCGGCCTTCTTGCGCGAGACGAGATCCATGGTGGCGGCCCGGTCGCGGTAGGCCTCGACCTCGGCGCGCTGCGCATCGGTGGTGATCCAGCCGACGACCGGATGCTCGGGGGCGAGCACCAGGAAGGTAGCGCCGAAGATCGTGTCCGGCCTGGTCGTGAATACCGGGATCTCGAGGTGCTGCTCGAACTCGCCCGCCCCGGGGTGCGCGCGGTGATAGGCGCGCGCCCGGTCCACGGCATCGGCCGCGGCGGTGTGGGGCGTTGCCTGCCAGGGCGAGGCAACCGTGAACCGGATCTCGGCGCCTTCGCTCCGGCCGATCCAGTTCTCCTGCGCCTTGCGGGTGCTCTCGGACCAGTCGATCCAGGACAGGTTGTCGAGCAGGCGCTGGGCGTAGTGGGTGATGCGGAAGAACCACTGCGAGAGCGTGCGCTGCTCGACCATGGTGCCGCAGCGCTCGCAGGCGCCGGCAATGACCTGCTCGTTCGCGAGCACGGTCTTGCAGGAGGGGCACCAGTTGACGGGCGCTTCCTTCTTCTCGGCGAGGCCGGCGTGGAAGAGCTGCAGGAAGAGCCACTGGGTCCAACGGTAGTAGGACGGATCGGTGGTATCGACGGTATGGTTCCAGTCGTACATGGCGCCGATGCGGCGCAGCTGGCGCGTGAAGTTGGCGACGTTGCGCGGGATCAACTCCATCGGGTGAGTGCCGATCCTGAGCGCGAAGTTCTCGGAGTGGATGCCGAACGCATCGAAACCGATCGGCTCGAAGACGGTCTCGCCGAGCAGTCGCTTCCAGCGCCCGTAGATGTCGGCGCCCGTGAAGGCGTACATGTTGCCGACGTGGAGCCCCTCCGCGGACGGATAGGGAAACATCATCAGGTTATAGAACGGGCGCTCGGCGGTGCGCAGCTGCTCGTCGCTCAGCACGTTCGTGCCGCGCTCCTCCCAGCGCTGCTGCCATTTCGTCTCGATCGCGATCGGGTCGTAGCTCATGGTCTTCCGGCTGCGAAAAAGTGAAGCGGAGAAGATAACACGGGGAGGGTAGAGGGCGAGGGCGAGGAGGGTGGAGGGGCGCTACTGGAGGAGGGTCTCGACGGCCTGGAAGGGCTGGTCGGGGCGAGCTTCGGCGGCGCCAATGACCGCGTGGATGGTGGCGCGCAGGTCGTTGCGGTAGCGCCGGAACACGGCATCGAACAGATCGAGTCGCTGGTAATAGAGGCGGGTGCCGATGAGGGTGGCGTTGTTGAGCGGCTGGGCCTCGAAGCCGTGGAAGGCACCGGTGAGCAGGCGGGGTCGCACGTCGCGCGCGAAGCGGGTCCGCGCCTCGCTCAGCACCGTCTCCTTCTGCGCGAGCTTCGCGGTCCGGTCCAGGTCGGTGCGGCCGTAGAGCGTCTCGAGGCGGAGCACCAGGTCGGAGAGGAAGGCGCCATAGGTGAGGTTGTCCTGCCAGCCGTCCCGGGCCTGGCGGCAGGTGGCGGCCGTATCGCCGTCGCGGTTGCAGAAGAAGTCGATCGCGCCGCGATCCCCGACGAAGTTCGCGAAGCTCTCGTTGAAGCCGGCCTGGCCGGGCAGGTAGATGGAGTTGTGGAGCAGCTCGTGGATGACGGTGTTCGCGAGCGCCACGTCGGGGTAGCGCAGCAGGGTGTTGAGCAGCGGGTCATTGAACCAGCCGAGCGTGCTGAACGCGCCGCTGGGGCGCACGTAGGTATCGAAGCCGCGGGCCGCCAGGCGGTCGGCCTCGGCCCACGCGCGGTCGAAGTCGAAGAAGCCCTTGTAGGGCACCCGTCCGACGATCGGGAACCACCAGGTATAGGCCGCGAAGCGGTCCGGGTAGGCGGCACTGAGCACCATGAGCAGCGTATCGCTGTCCACCCAGGAGTAAGTGGTATAGCTGTCGCCGACGTCGAGCTCCAGGCGGGAGCGCGCGTAGGTGCGGGCCTGCTGCACGAGCCGCAGCTTGCGGCGCACGGTCTCGCTGGTACCGGCGTCGGCGATGACATCCGGGATGGGCCTTCGCCGGCTCAGGATCTTCGCTTCCTCCCAGCCCGCCCGGACCACGTAGCCGGGCGAGCAGGTGAGCGAAAGGCCCGCCAGCACGAGCAGCGGCAGGCCGATCAGGAGACGGCGCAGAGTACGTCGGGTCATGGTCAGGGAGAATGCAGCCCGGGCGCCGGTCGCGAAAGCAGGGGCGCGCGGTACATTTCGTGCCCGCACGGGGTTTCGTCGCCAGCCCCGATCCCCCGGCAGAGGTCGAATCGCGACGGATGCGCTGGACCATCGGCAGGTACGCTGATCTCATACCGCCGCTTACGTTCCTGGTCGGCATGGGCGGGGTGTTCCTGATCGACCAGGAGCGCCGTAAGCGGGTCACGGCCGATGACCAGCAGGCCGCGAGCATCGCGGAGCGACGAGCCGGTGCGCTCGCGGACGCGCTCGGCAACGAGGTGTCCGCGCGGATCGGGTCGCTGGCGGCCGCCGAGCTGCAGTTCACGAGTGTCGAGGACTCGGTCTCGCAGCAGGTGCTGCTGAGCGCGCTGGACACGGTAACGCGCCGCAGCGGGCTGATGGCGATCTCCGTGATCTTCGCGGGCACGGGACAGGCGCTCGCGCGCAGCGGGTCCATCCTGGCCAGCCGGGTCACCGAACAGCAGGACAGCGCGATCCGGCTGCCCTACCTGAGGGCGCTGGCGACGCGCGCGCCGACGGCGAGCGGGGTGATCGACGCGCAGCTCGGACGCCGCGTGCTCCTGTTCCGGCCGGTGGAGCGGGGCGACAGCGTGCCGGGCGTGCTGATCGCGGAGATCGACCCGCACCTGATCTACCGCAACTCGTACGATATGGCCCGGATGGACACCGTGCCGCAGGGATTCCAGCACACGCTCTACGGCCCGAACGGCGTCCACATCACGGCCGCGCAGGCGAAGCCGCCCGGCTGGCGCAGCGTCTCCCGCCCGGTGCGGGTTGCCGACACCGAGTGGACGGTGGTGACCGCCTATCCGCCGCCCAATCCCCGGATCTACCGGGCCGAGCGCATCGCCATCTGGGTCACGGGCACGGCGCTCTCGCTCGCGATCGCGATGATCCTGCTCTTCCTGCGGCGCACCATCGCGACGCAGAAGGAGGAGATCGCGCGCCGGCAGGTGGCGGAGGAGGCGGCTCGCACGGCGGCGGCGGAGGCGCGCGAGCGGGCGCGCGAGGCACGCGACCTGGCGGCGCAGCTGGAGGCGGCGCAGCGGGCGTCGCAGCGGCTCTCGACCTCGCTCGACCCGGACGACGTCGTGGAGCTGTTCCTCGGCGGGGTCGCGGAGATCCTCGACGCCGACGTCGCGTCGCTGTACACGTTCGAGGAGGAGGGCGAGCTGGTGGTCGGCCGCAAGCGGATGGTGCTGCGCGAGGTCGAGGGCGTGACCGACCGGTTCCGGCGCGAGGACATCGCCCAGATCCGGGCGCCCATCGCAATGCTGCCGCACCTCGCGGAGCCGGTCGCGACCGGCGAGCCGTACGTGCGGTCCGGGCGGCCGGACGCGCGCGGGCCGGTGGTCAGTGGCGGAGCGGAGCCGGACGCTTTGATCGCGGTCCCGCTCATGATCGCCGGCCACACGGTGGGCGTCGCCACCTGGGAGAGCTACTCGGGCCAGGCCTCGTTCGCGCACGCGGCGACCGCGTTCGCGCAGGCGCTGGCGGCGCCGGCCGCGGCCGCGCTGCGTACCGCGGAGCTGTTCACCTCGCTGGAAGCGGAGCGGCTGCACGCCTCGCGCGAGGCACTGCGCTTCGCGGCCGTGCTCGACCAGATGGCCGACGGCGTCGTGGTCGTCGATCCGCAGGGCCGCGTCGAGCGCTCCAACACCGCGGCGGATGAGCTGCTCGGCGACGAGCTGGGGAGCACGCCGATCGAGCAGTGGCCGGCGCGCTACGACCTGGCGACGGTCGAGGGCCGCGGCATGACGGGGGCCGAGTTCCCGCTGATCCGGGCGTTGCGTGGCGAGCGCGTGCGCCGCGCCAACTTCATCGTCAAGAACCCCTGGGGCACGGAACGTCACCTTTCCAGCTCGGCCGGCCCGATCCTGACCGCGGCGGGCGAGCCCACGGGTGCGGCCATGGTCCTGCGCGACGTGTCGGACGAGCACCAGTACGCCGAGATGCTGCGCCACACCAATCGCGAGCTGCGCCGCCAGGCCGAGATGCTGGAGGAGGTTAACCAGCAGCTGCGCGAGGCGACGAAGGCCAAGGACCAGTTCGTCGCGGTGATGAGTCACGAGCTGCGTACCCCGATCAACGCGATCATGGGATACTCCGACCTGCTCGACCTGGGCGTGAAGGGTCCGCTGAACGACGATCAGCGCGCCATGCTCGCCCGGGTGCGCGACACCTCGCGCCACCTGCTCGGCCTGATCAACGAGGTGCTCGACCTGGCGAAGATCGGCGCCGGGCGCATGGACCTCGAGATCACGGAACAGAGCGTCCGCGCGGTGGTCGAGCGCGCCGCGCAGCAGATCATGCCGATGGCGGCGGGCAAGGGCCTGGAGCTGGTGGTGAGCGCCGACCAGACGGGTGCGGACAGCACGGTGCTCGCCGACGAGACGCGTCTCACCCAGATCGTCATCAACCTGCTCTCGAATGCGGTCAAGTTCACGCCGTCGGGGACCGTATCGATCCGCTACGGGCGGCGCGGCGCGAACGTGGAGATCGCGGTGCGCGACACCGGGCCGGGCATCTCGCCGGAGCAGCAGGAACGGATCTTCGAGGAGTTTTACCAGGTCGAGGGCGGGCTCGCGCGCAGCACTGGCGGCACCGGGCTGGGGCTGGCCATCGCCCGCCGCTTCGCCCGCCTGATGGGCGGCGACATCACGGTGCGCAGCACGCCGGACGAAGGGGCCGAGTTCCTGGTGGAGCTGCCGGCCGCTTCGGACCGGCCGGGCGCCGACAGCGCGGCCCGCGACGCGGTGGTCGCGCTCGTCCCGGATGCGGAGACGCTCGAGCGCATCCGGCAGGACCTGGCGGGCTCGGTCCGCGTGCTGGGAACGGCCGAGCCGCGGCGGATCGCGGCCCTGGTGCGGGAGTCGGGCGCCGGGGCGGTCGCGCTCGATGCGCGCAGCCCGGGCGGGGGCGCCTGGGAGGCGCTCGCCGCGCTCCAGCACGAGCCGGATGCCGCGGGGGTGCGCACGCTGCTCTTCGCCGGCGTGGACGACTATGCCGAGAGCGCGCTCGAGCTGGGTCTTTTCGTGACGCTGGAGAAGGGCATGTTGCGGGAGCGCACCGCGGCGCTGATTCGGGGCCTGACGAATCTGGAAGGACCGGTGTCGCTGGTGCTCGCCGCGGACGATGCCGAGGTGCGCCGCGCCGTGGAGGACGCGCTCGGATCCGGCGGGCACCGCGTGCAGACTCTCGCGGATGGAGCGGCGCTGCTCGAGGCGGTGGCAGCGGAACGGCCCGATGTCATCATGGTCGACCTGCTGGCCGGGTCGCTGACCGCCGTCGACGTCATGGCGCGGCTGCGCGCCGATGCCGCGCTGCGCGATGTTCCCGTGATCGTACTGCTCGATGGGCATCTCGCCCCGGGCGCGGTCGAGCGGCTGGCGGAGAGCGTGGCGACGCTCACGCACGAGCGTCGTGCCCGCGTGGACGCGATCGCGGAACTGATCCGCAGCGCCGCGCGGGTCGCGGGCGCGGTCGGCACCCCCGCATGAGCATCCCGAACCCGGAAAGAAGCACTCGATGAGCCGCACCTTCTTCGTGCTCGGCGCGGTGCTGGCCGCCCTGGCGGTCGCGGCCGGGGCGTTCGGCGCGCATGCGCTCCAGACCCGGCTCGCCCCCGAGCGGCTGACGACGTTCGAGACGGCCGCGCGTTACCAGATGGTTCACGCGCTGGCGCTGCTGGTGAGCGCCTGGGCGGTGGAGCGGTGGGCGGCTGGCCCGGCCGCCGTCGCGGGCTGGCTGTTCGTCGCCGGCATCCTGGTTTTCGGCGGGACGCTCTATACGCTGGCGCTGGGCGGACCGCGCTGGCTGGGCGCGGTGACGCCGATCGGCGGCCTCTGCTTCATCGCCGGCTGGCTCGCGCTCGCGTGGAGCGCGCTGCGCAGCTGAGATCGGGCCGCGCGGTCAGCGCGAGGCGCAGTACAGGTATTCGCTGACGATGTCGCCGCGGTAGCTGCGGGTGCTGCTGTCGGCGTCGGAGCGGTAGCGCCGGTAGGAGTGGCGATAACGCCGGAAGCCGCCCGCACGAGCGAATTCCCGGAGCGTGCGCTCGATGGTGTCCCGGGGGATGATGCCTTCCTCGTTGTAGCTCATCACGATGTGCCGGCAGTCCGCGGCTGCGACCAGGGCCCGGAACGCGGCCTCGCAGCGGCGGCTGCTGCTCCAGTCGCTGCGCTTCTCGCCATCCGCGATCAGGCCGGTCTTGCCGCGCGTCGCCACGGGTCCGCCGAACCAGCCGAGCGCGAGCAGCTCCGGGATGTGATAATAGGCCGGGTACTGGCGCGCGTTGTAGGGCGGGTCCAGGTAGAGCAGATCGAAGCGGCCGGCACGCCCGACCAGCGCGTGGGCGTCCTCCCGGTGTGCCTGGCAGCCGTTGCCGCGGACCATGGCCGGCGCCAGCAGGCGCAGCGGCCGGAGTGCGTTCGGCTGCCAGCTCTTCACGAAGGCCGCGTACACGCCGGTGGTATTGGCGACGCGGTCGGCGGCGTCGATCAGTGCCGCGAGCAGTACGTCGTGCGCATCGGCATCGATCAGCCCCGCCGCGGCCCACTCGTGCAGCGCGTGACGCACCGCATCGATGCGGGCGGCGTTCGCGGGCGTGAAGTACATGCGGCCCCAGCGCGCACCCTCGCCGCCGGCAGGACTGTAGTGCTCGTGGATGAACGAGGCCCGGGCCGGCAGCCGGTCCAGGTGGTGGAGCACGGCGCGCAACCGCGCGCTGCGCAGCCGCAGGGTGCGCGCCAGCACCGAGAAGTCGGGCTCCTGCGTGACCGCGACGTGGGCGCGTGCGAACACGTAGCCGTAGGCCATGATGTCGGAGGCGGTGACCGCGAAGCCCCAGCGCTTGAGCGCGCGTGCCACGCTGGCGGTGCCGCAGAACGGGTCGAGCGCGGCGCCGCCGGCGATGCCGCGTCGTCGCAGCGTGCCCCGAATGAAGGAGAGCAGGCGCGTCTTGTTGCCGATGTAGCGCATGCTGCCGAATATAGGCCGGAACCCGAGCCGGAGTCCATCTTCATGAGCACGCGCAACTATCGCGCGACACTGCGTTACGGCGGCGGACAGTACCACATCGCAGACCTGGCGGCGGCATCGCTGCGCGATGCGCTCGCGCAGCTGGTCGCGGATTTTCCCGATCAGGCCGCCGAGGCGGACCTGATCGAAGTGCGCCTGCAGCCCGAAGCGGAGCGCCGCACCTACGGCCCCGGCTGAGCGGTCGCCGCGAGCGCCATGCGCGCGACGACGCGGTCGAAGTCGTCCGCCAGCTCGGCGCGCCTAATAGCGAGCGCGTCGGCCATGCGCGGCCGCCGCAGCACCTGCCGGAAGAGGCGTGCATCCTCGCGCACCCGGCGCCAGCGCTCGTGCCAGCCGATCGCGAGCAGTCCGAGCCCGAACGCGGCGAGCGCGGCCAGTGTGCCCGCCGCCCAGCCCCCGAGCAGGCCGGCGATCACACCGATGAGCAGCAGCGTCAGGGGGACCGCGACGAACCCGGTGGCCAGCTTGAAGGTCGCGACCGCCTCGAAGTCGGGACGGATGCGGGGAAGCACGAAGCGGGGCGCGAGGTACGTCGGATACCAGATCAGGCTGCCCAGGGCCGCGAGCGGCAGCGCGAGTCCGAGCACGAGCAGCTCGCGGACCACGTAGCGCACGGTCGGGAGCAGCTGATAGTGACGCGGGACGTCGCCTTCGGCGACGCCGGCCAGGCGGCCCAGCTGCGCGTAGCGGCGCACCGAGCGCACCAGGCGGTCGAGCTCCGCGGGATCGTGCGTGCGCAGCCAGGCGAGCGCTTCGGCGAAGCGGTGCATGCGGGGCAGGCGTTCGGAGAGCGGCTCGCGCTCGCGCGGCCGGGCGAGTCCGCGCTCGCGGGCGTAGAGCCGCTCGGCCACCTCGATCAGCTCGTGGTGCTCCTGCTCCGTCAGGTTGAGCGTGAGCTGGCGCAGCCGGAGCGCGATGGCGTCGGTGAGGGAGCGCACCGCGGCCGCGGGGTCCGCGCGGTACGGCTCGCGCCAGGCCATCAGATCGAACGGCTCGCCGAGCGTGGCCAGGACGGTGCCCCGGAACGCCGACTTGCGGGTGTACGTGAGGCCGATGGGCACGATGCGCAGGCCGAGCGCCCAGTCGCGCTCCGTTTCGGCGCGCAGCGCGATGCGGGCGGCACCGGTGCGCAGCGGGGCCAGCGCCGGGTCGCTGTGACTCTTGCCCTCGGGGTAGATCTGCACCGCATCGCCCGCGTGCAGCGCCTGCACGGCGCGTGCGAACGTCTCGTCGTTGCGATCCATCAGGGTGGGGTCATCCTGCCGCCGGTAAACGGGCAGGCCGCCCAGGCCGCGCAGCACGGTGCCGAGCACGAGCTGCTCGAAGAGCGGCGCCTTCGCGAGCGGCCGGGTAGGGCGGCCCGCGGTATGGAACAGCACGAGCGGGTCGAGCAGGCTGTTCGGATGATTGGCGACGACCAGTACCGGACCCGCCGGGATGGGAGGTCCGCTGCGCTCGACGCGCAGGAACACGCTCGCGGCCCAGCCGACCAGGCCCGTGACGATGCGAACCAGCATGCTGGGTGGCGAAGATACAGCGCGCGCCACGCGGCGGGGAGGTTGCCGTTGTTGGGGGGTACGCCGCTGCGGTAACTTCGGGCATGCTGCTCCGGGAGCGGGTATACCAGGCGGCGCTGGCGGGCGCGCGCGCCGCGCTGCGCGACGGGTGGGGCCACCAGGGCGCCGCGCACGCGCTCGGCGGCCGCAACGCCGCGCCGGGGGCATTCGAGCGCTGGGCGGCCCGCGAGCGCGACCCGCACCGACCGCTCGCGCTCGTGCACGCGCCGTCCGTGGGCGAAGCGCTCATGGCGCAGGCGATCATCGGGGCCGCGCGCGCGGCCGAGCCGCGGCTGCAGGTCGCGTTCACGTATTTCTCGCCGTCGGCCGAGCGCATCGCGGAACGCGTCGGCGCCGATGTCGCGGGGTACCTCCCGTGGGACCTGCGCCGCGACGTCGACCGGTTGCTCGCGGCGCTGCGGCCGGACGTGATCGGCTTCGTGCGCACCGAGATCTGGCCGACGCTGGGCGCCCGCGCCGCGACGGCGGCGGTCCGCGTGGTGCTGCTGAACGCGGTGCTCGGCCCGCGCTCGAGCCGGGTCGGTCCGGCCGCGCGCTTCCTGCTCGGTCCCGCCTATCGACGCCTCGACCGCATCGGCGCGGTGGATCGCGATGATGCCGAGCGCTTCGCGCGGCTGGGCGTGGACCGGTCCAGGGTGCGGGTCACGGGCGACGCGCGTTTCGACCAGGTGCTGGCACGCATCGACGCGCTCGATCGCGACGGACCGCTGCTGCGCCTGCTCCGGCGGGAGCGCGCGGTGCTGGTGGCGGGCAGCACCTGGCCGGCGGATGAGCGGGCGTTGCTCGCCGCGGTAGCCGCGCTGCCGGACGGGCTGCGGCCGCACGTACTGCTGGCGCCGCACGAACCTTCCTCCGGGCACGTCGAAACCGCACTCGCGACCGCCCGGTCGCAGGGGTTGCGCGTGCGTCTGCTGGCCGACGTGGAGCGGACCGGTGCCGGCGACGAAGCGGTGACGGTGGTCGATCGGGTGGGCGTGCTGGCGGACCTGTACACGCTGGGCGACGTGTGCTACGTGGGCGGCGGGTTCGGCAGCCGCGGACTGCACTCGATCGTCGAGCCGGCGGCGCTCGGCCGGCCGGTGCTCTACGGCCCTCGCCACGGCAACGCCCGCGAAGCCGCCGCGCTCGCGGGGGCGGGCGGCGGGTTCGTGGTGGCGGAGCGCACGCTCGGCGCGGTGCTGGAACGGCTGCTGCGCGATCCCGGCGAGCGCGCCGCGGCTGGTGCCGCCGCCGCACGATTCGTGGCGAGCCGGCGCGGTGGTGCCCGCGCGAACGCGGCGCTGCTGCTCGCGGACGAAGCGGATCCGAATCCCGAGGTGAGTCGATGATCGAGCCCGTTCGGCGCCGAGGTCTCGAGCTTCCCGCACCGGTGCGTGCCATGCTGCTGGACGAGGCCGATCGCCACGCGCCCGCGGAGTGCTGCGGCGTACTGCTGGGCGCGGCGGGCGCGCCCCTGCGCATCGTGGACGCGATCGCCGTGCCGAACCGGAGCCCGGCGGAGGATGACTATCTGATCGATCACACCGCCGTGCGGCGGCTGGAGCTTTCGGCGCGAGCCGCCGGACGCTTCGTGACCGGGTTCTACCACTCCCATCCGCGCGGCCCCGCCCAGCCCTCCGGGCGGGACCTGGAAGCGGCCTGGCCGGGGTACATCTATCTCGTGATCGGCGGCGCGATCGGCGGCGCGCCGGGAGAGCTGCGCGCCTGGCGGCTGCTCGAGGACCGGCAGCACTTCGAGGAGATACCCGTAATGACGGCAGCATCGTGAACGTCGTGGTCCAGCTTCCGGGAGTGCTGCGCGAGTTTGCGGACGGCCGCGACCAGCTGGTGCTCGAGGCCGCGACCATGGGCGACGCGCTCGGCGCGCTCGTGCGCAATCACCCGCGGCTGGAGCGCCACCTCTTCGACGAGCGGGGCCGGCTGCGTCCCTACGTGAACGCCTACCTGAACGCCGACGAGTCGCGCGACCTGCCGCGCGGCCTGGACACGCCGGTCGCGGGCGGCGACGTCCTCATGATCGTGCCGAGCGTCGCGGGCGGCAGCGACGCGGAGGATCTCACCCGCGCCGAGGTCGCCCGCTACAGCCGGCACCTGGTGCTCCCCGAGATCGGCTGGCGCGGCCAGGCCCTGCTCAAGCAGGCGCGCGTCGCGGTGGTCGGCGCGGGCGGCCTCGGCTCGCCGGCCGCGCTCTACCTGGCGGCCGCGGGCGTCGGCACGATCGGGCTGATCGACGACGATGTCGTCGATACCACCAACCTGCAGCGGCAGGTGCTCTACGGCACCGGCGACGTGGGCCGCCCGAAGCTCGAGGCGGCCGCCGAGCGGCTGCGCGCCGCGAACCCGCACATCCAGGTCGTGCGGCACCCGCTGCGGCTCACCTCCGCGAACGCGCTCCACGTGCTCCACGACTACGACGTCGTGATCGACGGCACCGACAACTTCCCGACGCGCTACCTCGTCAACGACGCCTGCGTGCTGCTCGGCAAGCCGTGCGTCTACGGGTCCGTCCTGCGCTTCGAGGGCCAGGCGGCCGTGTTCGACGGGCGCGACGGGCCCTGCTACCGCTGCCTCTTCCGGGAGCCGCCCCCGCCCGGGCTCGTCCCGGACTGCGCCGAGGGCGGCGTGCTGGGCGTGCTCCCCGGTATCATCGGATCCGTGCAGGCGCTCGAGACGATCAAGCTGATCACTGGTGCCGGCGAGACGCTGAAAGGCCGCATCGTCATCTTCGATGCGCTCGGCTTCCGCTGGCGCGAGCTCCGTCTCCGCAAGAACCCGGAATGCCCGATCTGCGGCGAGCACCCGAGCATCACTCGACTCATCGATTACGACATCTTCTGCGGCCTGAAAGGACCGGAAATGAGCACTGGCCAGAACCCGCACGCGATTCCGCAGATCACGGCGACGGAGCTGAAACGGCGACTCGATGCCGGTGAGCCGATCACGCTCATCGATGTGCGCGAGCCCTTCGAGTGGGACATCGCGAACCTGGGCCAGTACGGCGCGAAGCTCATCCCGATGGACCAGATCACCGACCGCAGCGCCGAGATCGACCGGGCCGGCGACATCGTGCTCTACTGCCGCTCGGGCGCCCGCAGCGCGGGCGCGCTCCGCCAGCTGCGCGCGCAGGGCTTCGAGCGGCTCTGGAACCTGAAGGGCGGCATCAACAGCTGGGGGGAAGAGGTCGATCCGTCGCTGCCGCCGTACTGAGTTCCCGCCGGGCGTGCCAACCCGGGCCGCCTGACACGGTCTGTCTCCGCAGGAGGCAGGGCAGGGAACGTATGGAGGGGAACAGCGTATGCGGTCACAGGGGCTCCGCAGGGAGCAGCATTCAGCCAAGGAGCATGCGTGACCCTCAAGGACCTCGATCCGCGTCGCCTGGTACCGGCCACG
The DNA here is from genome assembly GCA_035461105.1 of Longimicrobiales bacterium. Classification (GTDB taxonomy): domain Bacteria; phylum Gemmatimonadota; class Gemmatimonadetes; order Longimicrobiales; family RSA9; genus VEPF01. The sequence continues at coordinate 33,851 of DATHVV010000165.1, read as the reverse complement.
TCGAACGGCCGCCGCGTCAGCGGCCTGGCGGCGGCCGCTCTCGTCATGGGTACGGGAGCATTCGTGGTGACGCAGACCGGCGCGGCGCCGGAGCCGCCCGCACCGACCCCGGTGCCGGTCGAAGGAGCGACCGTCGCGACGTCGGTCGCAGCCGAAGTGACGGAGCCGGCGCCGGCGGCGGTGGCGGTGCTGCCCGAGCCGGCCGGACTCGAGGTACGGGTCGAGGGCCCGCGCATCGAGCCGGTGGCAAGGCCCGAGCACGTCCGCGGCCTGTACCTGAACGCCTGGGCAGCGGGCTCGTCGAGGAAGCTGGCGAAGCTGATCGACATCGCGCAGCGCACCGAGGTCAACAGCTTCGTGATCGACGTGAAGGAAGGCGGGGAGCTGAGCTACCGGTCGAGCATTCCGCTGGTGCGGCAGGTCGAGGCCGACCGCCGCCACATCGCCGACCCGCGCGCCCTGCTGCAGCGGCTGAAGGACGCGGGCATCTACCCGATCGCGCGCATCGTCGTGTTCAAGGACCGGACGCTCGCGGAGCACCGCCCGGACTGGGCGATCCAGCGGGAGGACGGCTCCATCTGGGTGGACCGCGACGGCCACACCTGGGTGGATTCCTTCAACCGCCACGTCTGGGACTACAACATCGCGATCGCCCGCGAGGCCCTCGAGCTGGGCTTCGCCGAGGTGCAGTGGGATTACGTCCGCTTCCCGGACACGCCGCCCTCGCTGATGGCTTCGGCGCGCTTCCCCGCGCAGGCGGGACGGCGCAAGGATGACGCGATCCGCGAATTCCTGCTCTACTCGCGCGAGCAGCTCGCTTCGTACGGCGTACCGGTGACCGCGGATGTCTTCGGCCTGGCGGTATCGGTGCGGGGCGACATGGGCATCGGTCAGCATTGGGAGAAGATGATGGACGCCACCGACGTGCTGCTGCCGATGGTCTATCCGTCGCACTTCGCGCGCGGCTCCTACGGCATCGCACACCCGAACGCGGCGCCCTACGAGACCGTGAAGAAGGCCATGGAGTACGCGGTCGAGCGGACGCCGACGTCGGCCGGCCATGCCACGATCCGACCGTGGCTCCAGGACTTCACGCTCGGCCCCCCGCGTTACGACGCGAGCCGCGTGCGCGCCCAGATCCAGGCGGTCTACGACGCCGGGCTCAGCGAGTGGGTGCTCTGGAACCCGGGCAGCAACTACACGGTCGCCGCCCTCGCGGATGCCGCCGGCAACCCGCCCGTACTGCCCGATCCGGCGCCGGTCCGCACGGTCGCGGCGCCCCCGGGCGAGCGGCTGCTCGGAGTGCCGATCGACTGATCGAGCTGCCGGGCGATACGGACACGTGGAAACGGAGCCGCGCGGCCCGAGCGCCGCGCGGCTCTCGTCATTCGGGGTTGTTGCCGGCGTGCGAGACGATCGCGGTCGTTCCGGGGGCCAGGTTCGCGTAGCGCGGGCGGTGGAAGAGGAAGCCCTGTGTGAGGTGCACGCCCAGCTCCTTCACGGTCTCGAACTCCTCGCGCCGCTCCACGCCCTCGGCGATGACCTTCGCGCCCTGGCCGTTCGCGAAGTTGACCATGGTCTCCACCAGATTCTGCTTCAGGAAGTTGGTGTCGATGTTCGCGATCAGCGAGATGTCGAGCTTGATGTAGTCCGGCGCCAGGTTCGCGATCGAGCCCAGGCCGGCATAGCCGCTGCCCGCGTCATCCACGGCGAACCGGAAGCCGCGCTCCCGGAACGCCTTCAGGTACTCCTGAAAGCGCGGGTAGTCCTTGATCGCGGTCCGCTCGGTGATCTCGAGCACGACCTTGCTCGGATCGTTGATGCCCAGCTCGGCCGGGTCCAGGTTGCGGAACGTCGGGTCGTCGAAGTCGTGCGGGTCGATGTTCAGGAACAGGAACTGTCCGTCTTCCAGGTCGCCAATGATGCCCTCGACGGCGCGCCGGCGCAGCAGCCGGCTCAGCTCCCACACCAGGTTCGCTTCCTCGGCCACTTCGAACAGCACCTCCGGCGAGCGCAACTCGCGACGCACACCGCGGGCGAGCGCCTCGAAGCCGTACACCTCTTCGGTCGCGGTGACGATGATCGGGTGATACTCGATGAAGACGGCACCTTCGCGGATCGTCGACTTCAGGTCCGTCACCTTGCGCGTGCGCTCCCACTGCTCGGCGCCGCGGGCCGCCTGCGTCGCCTCCCGGATGCCGCGGTAGATCAGCCGCTCGGTGCGGATCTTCGGGTTCCGGAACACGGTCGCCGCACCCACGTAGATGCCGCACAGCGCCGCGATGTCGTCGCCGTGCTCATCCTCGATCCGCTGCCGGAGATGCGTCTCCAGCCGCTCCGTCACCGCGCGCAGCCGCCGCTCGGCCGCGTCCGGCGGCGCGTTGATCTGCGTGAACAGGATGAAGTCGTCATCGGCGACGTGCGACACCATCATCAGGTTCTCTTCCGAGCCGTGCTCGCGATCGTAGAAGTGCCGCAACGACAGCGCCGTCGTCTCCAGCACGTCATCCAGCTTCTGCCAGCCGTAGATCTCCTCGATCTTCTCGTACCACACGAAATGGATGTAGAGCACGGTGAGCTCGCCCTGGCTGTCGAGCAGGTCGCGCGCCCGCTCGATCATCACCGGCAGCGTCGGGAATCCGGTCAGCTTGTCGTAGAGCAGCTCCTCGTAGCGCAGCAGGTCCGCGGCCTGGGTGGTGCGCTGCGGCTGCACCCGCGGCCGCCGGGCCGCGTTCCGGAGCCGCAGCGCGATCTCCTCGGGCGTGGTGTTCGGACCGACCCATTCGTCCCCGCCCAGGGTCGACGGATCGGACCCGGTCGCCAGGTCGCTGCACGCCAGCATCAGTCCGGCCCCCAGCCGGCGGGCACACGCGCGCGCCTCGGCCAGGTTGACCCCCGCCGCCACCTCCACCACCAGCACCCCGGCACTCGCATCGTAGGCCGGCTCTCCGTCCAGCTCGAAGACCTCCGCCCGGAGCAGCGCCGCTCCCGCCTGCACCCGCTCGCGAAAGGCCGCGTCCCGGAACCGCGTCGCAATCCTCACGCAGTCCTTTCGCGAGCCTTGAGATTGCGCTCCACCCGCTCGCCCAGCTCGGCCAGCTGGATCGGCTTCACCAGGTAGTCGTCGGCGCCCGCGCGCAGACCTTCGTGCTTGTCCTGGTAATCACTCCGCGCCGTCAGCATCACGACCCGCGTGTTGTGCCCGAAGTCCGGGTGGTTCTTGATCAGACGCGCTACCTCCCACCCGTCCATGCCCGGCATCATCACGTCCAGCAGCACGAGCGCCGGCCGCACGTCGTCGAGCATGGCGAGCGCTTCATTGCCGTCGCTCGCGGTGCGGACCTCGTAGCCCTGCGCCTCCAGGTAGGTACGCACGATGTCGATGGCGTTGGGATCGTCGTCGACGACCAGGATCGGAGAGCTCAACATTTGTTCCTCGGGGTACGGCGGCCGTGGGCGTGCGCCGCGAGCGGGGTGGTGCGGCAGGCGCCACCCCCCGTGCGGAGGGGGCAATTTCTGCGCCACCTCAGGGTCATCGGGGATCGTCGCAGGGGCGGCCGTGACGAGGGCGATCTGGTTGCGAGCGGGCGATTGCGGCGGGGCCCGGTCATGCGGCGGGCGGCGGTGCGAACTGCAGCTCGTAGAGGCGGGCGTAGAGCCCGCCGCGCTCGAGCAGCTGCATGTGGGTGCCGCGCTCGCGCAGCTCGCCGTGGTGGAGCACGAGGATCTGGTCGGCGGTCTGGATGGTGGAGAGGCGGTGCGCGATGACGATGGAGGTGCGGCCGCGCATGAGCGTCTCGAGCGCGGTCTGGATGCGCTCCTCGAGGGCGGAGTCGACGGAGCTGGTGGCCTCATCGAGGACGAGCACGAGCGGGTCGAAGGCGAGCGCGCGCGCGAAGGAGAGCAGCTGGCGCTCGCCGACGGAGAGTGAGGCGCCGCGCTCGCCGAGCGGCTCGTCGTAGCCGGCCGGCAGGCGCTCGATGAAGGTATGGGCGCCGACGCGCTCGGCCGCGGCGCGCACGCGCTGATCGGAGATATCGGTCTCGCCGAGACGGATGTTGTAGGCGACGCTGCGGCTGAACAGGAACACGTCCTGGAGGACGAGGGCGATGCGGTGGCGCAGGGCAGCGGGGTCGAGCCGCTGGATCGGAACGCCGTCGATGCGGATCTCGCCGCGCTGCGGCTCGTAGAATCGCATCAGCAGGCTGATGATGGTGGTCTTGCCGGCGCCGGTGTGGCCGACGACGGCGATGCGCTGGCCGGGCTCGGCGGAGAAGCTGAGTCCGCGCAGCACCCAGTCCCAGTCGTCGGGGTGGCTGGGCTCGGGTTTGCCGGAGCGAGACTGGTAGGCGAACCAGACGTCGTGGAACTCGATGCGGCCGCGGGCCTGATCGGGGAGCGTCAGCCCGCCGGGCTCCTGGGCGAGCGGGGTATCGATGAGCTGGAAGATGCGCTCGGAGGATGCCATCGCGCCCTGCAGCATGTTGTACTTCTCGGAGAGATCCTGGATCGGGCGGTAGAAGCGGCGCGCGTACTGGAGGAACGCGAACACGGCACCGACGGACATGGCGCCGCGGGTGACCTCGTACCCGCCGTAGATGATGATCAGGGCGAGCGAGAGCGCGGTGAGCAGCTCGATGACGGGGAAGAAGAGCGCGTAGTACGTGATCGAGCGGAGGTGCGCCTGGAGATGGGAGTCGTTGACGTCGCGGAAGCGCTCGATGCTGTCCTGCTCGCGGCCGAACAGCTGCACGATGGCGATGCCGGTGAGCCGCTCCTGGAGGAAAGCGTTGATGCGCGCGAGGCGTACGCGGATCTCGCGGTAGGACTCGCGGATGCGTCGCCGGAACGCGAGCGCGGCCGTGAATACGAGCGGCATGACCAGCAGCGAGACGAGGGCGAGCTGCCAGTCGAGCACGAACATGACGATGATGATGAGGGCGAGCGCGAACAGGTCGCCGAACACGGTGACGACACCGGCGCTGAAGAGCTCGTTGAGCACCTCGACGTCGCTGGTCACGCGGGTCATGAGGCGGCCGACCGGGTTGCGATCGTAGTACGGCAGGGGCAGCCGCTGCAGTCGGCCGAAGATCTGGCGGCGCAGGTCGTACATGACGTGCTGGCCGAGCCAGGTGGTGAGCAGCAGCTGGCCGTACTCGAGCGCGAACGCGACCAGCAGGGTGCCGAGGTAGGCGACGCTGAGCAGCAGCAGCAGGTCGTAGTCGCGGGCCGGCACCGCGCTGTCGAGGACGGCCTTCATGAGGAGCGGTCCGACCATCTCGACGCTGGCCGCGACCAGGATCATGGCGACGGCGAGGACGACGCGGGGACGATAGGGGCGCAGGTAGCCGAGCAGACGGCGCATGAGGCGCGCGTCGTAGGCCTTGCCGAGGGCCTCCTCCTCGGGGCCGTGTCCGGGTGCCAGGCTCAACCTCCGCCGAGGCGGCGCCGGGCGCGCTGTTCCTCGCGCAGCCGCCGGCGCGCGTCTTTCGCGCTCTCGCCGGGCTGGCGCACCTGCACGTCGACGCCGCCCATGAGCGCGAGGCCGCGTACTCGCAGGCGCGGCGCGTCGGGCGGCAGCGAGCGCGACACGTCGCGATGCTCGAAGCCGCCCATGATGGCGATGCCGGAGACGTCGACGGCCAGGTCGGGGGGCACGACGATGTCGATACCGCCCATGAGGGCGAGCACGAAGAGCTCGGTCTCGCCGGGCGGCAGCGCGACTTCCCGGAAGTCGAGGTCGACGCCGCCCATCAGGCCGATCACGTAGGTGCGCGCCGCCGGCTGCCAGGCGCCGCGGCGCTCGACGCCGCCCATCACCGCGAGGATGGCGCTGTTCGCGGCCCGGTCGCCGGTGTACGGCACGGGAGCGGGGCGCGCGGCCGGCTCCGGCACGCTCGCGGCGGCGGACGGCGCCGGGACCGTGATGTCCTGGAGCAGGGCGGCGAGCTCGGCGGGCTCGCGGGCCCGCTCGGCCACGTCGATTCGCCGTTCCAGCTCCTCGATGCTCAGGCGGTCCTGGGCGAAATGCTCACAGAGCAGCGCGACGGTGCGCTCGCGGCGTTCGCGCAGGGTGGGATCAGGAAGCGGTACCGGGTTGCCCATCGCCCCTCGCACAAGCAGGTAGCAGGAAGGGATAAAGTGCCGGATCGAGGTTGACAGCCGCAAGCGCCACGGGGCATCTTTCGGCGTGGCCTCCCGCTCCGGACAACACGCCTTTCCGACGTCGGAATGAACTGGTTCCGCGCGTACCTCAATCGAATTCAAGGTCGCCTCATCACCGCGTTCACGATCGCGGCGCTGGGCACGATCACGATCTGGTACTACAGCAGCACGTCCATCAGCCGCTTTTCGGACGAGCTCGAGACCGGCCTGAGCGGGCTGCTGGTGCAGTCGCAGCACTCGGCCCGGCTGGAAGCCCTGATCGTGGACCAGCTCGCCGCCGCGCGGCGATTTCTGCTGACGGGCGACGTCCAGGCCCTCGCCGAGGCGGACTCCCTGGCCCGCCAGGCCCAGCAGGTGCAGACCGATTTCCTGCGGCGAGAGGGCGTGCCCGCGGAGGACCGGCAGCAGTTCGCCCAGCTGCTGAACGACCATACCCGCACCGTCCAGCGGATCGGCGAAGCGCACGCCCTGGCGCGCGACGGCCAGAGCGCCGAGGCGCAGGCGCGGCTCGGCGATCTGGACGCGTGGCTCAACACCCTGCGCAGCCGCATTCGCAGCATCAACCTGTTCCAGATCGGCCGTATCGATGCGCGCATGAACTCGTTCCGGCTGCAGTCCGCGACCATGCAGAACCGACTGTTCATACTGCTGGTCGCGGTCGCGCTGGTGCTGCTGGCGTTCGCGCATTTCACGATCCAGGCCATCCAGCGGCCGCTGCACCGCCTGGTCGGAGCGGCCAACCAGCTGGGCGAGGGTGACCTGAACGTGACCCTGAACGGGCGCATGCCGGACGAGTTCCAGGTGCTCGCCGGGGCGTTCACGGGCATGGCGGGCCGATTCCGCACCATCGTCGGCGAGACGGTGAGCACGGCGAACCGGATCGGGGCGTCGGCCTCGGACCTGTCGGCGATCTCGGAGCAGGTGGCGGCGTCGAGCGGCGAGGTCTCGACCGCGATGGTCGGCATCACGCAGGGAGCCGAGGAGCAGGCGTTCGGGCTGCGCACGGTGAACGAGGCGCTCGAGACCATGCGCAGCCGGGCCCGGCAGATCGATGGCGCGGCCGAGCAGGTCACGGCGCTGAGCGAGCAGATCGGGGGCGTCGCCGCGGCCAAGCGGCAGGACGTGACCCGGGCGCTGGGCATGCTGCTCGAGGTGCGCGACCTGGTGCGCGCGTCGGGCGAAGAAGTGCACCAGCTGCAGCGCGCATCGGAGAAGATCAGCACGTTCGTGGAATCGATCCAGGGCATCGCCCGGCAGACCAACCTGCTGGCGCTGAATGCGGCGATCGAGGCGGCGCGTGCCGGGGAGCACGGGCGTGGCTTCGCAGTGGTCGCGGACGAGGTCCGGAAGCTGGCCGATGGCAGCGCGCGGGCGGCCGACGAGGTCGCGACGACGGTGCGCCAGATCCAGGAGCAGGTCGACTCGGTGGTCGGCACAATGGAGAGCGGCTTCGCGAAGGTGGCCGGCGTGGAGGAGGCCTCGAAGGGCGCGGAGAGCGCGTTCGAGGAGATCGTCGCATCGGTTGCGGCCGTGCGTGACGCGGCCGCGCGCGTCGCAGAGGCGGCGGAGGCGAACCGCGCAGCGGTCCTGACGGTGGATGGCGCGGTACGCAGCGTGGGCGCGACCGCCGAGTCCCACGCCGCGAGCGCGCAGCAGGTGAGCGCGGCGGCCGAGGAGCAGTCGGCCGCGACCGAGGAAATGAGCGCGGCCAGCATCGAGCTGCTCGCGTCCGCGGACCGGCTCAAGGAGCTGGTTGCGGGGTTCCGCGTCTAGCCGATGAACGTCTTCTCGTGGCTGCTGTTCGGGTTGCTCGCGGGGGCGATCGCAAAGCTGATCATGCCCGGCAAGGACCCGGGCGGATGCCTGGTGACGATCGCGCTTGGCATCACCGGGGCGCTGATCGGCGGGTTCATCGGCAGCAGCGTGCTGGGGTTCGGGCGAGTGGACGGCTTCAACCTGCGTTCGCTCGGCATTGCGATCCTGGGCGCGAGCGTGCTGCTCATGCTCTACCGGCTGCTGCTGCAGCGACGCCGTCGGCCCTGAGCGGCCGCGCCGGCCTCGGCGCCCGGTGTGCGCTGTCGCTCAATGTTCCGAGCGATCCTGGTGCAGCAGCTCACGCACGTCGTTCGCGAGCGCGGCGCTGGTGGCGACGACGCTGCCGCCACGCCAGTCCGCGTCCTCCCCCCAGCCCGTGATCACCCCGCCGGCCTCTTCGACGATCGGCACGAGCGCGGCCGCATCCCAGAGCTGCATCACCGGATCGAGCATGGCTTCGGCACGACCGGTGGCGAGCAGCGCGTGACCGTAGCAGTCGCCCCAGGTGCGGACCATGCCGGCGCGCGCGCTGAGGCGGTTCCAGCCGCGCGAAAAGCCGGCCTGCTCGATGTGCCCCAGGTCGGTGGTCAGGACGAGCGCGCGCTCGAGGTGCGTTTCATCGGACACGAGGGCGCGGCGGCCGTTCCACCAGCAGCCGACGCCGCGGGCGGCACTGACGGTCTCGGCGAGGGCCGGGAAGTGGAGCAGTCCGAGGACGGGATCGCCTTCCTCTTCGAGCGCGAGCATCACACCGTACAGCGGCACGCCGCGGACGTAGGACCTGGTGCCGTCGATCGGATCGACGATCCAGCGCCGGTCCGCGCCCGGGCGCGTCTCGCCGGTCTCCTCGCCGAGGATGCCGTCGTGCGGAAAGCGGCGGCCGATGAGATCGCGGATGAGCCGCTCGGCGTCGCGATCGGCCTCCGTCACGGGCGAGTCGTCGGGCTTCGTCTCGGCGACGATCCCGGTCTGGAAGTGGGCGAGCGTCAGGCGTCCGGCCCGCCACGCCACCTCGGTAGCGAACGCGAGCAGGTCACGATAGCAGTTGCTCATGGATCTCCGCGCGGGGCTCGACGGCGCGCACCGGGATGCCCGATTTCTGAAGCAGCTGCTTGAGGGCGGCGATGCGGATGCTGCCGTCGTGGAACGCGATGGATGCCAGGGCGGCGTCGGCGCCGGCCAGCAGAAACGCGTCCCGGATGTGCTCGGCGCTGCCCGCACCGCCCGCCGCGACCACGGGTACGCTCACGGCCTCGACCACACGCGCGATCAGCTCCAGGTCGTATCCGGCCCGCTGACCTTCCTGGTCGATGCTCGTGATCAGCACCTCGCCGGCTCCCAACTCCACGCACTGCTTCGCCCACAGCACCGCATCCAGCTGCGTGGCACTGGCACCGGCGTGCGTGAACACGCGGTACCACGTGGCCGGGGGCGCCGCGCCCGGCACATCGACCGGGGCACCCTCGGGCCGACTCATGATCTCGATCTGGCGGCGCTCCAGGCGCGCGTCGATGGTGGCGACGATGCACTGGCTGCCGAATCGCTGCGCCGCCTCCGTGATCAGCTCCGGGTTCGCGACTGCGGCCGTACTCATGCTCACCTTGTCCGCACCGGCGCGCAGCGCCAGGGCGATGTCGGCGATTTCCGCGACCCCGCCACTGACCGTGAGCGGGATGAACAGCTGCTCGGCGGTCCGGCGCACCGTGTCGAGCAGCACGCGACGTCCTTCCGCCGACGCCGAGACATCCTGAAACACGATCTCGTCCGCGCCCTCGCGCTCGTAACGCGCCGCCAGCGCGACCGGGTCACCAAGATCGTGCTGCGCGCCGAAGCGCGCGTCGCCGACGGCACGGCCGTCACTCACATCCAGGCAGACTACGACGCGCTTGCGAAGCATCGCTCACCTTCCTCCCGTCGGGGCGGATGTTCCCTCTCGCGCGGCGGCCGCGCGTGACAGGGCGTCGCAAATCTCCGGCCGATCCGGGCCGCCGGGGAACAGGTGAGATGCCGCCGCGTCCGATTTCCCGCCGCTGCCTCAGGTTGCGGGGACTTCGGCAAGGAACCCGGCCAGGAACCGGAGGCCGGCGGCGCCGCTCTTCTCGGGGTGGAACTGGACACCCCAGGTGTTCTGGAAGCGGATCGCGGCGGGGAAGCGGAACCCATCATAGCGGGTCCACGCGATCACCGGCCCGTCCTCGCTCACCTCCACCGCGTGGCTGTTCGCGTACCAGGCGATGAAGCCGCCGCGAGCCAGGAGCGGATCCGCGGCAGCGGGGTCGACGTCGTTCCAACCCATGTGCGGCACGCGCCTGGTGTGCAGCCGCCGCACCTGCCCGCTCAACAGGCCCAGCCCGCTGCCCTCGCCTTCCTCGCTCGACTCGAACAGGAGGTGCATGCCCAGGCCGATCGCCAGGCACGGGGTGCCGCTCGCGAGCGCCTCCCGGAGCAGGTCCGCGCCGCTCGCGAGCCGGGCGGCCGCGGCGCCGAAGGATCCGACGCCGGGTAGCACGAGCGCGTCGGAGTGCGTCGCCGCGGCCGGGTCGGCCTCGATGCGAACGCGTGCTCCGCCGGCCTGCAGCGCGTTCGCCAGCGAGTGCAGGTTGCCAGTCCCGTAATCCACCATTGCCAGGTTCACGCTTCCGCCTCTCGAGACTCGGTGCCGGAGGACTGACGCACCGAGCGGGCCACGGCGGCGGACCGGGTCACACGCCAGCCGGAGGCGGAGCCAGGAGTCCCGCAAGAAACCCCGCGGCGTGCTGCTCCGCCCAGAAGCGAGGCGCCCAGACCGATCCCTCGATGAAGCCGACATGGCCGCCGCGCTCCGTGAGCAGCGCCCGCAGGTACGGGTTGGCGGCGATCTCGCGCGCGGGGAAGGCCGCTGCCGGCAGGAACGGATCGTCTGCCGCGTGCAGCAGCAGCGTGGGGATGCGGATGCGCTCGAGGAAGCCGCGCGAGCTGGAGCGGGCATAGTAGTCGGCGGCGTTCGCGAAGCCGTGGAGCGGGGCGGTGGCCGCATCGTCGAACTCGCGGAGCGAGCGAGCGGCGCGGACGCGGGCGAGGTCGCATCGATCCGCGAGCAGCGCGGCCTTCGTGTCGGCCTTCGCGATGAGCGAGCGCAGGAAGAGGCGCGCGTAGAGGCGACCGATGCGGGACGCGTCGAGCGCGTCGGCACCGGCCGCGAGGTCGTAGGGCACGCTGACGGCGACGGCCGCGTCGAAGGGCGCCTCGGCGCCGGTCTCGCCGAGGTACTTGAGGAGCACGTTACCGCCCAGCGAGAACCCGATCGCGCCGAGCGGTACGTCCGGGCAGCGCGCGCGCAGCAGGCCGACCACGAAGCGCAGGTCGCCGGTGTCGCCGGAGTGATAGAAGCGTGCGCCGCGGTTCGGCTCGCCGCTGCAGGAGCGGAAGTTCATGCCGACCGCGCGCAGCCCGTGTCGCGCCAGCTCGCGGTACGCCCCGATCGCGTAACCGCGTCGCGCCGACCCCTCCAGCCCGTGCAGCAGCAGGACGAGGGGAGCATTCTCGTCGCGCGCCGCGATCGCGTCGAGATCGACGAAGTCGCCATCGGGCAGCTCGATGCGCTCGCGGCGCAGCGGCGGCAGAGCGGCGCGGCGGAGCACCCGTCCGGCGATCGTCTGGGCATGCGCGCCGCGCAGACCGCGCGCGGGACGGAACGGCCGGGGGTCGAAGGCCGCCGTCCTGGACGCGGGTGCCGGCGTAGGGGATGGAACGGCGGGTCGCAGCTCGGGCAACGGCTTTCCACTCCTCGCGGGGGGGCACATCTTGCGGGCGGGGCAAGATGCGGGCGCGTCCGCCGCGGCGCCACTCGACCGGGAGACCATGAGCTTCGATCCGCAGCGCTGGCGCGAGGACACACCGGCCGTGCGACACGGTCGCATCCATCTCAACAACGCCGGTGCGGCGCTCATGCCCGGTCCGGTCGTCGCGGCGGTGCGCGCGCACCTGGACCGCGAGGTGCAGATGGGCGGCTACGAGGCCGCGGACGCGGCGCTGGGCGAGATCGAGGCGTGCTACCGGGATGTCGCGCGCCTGGTCGGAGCCGAGGCGCGCAACGTGGCCATGGTCGAGAACGCCACGGTCGCGTTCGCGCAGGCGCTGAGCGCGTTCGACCTGGGCGCCGGCGACGTCATCCTGACCTCGCTCAACGACTACATCTCCAACCAGCTCATGTACCTCTCGCTCGCGCAGCGTCGCGGCGTCGAGGTGGTGCGCGCCGCGGAGCTGCCGGAGGGCGGCGTCGACCCGGACTCGGTGCGCGCGCTGCTGGCCGCGCGGCGCCCGGCGCTGGTCGCGCTGACCTGGGTGCCCACGAACTCCGGACTGGTGCAGGACGTGGCGAGCATCGGAACGCTGTGTGCGGAGCGCGGCACCCCGTACCTGGTCGACGCCTGCCAGGCGATCGGCCAGATCACGGTGGACGCGCCCGCGCTGCACTGCGACTTCCTGGCCGCCACCGCGCGCAAGTTCCTGCGCGGCCCGCGCGGCGCCGGCTTCCTGTTCGTGAGCGACCGCATGCTGGAGCAGGGCCGGGCCCCGCTGCTCGTCGACATGCGCGGCGCGCGCTGGACCGATGCGGACGCCTGGAAGCTCGCGCCCGATGCCACCCGGTTCGAGAACTGGGAATTCGCTTACGCGCTCGTGCTCGGCCTCGGCGCGGCCGCACGCTACGCCCTCGACGTGGGGATCGCCGAGGCGGGCGCCTACGCCGCCGGCCTCGCCGCGCACGCCCGCGCCCGCCTCGCCGGGCTGCCCGGTGTGCGCGTGCTGGATCGCGGCGCACGACAGTGCGCCATCGTCACCGCGGAGATCGCAGGAGTGAGCGCCGACGACATCGTGGCGCGACTGCGGGAGCAGGCGATCAACACCAGCGCGACCACGCGCGATTCCGCCGTGATCGACATGGACGCGAAGGGGGTCGGCAGCGCGGTGCGGATCTCACCCCACTATTACAACACCCGCCGCGAGGTCGAGATCGCGATGGGCGCCCTCGAGGAGTTCCTCCCGGTCTGAGCGGTGCCGCGACAGGGCGTGCGAGCCGGTGACGGCGGCTGCCGTTTCCGGGTGCCCGGCAGCGGGGTGCTTCCGGAAATGCGCATCCGGATGCCGAATTCCGGCACGGGTGATAAGACCCGCACCCGAAGGCACGCCCGCGAGGGGAGCGCTCTCCGTCCGAGCATGAGGCCCACTTCGCGGGCGTCAGGGCGAGCCCCCGACCCGCCAGCCCCGGCGTGCGGGCCTCGGCCGGCGAGCAATCAGACCAGCACCGGGTCCGGCCCTGGTGAGCACCGGCTCGCCGAGTCTTCCGGTGAACGCCGGCACGCCGGGTCTTCGGGCGAAGACTCGTCCCGCGGGCCGCCCGGCACTACGTTTCCCGGTTACCGACCGAAACGGCCGACCCCGGGTACTATGGCGCCGACCCGAAAGCAGGTGTCTGGTTGAAGGACCGCATCATCGTCCGCAACGCGCGGCAGCACAATCTCAAAGGCATCGATCTGGATCTTCCCCGCCGCTCGCTGGTCGTGTTGACCGGGCCGAGCGGGTCGGGGAAATCGTCGCTGGCATTCGACACGCTCTACGCCGAGGGGCAGCGCCGTTACGTCGAATCGCTGTCCACCTACGCGAAGCAGTTCCTGGAGCGCATGGAGAAGCCGGCGGTCGACCTGATCGAGGGGCTCTCGCCGGCGGTCGCGATCGAGCAGAAGAACCCGACCAAGACCAGCCGCTCCACCGTGGGCACGGCCACCGAGTCGTACGACTACCTGCGCCTGCTCTGGGCGCGGGCGGGCCGCACGTTCTGCCCGCGCTGCGACCGGCACATCGTGCCCGACACCGTGCAGTCCGCGACCGACGTGCTGATGAGCTGGCCGGAGGGGACGCGCGCCATGATCGCATTCCCGCTGCCGCGCAGCGCGCGCATCACGCACGAGCGCGTGGTCGAGAACCTGCGCGCGCTCGGCTTCGTGCGCGTGCTCGCGGAGGGGGAGGCGCTCGATCTCAACGATCCGGGCGTGGCCACGGCGGCCGGGGCCGGTCACGACCTGGCGGCCACGGGCGAGCTGCTCGTGGTCGTGGACCGGGTCGTGGTCCGCGCCGGCGACCGCGACCGCATCGCCGACTCGCTCGGCACCGGGTTCACCGAGGGCGAGGGCGAGGTGACGGTGCTGCGCGCGCCCGACCAGGTGCGCTTCGTCTTCTCCGACAAGTTCCGCTGCCCCGAGCATCCGGACGTCACGTTCGCGGAGCCGACGCCGCGACTATTCTCGTTCAACAACCCGTACGGCTCCTGTCCCACGTGCACCGGCTTCGGCGCGACGCTCGAGTACGACGAGAAGCTGATCGTACCGAACGTCGCGCGCTCGCTGCGCGAGGGTGCGGTCGGTCCGTGGGAGAAGCCGCGCTACAAGCGCTACCGCTCCAAGCTGCTCGCGTTCGCGAAGGCGCAGAAGGTGAGCACGGACACGCCGTGGGAGGAGCTGCCGGAGAAGTTCCGGAAGCTCGTGATCCGGGGCAGGGCGCGCGTCTTCCAGGGCGTGATCCCGTTCCTGCGCTCGCGCGAGGAGAAGCGCTACAAGCAGTACATACGCGTCTTCCTGCGGCAGTACCAGTCGGCGCGGGAGTGTGCCGAGTGCGGGGGCACGAAGGTGCGCCCGGAGGCGCTGCGCGTGCGCGTGGGGGGGCTGAACGTCGCGCAGGCGAGCAACCTGCCGATCGCGGAGTTGCGCACCTGGCTCGAGCGCTATGCGGCGGGCGAGACGCCGGAGCCGCCCGGGCCGCAGGAGCGCGGCATCGGAGCGCCGATCCTGCGCGAGCTGGCCGCGCGCCTCGGCTTCCTGGACGACGTCGGGCTCGGCTATCTCACGCTGCACCGGCAGACGCGCACGCTCTCCGGCGGTGAAGCGCAGCGGATCGCGCTCGCGAACTCGCTGGGCTCGAGCCTGACCGACACGCTCTACGTGCTCGACGAGCCGACCATCGGCCTGCATCCGCGCGACACCGACCGGCTGCTCGACCTGCTCGGCCAGCTGCGCGGGCGAGGCAACAGCGTGATCGTGGTCGAGCACGACGCGGCCGCGATCGCGCGCGCCGATCACGTGGTCGAGCTCGGACCCGGCAGCGGCGAGCGGGGCGGCACCGTGGTCTTCCAGGGCAGCTACGCGGAGCTGGAGCGGGCGGAGACCGCGACCGGTCGCTTCGTGTCCGGACGCGAGACACCGCCCGCGCGGGCGGTGCCGCGCGGCTTCGATCCGCGCCGTCTCCGGCTCACCGGGGCACGGCTGCACAACCTGCAGGGCATCGACGTCGAGATCCCGGTGGGCGCGCTGACGGTGGTGACGGGCGTGAGCGGGTCGGGCAAGAGCACGCTCGTTCACGACGTGCTGTACCGCGCGCTCGAGCGGGAGCTGGCGGAGGGCGAGACGAGCGCGAAGCTGCACCTGGGCGAGGCGGTCGGCGAGTACGACCGGCTGGAGGGCGTCGGCTACCTCGATGCCGTCGTACTGGTGGACCAGGCGCCGATCGGCAAGACACACCGCTCCAACCCGATCACGTACATCAAGGCGTTCGACCAGGTGCGCGAGCTCTACGCCAGCCAGCCGCTCGCGAAGCAGCGTGGCTACGGCCCCGGCCACTTCTCGTTCAACGTGAAGGGCGGGCGCTGCGAGGCGTGCGAGGGCGAGGGCGTGGTGCAGATCGAGATGGTGTTCCTGGCCGACATCTACATCACGTGCGACGCGTGCGGCGGCTCGCGCTACCGGCGCGAGATCCTGGACGTGAAGGTGAAGGGCATCGACATCCGGCAGGCGCTCGAGCTGACCGTGGACGAGGCGATCCGCTTCTTCATCCGCGAGGACCGGCTCGGGCAGATGCTCTGGCAGCTGCAGCAGGTCGGTCTCGGCTACCTGCGTCTCGGGCAGCCCGCGCCGACGCTCTCGGGCGGCGAGGCGCAGCGGCTGAAGATCGCCCGCGAGCTGATCACGGCGGGCCGCAAGCGTGGGCATCGGCTCTACCTGCTGGACGAGCCGACCACCGGCCTGTCCGGCACGGAGGTGCGCAAGCTGATCGGGGTGCTGCGCCGCCTGGTGGACGCGGGCCACACCGTGGTGCTGATTGAGCACAACGTGGACACCATGGTGGCCGCGGACTGGATCATCGACCTGGGCCCGGAGGCCGGCGCGGCGGGCGGTCGGGTGGTCGCCGCCGGGACGCCCGCGCAGGTGGCCCGCGCGCCGGGCAGCTACACCGCCCGCTACCTGCGCGAGGCGCTCGGGCGTCACGACGCCACCGCGGCGCACGGCGGCTGAGTGGAACCCTGGAACCCGCGAACAAACGCGGGCGGGTGCCGGTAGATGCAGGCGGCATCGAAACGGAGCATCTGCGGGCCGCTCCGTCCGGTGCGCGCATCGAACGGAGGAGGCACCATGCGGCACAGGATCCGGAACCCCGCGGGGTGGCTCGCGGCGTCGCTGCTCGCGCTCGGCCTGGCCGGGTGCGACCTGGCGCTCGGCTACGACGACGACATCGGCGGGTTCTACGATTACGCGGGCACGGTCCGCGACGCGCCGGGATACTCGGTCAACGGGCAGCTCTACATCGACCATCGCAGCCGCCGCAACGGGTACCTGGACATGGAGTGGTTCATGTACGAGGGGTCGCGCCGGATCCTGGAGATCGAGGACCGCGGCGTCCCGGTGACGATCGACTCCAACGGGCGCGTGCGCTTCACCATCACCGGGGATCTGCGCCTCTCGGACGGCGGCTGGACGTACTTCCGGCTGGTGCACGACGGCCGCGTGAGCGGGCGCACGCTGCGGGGGAACTGGGAGCTGATCACGGACCTGCCGAGCACCGACCGCGGCACCTTTAGCGCGAGCCGTTGAGCGACCTGCCGCGGGTCTCGGTGCTGATGCCCTGCCGCGACGCGGCCGCACACCTGGCCGAGGCGCTCGACTCGATACTGGCCCAGACGTTCGCGGACTTCGAGCTGATCGCCGTCGAGGACGGCTCGCGCGACGGCACCGGCATGCTGCTCAGGCGCTACGCCCGCCGCGACGACCGGGTGCGCGTGCTGCCCGCCGCCGGCGCCGGCATCGTCGCGGCGCTGCGGCAGGGGCTCGCGGCGGCGCGCGGCGAGATCGTCGCGCGCATGGACGCGGATGACGTCGCCGACCCGGCGCGTCTCGACGCCCAGCTCCAGCTGCTCGATGCCGACCCCGGACTGGCCGCCTGCGGCACCGGGGTCTGCTACTTCCCGCGCGCCATCGTGCGTGACGGCGCCCGCCGCTACGAGCGCTGGCTGAACGGCCTCACGGACGACGCGGCGATCCGGCGCGACCTGTTCGTCGAGTGCCCGATCGCCCACCCCACCCTGGCCGCCCGGCGCAGCGCGCTCGAGGCCGTGGACGGCTACCAGGACCATGGCTGGCCCGAGGACTACGACCTGGTGCTGCGCCTGGCGGCCGCCGGTCCGCGCCTCGGCAACGTGCCCGCCGTGCTGCACCACTGGCGGGAGCGGCCGGACCGCCTGTCGCGTGTCGATCCGCGCTACTCCGAAGAGGCCTTCCGCCGCTGCCGGCTGCACCACCTCCGCCCGCGGCTGGACCGCTCCGACGGCGTGGTCGTGTGGGGCGCCGGGCCGGTGGGGAAGGGATACGCCCGGGCGCTCCGGGCGGACGGCGTTCCGCTGCGCGCGTTCGTGGACCTCGACCCCCGCAAGATCGGCCAGACCATCCACGGCGCGCCCGTGGTGGCGCCGGCCGCGATCGACCGCTTCCGGGGCGCGTTCGCCCTCGCCGCGGTGGCCGGCGAAGGGCCCCGGCGGGATATCCGCGCCTCGCTCGCGGCCGCCGGGTGGCGCGAGGGGGAGGAGTTCGTGGCGGTCGCGTAAGGCGACGTACGCCCCCCTGTCCCGCTCCTATTCCGCACCTCCGATGCGGGGCCGCGCTGCCCCCCTCGCGGGCGTCCCGGGTCGCTCTCCGGGGCTCCTTCGGGGCGTCGCGCCGGCTGGTGCCGACCCCGTGCCGGACCTAGATTCCCGCCTCCTCGCACGCGTGCGCGCGCACGGGCACGGCGCGCGCGTGACAGGGTATCATCCAGACTGCCCACGCCGTGGCGTGCGGCCTCCGACCGAATCCTGGAGCGTCGATGTCGAGCACCCCGCCGGTGAACAACGAGAAGGTCCTGCCGCGGCTCATCGAGGACGAGATGCGCGAGTCCTTCCTGGACTACTCGATGAGCGTGATCGTCCAGCGCGCGCTGCCGGACGTGCGCGATGGGCTCAAGCCGGTGCACCGCCGGATCCTGTACGCCATGAACGAGGCGGGCCTGTCCGCGGGACGGCCCTACCGGAAGAGTGCGACCGTGGTCGGCGACGTGCTGGGCAAATACCACCCGCACGGCGACATGTCGGTGTACGAGGCCATGGTCCGCATGGTCCAGGACTTCTCGCTGCGCTATCCGCTGGTCGACGGCCAGGGCAACTTCGGCTCGATCGACGGCGACAACGCGGCGGCGTACCGGTACACCGAGGCCCGGCTCACCCGGCTGGCCGGCGAGCTGCTCGCCGACATCGACAAGGAGACGGTCGCGTTCACGCCGAACTTCGACGACCGGCTCCAGGAGCCGACCGTGCTGCCGGCGAAGTTCCCGAACCTGCTGGTCAACGGGAGCAGCGGCATCGCGGTCGGGATGGCGACGAACATCCCGCCCCACAACCTGCGCGAGGTGGTCGATGCCTGCATCCACCAGATCGACCACCCGGACGCGACCGTGGACGAGCTGCGCCGGTTCGTGAAGGGGCCGGACTTTCCGACGGGCGGCTACATCTGTGGCATGGAGGGCGTGAGCGAGGCGTACGAGAGCGGGCGCGGCCGGGTGGTGATGCGGGCGCGCACCGAGATCGAGGAACCGGAGGGCGGCAAGCCGCGCATCCTGGTGACCGAGATCCCGTTCATGGTGAACAAGTCGCGCATGATCGAGCAGATCGCGGAGCTGGTGCGCGAGAAGAAGCTCACCGAGATCACCGACCTGCGCGACGAATCGGATCGTGACGGCATCCGGGTGGTGATCGAGCTGAAGCGGGACGCGATCCCGCAGATCGTGCTGAACCAGCTCTACAAGCACACGCAGATGCAGTCCACGTTCGGCGTCATCATGCTGGCGCTGGTGGACGGCGTTCCGCGCATCATGAACCTGCGCGAGATGATCGGCCACTTCATCGATCATCGGCACCAGGTCGTGGTACGGCGCTCCGAGTACGAGCTGCGCCACGCGCTCGAGCGGGAGCACATCCTGGAAGGGCTCAAGATCGCGGTCGACAACATCGACGCGGTGGTGGCCCTGATCCGCTCCTCCGCGGACACGGAGACGGCGGGCGCGCGCCTGCAGGCCGAGTTCGGGCTCTCCGAGCGGCAGGCGAAGGCGATCCTGGACATGCGCCTGGGTCGCCTCACCGGGCTCGAGATCGAGAAGCTGGAGGCGGAGCTGAGCGAGGTGCGCGCCACGATCGCGGAGCTGCGCGAGATCCTGGCCAGCCGCGAGCGGCGCGCGCAGATCATCAAGGATGAGCTGCGCGGCGTGGCCGAGACCTGGGGCGACGCGCGCCGCACCGAGATCACGTCCAACATCTCGCTCTCGCTGGAAGACCTGCTGGCCGACGAGGAGATGGTGATCACGATCTCGCACGCCGGCTACATCAAGCGGCTGCCGCTGGACACGTACCGGGCGCAGAAGCGAGGCGGGCGCGGCCTGCAGGGCATGGACACGCGCGAGGAGGACTGGGTCGAGCACCTCTACACCGCTCAGACTCACGACTACCTGATGATCTTCACGGCGCGCGGACACTGCTACTGGATGAAGGTGCACGAGATCCCGGTGGCCAGCCGGGGGGCGCGCGGCAAGCCGATCGTGAACCTGCTCGGGATCGCGGCCAACGAGCGGATCGCGGCGATCGTGCCGGTGCGCGAGTTCTCGGCGCACCGCTACCTGATGTTCGCGTCCCGGCTCGGGGTGGTGAAGAAGACGCCGCTCTCGGCCTACCGGCACGTGCGGGTGGTGGGCGTGAACGCGATCAACATCGAGACGGACGACGAGCTGATCGACGTGAAGATCACGAACGGCGATGACGAGGTGATCCTGGCGACGCGCGATGGCATGGCGATCCGCTTCCACGAGTGGGATGTCCGCTCGATGGGCCGGGTCGCGACCGGGGTGCGCGGCATCCGGCTGCGCGGCGAGGACGAGGTGATCGGCATGGTCGTGGTCGGCTCCGAGCTGAACGAGCAGACCACGCTGCTGGTGGTGACGGAGCGCGGCCGCGGCAAGCGCACGGCGGTGGACGACTACCGCCTGCAGACGCGCGGTGGCCTGGGCGTGATCAACCTCAAGCTGAACGAGCAGACCGGAAAGGTGGTGGCGATCAAGGGGGTGCTCGACATCGACGAGCTGATGCTGATCACGCGCAACGGCGTCGTGAACCGGCAGCGCGTCGCCGAGATCCGCACGATCGGACGGGCCACGCAGGGAGTCCGGCTGGTCACGCTCGACGAGGGCGACGCGCTCATGGACGTGGCGCGCGTGGTGCCCGATGATGAGGAAGGCGAGGCGGTCGCCCTGGCGGCCGCGGTGGCCGCGAGTGAGGAGGCGGGCGCCGAGGCGCTCGCCCGGGGTGTCGCCGACGAGACCGTGCTGCCCGGCGACCCGGCGGACCTGGATGGCGACGATGTCTGAGCTGGTCAGCGCCGAGGACATCGAGCGCGCAGCCTGGGCGCTGAACGGCGTCGCGGTACGCACTCCGCTGCTGCCGGCCGCGTGGCTGGGCGAGGCGGTGGGCGCCGAGGTGCGGCTCAAGTGCGAGAACCTGCAGGCGGCGGGCGCGTTCAAGATCCGGGGCGCATACACCGCGGTGTCGCGGTTGACGGAGGCGCAGCGTGCGCGCGGCGTGATCGCGTATTCGTCGGGCAACCATGCGCAGGGGGTCGCGCTCGCGGCGCGGCGTTTCGGCATCCGCGCGGTCGTGGTCATGCCGACCACGGCGCCGGAGATCAAGCGTGCGGGCGCGGAGCGGCTGGGTGCGGAGGTGGTGCTGGAAGGTACCACGTCGGCGGACCGGCAGCGACGCGCCGAGGCGATTGCCGCGGCCGAGGGCCTGACCATCATCCCGGCGTTCGACGACCCGAACATCATCGCCGGGCAGGGCACGGTCGCCGTCGAGATCCTGCAGGACTGGCCGCAGCTGGACGCGGTGCTGGTGCCGATCGGCGGCGGCGGCCTGATCAGCGGCGTCGCCGCGTACCTGAAGCAGCGGCGGCCGGAGTGCCGCATCATCGGCGTCGAGCCCGAGCTCGCGGACGCGATGAGGCAGTCGATCGATGCCGGCCGGCCGGTCACCATCGATTTCCGGCCCACCATTGCCGATGGCCTCATGCCGGTGCGTCCGGGCGACCTGAACTTCGCGCACGTGCGCGAGTACGTGGACGAGATCGTGCGCGTGAGCGACGAGGCGATCGTGCAGGCCACGGCCGAGCTGCTGCGCTCGAGCAAGCTGCTCGTCGAGTTCTCCGGCGCGGCCACGGTCGCGGCGCTGCTGTCGGGTGCCGGGCAGAACCGGGGCCGGCGCGTCGCGGCGGTACTCTCCGGCGGCAACCTGGACCCGGTGCGCGCGCTCGAGCTGCTCGCGCCCGCCGCTGCCTCCGCCTTCTGACGCGCGGCAGCCACCCCGGCATGATCCTGCCCGTGGCCGTGACCACCACGATCGACGCGCGCGCCGGCTCGCACCGGCAGCCGGCGGTGTTCCTCTACACCGGGTACCTGGAGGCGCTCGCGCAGGCGGGTCTCACGCCCCTGCTGCTGACGCCCGCACATTCGGCTGACGCGATCGAGGCAATCGTCGCGCTCTCCCGGGGGCTGCTGCTCACCGGCGGCGAGGACGTGGCCCCGGAGCGCTACGGGGAGGCGCCGGGCGCGGCGCTCGGCGGCGTGGTGCCGGAGCGCGACGCGCTCGAGTGGCGCGCGCTCGAGCTGGCGCTCGCGCGCGACCTGCCCGTGCTCGGCATCTGTCGCGGGTGCCAGCTGCTGAACGTGTTCTTCGGCGGCTCTCTCCACCAGGACCTGGCGAGCGATGTCCCGGGCGGGCTCGAGCACCGGCAGCGCGACTGGGCGCAGCGCTCGCACGACGTCGACGTAGTCCCGGGTTCGCGGCTGCGCGACGTGGTGGGCGCCGACCGCATTCGCATCAACTCGTTCCACCACCAGGGGGTGAAGCGGCTCGCGCCCGCGCTGCGTGCCGCGGCACGCGCGGACGACGGGCTGGTGGAGGGCGTCGAGGCGCCCGGGCACCGCTGGGTGCTGGGCGTGCAGTGGCACCCGGAGCGCGGCGCGGCGAGCGCGCCGGACGGCGATCCCGATCGGCGGCTCTTCCGGGCTTTTCGCGACGCGGTGGCCGGGGATGTCGACTGACCCGCTGGTGGGCGGCCTGCGCATCGGCCATGCCCACGACCTGGCGGCCCGCACCGGCTGTACGGTGCTGCTCGGCCCGTTCCGCGCAGCCGTGGACGTGCGCGGCATGGCGACCGGCTCGCGCGAGCTGTACGCGCTCTCGGTGCTGCACGTCGCGCCCGCGGCCGACGCCATCCTGCTGAGCGGCGGCAGCGCGTTCGGACTCGCCGCGGCGGACGGCGTGAGCGAGTGGCTGGAAGAGCACGGCCACGGCTTCTTCACGCCGTACGGCCGGGTGCCGATCGTGGCGGCCGCGGTGCTGTTCGACCTGGGCGTGGGCTCGCCGGCGGTACGCCCCGGCCCGGCGATGGGGCGGGCGGCCTGCGAGGCCGCGTCCGCAGAGGCACCCGCCGAGGGGCGCGTCGGCGCCGGGACGGGCGCCACGGTCGGCAAGGTGCTGGGGCCCGCTGCGGCCATGCCGGGCGGGTTCGGCTGCGCCACCAGCCGGTTCGGCGAATGGACGCTCACCGCGGTCGCGGCCGTGAACGCGCTCGGCGACGTGCGCGCCGCGGACGGCCGCATCATCGCGGGCGCGCGCGGCGCGGACGGCGCGTTCGTGGACTCCGCGGTGTGGCTGCGCAAGCGCGGCGCGGCGGCCGCGGACCTGCCCGAGGCGGGCACCAGCACGACGCTGGTCGCGGTGGTGACCGATGCGCCCGCGTCGCGGCCGGAGCTGGAAGCGCTCGCGCGCATGGCGGCGACCGCGCTGGCCCGGCGCATCACTCCCGTGCACACCCCCATCGATGGCGACGTCACGTTCGCTGCCTCGACCAGCACCGAGGCCGCCGGCATCGGCGCGGTGGCGCTGCTCGGGCTCGGCAGCGCCGCGACCGACGCGCTCGAGCGCGCGCTCGAGCGCGCCGTGACGGAGGCCGCATGAAGCGCCTGGTCCTGTTCGACATCGACGGCACGCTGCTGTCCGCGCGCGGCGTGCCCCGGCGTGCGTTCGAGGGCGCGCTCCGCGCGGTCTTCGGCACCGCCGGTCCGATCGACGGGCACACCTTCGACGGCAAGACCGACCCGCAGATCGCGCGCGAGCTGCTGCGCCTGGCCGGGCTCGACGACGCGCGGATCGACGCGGCGCTGCCGAGGCTCTGGGCTTCGTACCTCCCCGCGCTGGAGCAGGCGCTCGCGGAACCGGGACACGAGACGCTCGTATATCCCGGGGTGCGCTCGCTGCTGGCCGCGCTCGAGGAACGCCGGGACGAGGTCCTGCTGGGGCTGCTCACCGGTAACATCGAGCGGGGCGCCGCGCTCAAGCTTGCTTCCGCGGGGCTGAGCAACGGCTTCCGCGTGGGCGCGTTCGGCTCCGATCACGAGCGCCGGGACCGGCTGCCGGCGCTCGCGGTGGAGCGGGCCCGCGCGCTCAGCGGCAGCCACTTCCGGACTCGCGACATCGTCATCATCGGCGACACGCCGGCCGACATGACCTGTGGCGCGGCGCTCGGCGTACGCGCCATCGGGGTCACGACCGGGCGCTACGATGCGGCCGCACTGCGGGCGGCGGGTGCCGCGGACGCGTTCCCGGACCTCTCCGATACGCGCGCGGTACTGGACGCGGTGCTCGGATAGGCTTTGCCAGTTGCCGGGGCCGCCGCTACCTTGCGCGGTTCCGACAGAGACCAGGAGAAACCACGGTGGCCAAGAAGAAGACGCAGGGCGGCTCCAACCTGAAGCCGTTCTACATCATCCTCGGCGTCGTCGCGCTGCTGGGCGCGGCCGCGATCGGGTACGGAGCGCTGCGCCGGCCATCGGCGGCGGTCGAGCCCATCGACCTGAGCAGCCTGGATGCGCGGGCCCTCTACGAGAAGGCGAAGGGCGTCGGCCTGGGTGACCCCGCCGCCCCGGTGCAGGTACTGGTCTTCAGCGACTACATGTGCCCGGCGTGCGCGTACTTCAGCACACGCAGCACGCCCCTGCTCAAGCAGGAGTTCATCGACCGCGGCCAGGTGCAGCTGATCTACTACGACTTCCCGCTGGGCGGCACGCACGTGCACTCGTTCGTGGCGTCGCGCGCGGCCCGCTGCGCCGAGGACCAGGGCAAGTTCTGGGAGTACCACGACATGCTGCTCGGCCGCCAGCAGGACTGGAGCTACAGCCGCGAGGCGCCGATCGGGAAGTTCATGGGCTACGCCCGGGAGCTGGGTCTCGAGGAGAGCCGGTTCGGGGGCTGCCTGCGCAGCGACGAGCACGCCGAGCTGGTGAGCGCGAACCACGAGCTGGGCGAGCAGCTGGGCGTGAACGCGACGCCGTCGGTGTTCGTGAACAGCCGGAAAGTCAGCTCGCCCAACGACTGGGACGAGCTGCGTCCCGCGATCCAGCGGGAGCTCGGCAACTGAGCATGACCGCCGCCCCGGCCGGGTCCCGGCCCGCCGTGTCTCCGGCCGCGGCTGCGCCGCCCCCGGTGACGCGCATGGCACTGGCCGTGCTCGCGCTGCTGGGCGTGCTGGTCTCGCTCTACATGTCGCTCTACAAGCTGGGGCTGATCCCGGAGATCGCGTGCGGCGGCGGCAGCTGCTCGCGAGTGCAGAACTCGCCGTGGGCGATGTTCCTGGGCGTGCCGGTGCCGTTCCTGGGGCTGGCCGGCTACGGCGCGCTGCTCGCGGCCGCGCTGTTCGGACTGCAGCCGGACCGGCAGGACGACCGGCGTATTTCGATCGTGTTGCTCGCGGGTGCGGTGCTCGGCTTCGGCTTCTCGTTGTACCTGACGTACCTGGAGGCGGTGGTGATCAACGCGTGGTGTCGGTGGTGCGTCGCCTCGGCGATCATCGCGACGCTGATCCTGCTGGCTGCGATTCCCGAGATCCGGAAGATCGGACGAAGCGGATGAACACGGAACGGGTGTCCGTGCGGCTGGTCTTCGCCGACAGCGGCGCATTTCACGAGATGGTGGTGCAGCTGCCCAGCGAGGTGCTCGCGCGCTACGACCGCATCATCGACGCGCTGCGCGAGGACCTGGTCATCACCGGCGAAGTCTACATCGATCCGCGGCGCCTGATCGCCGCGTTCCGCGAGCCGGAGTCCTGATCGCGGAAGGGCGCCCCCGGTCCGGCCTCGGGGCGGCCTAGTCCTGCTTCGCGGCGGCCTTCATGAGCGCGGCGTCCAGCATTCCCCGCCACTCGGCGAACGTCTTCATGCCGGCGACCTGCTGGTCGTTCGCGATGATGAAGGCGGGCGTGCCGTTCACCCGCGGGAACGCCCACATCAGGTCCTGCAGCAGCAGCCCGGCCACCTGGTCCCCGGCGACGCACGCGTCGTAGTCGGCCATGGGCACGCCGGCCTCCTCGGCGAAGCGCCGGAACGTTGGAGCGGGATCCGCGGCCCTGGCCCAGGACGCCTGCGCCGCGAAGATGCGGTCGTGCACCGGCCAGAACCGGTTGCCGACGGCACCCGCGCACATGGCGGCCTCGGCGGCGACCCAGGCGTGGTTGTGGCTCGGGAGCGGCAGGTTGACGAAGAGCCAGCCGACCTTGCCGGTCTTCACGTAGGCACTGTCGATGCGCGGGTAGACGTCCTGGGCGAAGCGTGCGCAGTACGGGCACTGGAAGTCGGCGATCTCGATCACCACCACCGGCGCGTTCTGCGGCCCCTTCTGGCGCGAGGCGTGGGCGCGCTCGATCATGCTGTTGCCACCCTCGCGGCGCTGCGCCGCAACGTCGTCCGCACCGAAGAGCAGCGCCGCCGACAGGAGCAGCCCGCCGCCGAATCCCAGCTTCATGCTTCGTCCTTTCTCGAGGCGCCTGAGTTACCCCCCGCGGGCCCCCGGAGTGCCGCGACCCGGGCGAGGCTCCACGCGCGCACCTCCGCGGGCGGGAAGCGGCCCTCGGCCGCGGCCGCGAGCAGCCGCCCGGCCTCGGTCCGGGCCGCGTCCGCCAGGGCGTTGTCGACCCAGCCCCGGGTCACGGCCTCGGCCAGCTCGTCCTCGTCGAGCAGGCAGGGACCGCGCTCGTCGAGCCACACGTCCAGGAACAGGTCGGTCGTCTCCCATTCGAGCGGACCGCGCATCCGCACCGGGGTGAGCAGGTTCGCGTACCAGCCGGTGCGCTCGCCGTGCCGGTCGTGGAAGATGCCGATGTCGTGCATCGCCCCCGGGTAGGTGAACCAGATCACGGGCGCGCCGTTCTCGAGCACGGTGCGTCCGTGGACGCGCACGGGTGCGGCGAGCGGCGTGCGCGGCATGAGCGTGATGATGCGCTCGTCGCTGGCATGGACGAGCTGCTGCACGAACACGTCGCGACGGGCGGGTGGCCGGTGGTAGTGGATGCGCACGGTGCGCGCCTCCGCGGCGGAGGCACGCGCCTCAGCCATCGTAGAAGCCGCGCCCGGCGGCCGCGCGCTCGCGGAGCAGTGGCGCCGGCGCGAAGCGCGCGCCGTGCTGGCGCTCGAGCCGTTCCAGGCGCTCGAGCACGACCCGCGTGCCGAGCGTGTCGGCGTAACGCAGCAGCCCGCCCCGGAACGGTGGGAACCCGGTGCCCGTGATCATGGCCAGGTCCACATCGCCAGCGCGCGCGGCGATGCCGTCGCCGAGCGCGCGCGCCGCCTCGTTCACCATCGCCAGCACGGTGCGCTCGCGGATCTCGTCGGCCGCGGGCGGCGTGCGCCCGGCGGCCGCCATCGCGCCGAGCGCAGCGTAGATCTCGGGATTCACCGCCTTCTGCTGCTCGCCGTCGTAGCGATAGAAGCCGAGACCACCCTTGCGGCCGAGCAGCTTGGTGCGCTCGAGCGCGCGCATGGGCGGCGGCGCGGCCAGCCGCTCGCCGAACGCCTCCGCCATGACGCGCCCGGCGTGGCGCGCGACGTCGAGACCGACCTCGTCGAGCAGGCGCAGCGGACCCATGGGCATGCCGAACTCGCGCAGTGCGCCGTCGATGGCCTCCACTTTGGCGCCCTCGGTCAGCAGCCAGCCGGCCTCGTTCAGGTAGGGCGCCAGGATGCGGTTCACGAGGAAGCCGGGCCCGTCGTTCACGATGACCGGCGTCTTGTCCAGGCGCCGGGCCAGCGCGAACACGGTGGCGACGGTCTCCTCCGAGCTGAGCTCGCCGCGCACCACCTCGACCAGCGGCATGCGGTGCACGGGATTGAAGAAGTGCATGCCGCAGAACTTCGCCGGCCGCTCGAGCGCCCGCTGCATCTCGCTCACCGAGAGCGAGGACGTGTTCGAGGTGAGCACGGTGTCCGGACCGACGCGCGCCTCGACCTCGCGCAGCACCTCCTGCTTGACGTCCATGCGCTCCAGCACCGCCTCGATCACCAGGTCGGTGCGCCCGAAGCCGTCGTAGGTGAGCGTCGGCGCGATCCGGTCCATCGCGCGCTGCAGCTCGCGGCGCGTGATCCGGCGGCGCTTCACCGCCTTCTCGTACAGTTCGCGCGCGTGGCGCAGCCCGCTCCCGAGCGCGTCGGCGCGGATGTCCTTGAGCCGCACGTCGATCCCGTTGGAGGCGAGCAGCTGCGCGATGCCGCCGCCCATCACCCCGGCGCCGAGCACCGCAGCCTGCTGCACCGGATGCGGCGCGACTCCGGGCGGGCCGGCCTTCTTCGCCGCCTCGAGCAGGTGGAACACGTGGATCAGGTTGCGCGCGACGTCGCCCACGATGAGCCGGCCGAGCGCGCGCGCCTCGTGGGCGAGGCCGGCCTCGAGCGACTTGCCGTGCGAGGCCTCGATGACGTCGAGGGCCGCGAGCGGGGCGGGGTAGTGGCCGCCGCTCTCCCTGCGCACCCGCTTGCGCGCCTGGCCGAGCAGCAGCCGCCGCCCGGGCGGCGTGCCCTCGAGCAGACGCTCGGCCAGGCCGCGGCGCGCGCGCGGCGGACGCTGCCCTTCGGCCAGCTCGCGCGCCACGGCACGCGCCCGATCGTAGAGCTGCGCGGGGTGCAGCCGCTCGTCGATGAGTCTGAGCTTGTGCGCCCGGCGGGCATCCACGGTGCGGCCGGTCAGGATCAGGTCGAGCGCGGCGCGCATCCCGATCAGGCGCGGCAGGCGGGTCGTGCCGCCGAAGCCGGGGATGATGCCCAGCCGGACCTCCGGCAGCCCGATCTTCGTCTCCGGACGCTCGCTCGCCAGCCGGTAGTCGCAGGCCAGGATCAGCTCGGTGCCGCCGCCCAGGCAGAGCCCGTCCACGGCCGCGACCACCGGCACGGACAGCCGGTCCAGGCGCAAGAAGACCTGCTGCCCCGCCCGCGCGCCCGCCTCGCCGTCCGCTTCCGTCCGGATCGCGCCGATCTCCTTCACGTCCGCGCCGGCGATGAAGGAGCCGTCGCGGCCGCTCCGGACCACGAGCGCGCGCACCCGTCCCGCGCGCGCCTCGCGCTCGACGTCGCCGAGCAGCTCCGCGAGCCGGGCCAGGACGGCCGCCGTCAGGATGTTCGGCCGCTCGGTGCCGGTGTCGAAAACGAGCCAGGCGACGCCATCGCTCCGCACTTCGAGCGACAACGCCGCCTGCCCGCGAGCTTCCATCTCGCTCATGCGCGGCTTCTCCGCGCGCGGCGCCGCCTACAGCTTCGGCCGCACCTGCGCGTTCTGACGGTTGAGCGGGACGGTGATCGGGTCACCGCCTTGGACGTCCACGGGCACGTTCCAGTACAGCTCCTCGTACGGCAGCTCGTAGCGGGCGTACACCCACCACTGCCCGGACTTCAGGCCCCCCAGGCGTGCCACGCCGTTCGCATCGGTCGTGTCCGCCCGCGCCTCCCGCCCGGACTCCTGGGTGCGTGCCAGGAACACACTGTCGATGCTCACGAATGCCTCGTCCGCCCACTGGTCGCGCCGCAGGCGGATCTCCTCCGCCTCCTGGTTGTAGCGGCTCTGCAGCGACTCGAAGCGCGCGAACGCCGCGTTCTGCGCGCGCTCCGCCTGCTGCACGATGCCCTCCTGGCGGGTGAACTCGCGGAACGCGACCGCATACTGGCCGCTGCCGCGGCTCATGTTGCGCATCCGGTCGCTCAGCACCTTCAGGCTGTCGCGCGCCGAGCCCCAGATCGCCTCGGCATCGCTCCACTGCTGGTTCGCGGCCGCGATCTGGTCCTGGAGCGCCATCAGCGAGTCCGGGATCGCCGGCTGGGGCGTGCCGTGGGCTTCCTCCAGCTCCGTGAACACGATGTCCCGGTCGAAGGGCAGCGCGCGCACCGGCACGTTGGCGAGCGGCTTCGGCTGGCCGTCCGCGCCCTCGATGGCGGCCTGCACCACGAGCTCTCCGCCGCCACAGGCCGCAAGCCCCAGGGACAGCGCCGCGGCGCCCAGCACCAGCAGTCTCTTCATGACGATTCTCCGGGATGGTGAAACGAACGAAAGCTCGTCAGTCCGCGATGACGTTCATGTCGAAAACATATCGATTCGGATTGGCCGGCACACCATCGATGAGGACCTCGTAATGCAGGTGGGAGCCGATCGCGAGGCCGGTGCGGCCTACCCGCGCGATGGTATCGCCGCGCTGCACCAGCTGGCCGCGCCGCACCAGCGTCCTGGAGGCGTGCGCGTAGCGCGTCACCACGCCGTAGCCGTGGTCGATCTCGACCATGCGCCCGTACGCGCCCTGCTCGCCCACGAAGCGGACGCGCCCGCGGGCGGAGGCGACGATGGGCGTGCCCGTGGGCGCGACGATGTCCAGGCCGTTGTGCCGCCGGGCCAGCTCCAGGATCGGGTGCCAGCGCTTGCGGCTGAAGCCGGAGGAGACGTAGCCGCGCGTCGGGAAGAGGGACGGTGTCGCCTCGCGCCGCTCGTGCGCCGCCTGCGCCGAGTCCTCGAGCTCGCGCCAGGTCAGCCGATGGCTGCCGCGGCGCAGCAGGGTGCGGGTGTCCAGGTAGACGCGCTCCTCGTTCGCGAGGGCGGCGGGGCGATCGGGGGTGTCCAGTGGGTCGGGTGAGGTGGCGAGTCCGGCGAGGTGCAGGGAGGCGTCGAGCGGCTGAAGGGCGCCGAGCAGGCGGTACGCCGCGTCGGCGCCGCCCGATCGCGACAGCGGTCCGCTCACCCGCGCGGCCACGGACAGGGGGCCGGTGCGAAGGACGTCGTCGCGCTGTACCAGCCGCGGCGCGTCGCCTTCCTCGTGGAGCAGGCCCGCCGCCGTGGAGCCGAGGGCGGCCACCAGGAAGAGCACACCGGCGACGCTCAGGCGCACCGCTTCGCGCGGGAAGCGGCGCTCAGGCACCCGTCCGTCCTTCTTTCTCAACCACGAATGTCGCATGCCATCGAGCCATGAGCCTTCATACGGAAGCGCAGAGCCGCACGCAGGCCGGATTCCTCATCGAACCCGCTCCGGGACGCATCCGTGGCGCGGGAGTGCCGGAAAACGCGGCAGGATACACCGGCCGCCGGACAGTGTCAACCGAGGGCGATCGGGCGAGCTGCCTCATTCCGGGCGCGGGAAGAGCACGTCGCCGCGTCGTACCTGCGTTCCGGACAGGTCCAGGGACGGCAGGGCCGCGAGCGGGGCGGGCTCGGTCAGGCCCAGGCGCGAGGCCAGCTCGGCCATCTTGCCGGGCATGACGGGGAAGAGCAGCGTTGCCAGCGTGGCGATGCCGCGGGCGAGCGCGGCCAGCGTGTCGTCGAGGGCCGCGGCCTGGTCCGAGTGTTTCGCCTGGGTCCAGGGTGCGCGCGACTCGACGAAGCCGTTCGCGAACGCCGCCAGCTCCATGGCCGCGGCGACGCCCAGGTGGAGCAGGTTGCCATCCATGACCGTGCGGTAGCGCGCGAGCGTGGCCGCGATCTGCCCGTCCATGGCCGCCGCGCCGCCGCGCGGCACGGTCCCGCCGCGATAGCGCTCGATCATCGAGAGCGCACGGTTCGCGAGGTTGCCGACGTTGTTCGCCAGCTCGCTCACGTACCGCTCGTCGAAGCGCTCCAGCGAGAACTCGCCGTCGCCGTTCCAGGGGATCTCGCGCAGCAGATAGTAGCGGAACGCGTCCGGGCCGTGGCGCTCGATCATGTCCTCGAGCTCGAAGCGGACGCCCTCGGACTTGGAGAGCTTGCCGCCGGCGACGGTGACGAAGCCGTGCGCCCACACCGTGCGGGGCAGCTCGAGGCCGGCGCTCATGAGCATGGCCGGCCAGTAGATGCAGTGGAAACGGGTGATGTCCTTGCCGATGACGTGACAGTCGGCGGGCCAGAGCCGGCGGTACCCGTCCTCGGGGAAGCCGGCCGCGGCCAGGTAGTTCGTGAGCGCGTCGATCCAGACGTAGATCGTGTGCTCCGCGTCGCCCGGCCAGGGGATGCCCCACGGCAGGCGGGCGCGCGAGACCGAGATGTCGTCGAGGCCGGCCTCGATCACGCGCCGGATCTCGTTGGCCCGGCTCTCCGGCTGCACGAAGTCGGGGCGCTCCTCCAGGAGCTGGCGCAGCCGGTCGGCGTAGCGCGAGAGGCGGAAGAACCAGTTCTCCTCGCGCATCCACTCGACGGTGCGGCTCGGGTGGTTGGGGCAGCGCAGCTCGCCGTCCGCGTCCCGCACCAGCTCGTCTTCGCGCTTGAACGCCTCGCAGCCGATGCAGTAATGACCCTCGTAGCTGCCGCGGTAGAAGTCGTCCGCGGCGGCCATGCGACGCACCATCTCCTCAACCGCGCGGCGGTGCCGCGGCTGGGTGGTGCGGATGAAGTCATCGTGGCTGATGGCAAGCCGCTGCCAGGCGGCCTGGAAGCGCTCCGCCAGGCCGTCCACCCACTGCTGCGGCGAGATCCCCGCCGCATCCGCACTCTGCTGTACCTTGAGCCCGTGCTCGTCCATGCCGAGCACGAAATGCACGCGCCGGCCCGCGAGCCGGCGGTAACGCGCCATCGCGTCGATGCCGATCTTCTCGATCGCGTGGCCCATGTGCGGCGGGCCGTTCGCGTAGTCGATCGCCGCCGTGATGTAGAAGGTGTCGTCGCTCACTCCGGCCCCTTCGGCCCCTCCCCGCGGGAGCGCCGCGGGCGGTAGGGATAGGCCGCGCTCGCGCCGCGCCCGCCCGGCTCCGGCTCCGCCTCGCCCGGGCGCCGCTCGCCCTCGGGCGTGGCCACGATCTCGCGCTTCAGCTCCTCCAGCTCGACCGTGCGCCGGCCGCCCTCCTCGTCCCTGAGGAAGACGCGCTCGCGCCAGATGTCGATGCCCATCACCTTCTCGCGGCCGCGCGAGGTGTTGAGCGTCTTGCCCTCGCGCGGGAAGCGCTTGCGCGCCTGCACGTACGAGTCGTGCTCGTAGGTGAGACAGCACATCAGGCGGCCGCAGCAGCCCGAGATCTGGGCCGGGTTGAGCGACAGGCGCTGGTCCTTGGCCAGCTGCAGGCTGACCGGCTTCAGCTCGCGCAGCCAGGAGGAGCAGCAGAGCTCGCGGCCGCAGCGGCCGACCCCGCCGAGCAGCGCCGCCTCGTCGCGCACGCCGATCTGCTTCAGCTCGATGCGCGTGCGGAAGGTGCGCGCCAGGTCGCGCACCAGCTCGCGGAAATCGACCCGCTTCTCGGCCGTGAAGTAAATGGTGAGCTTGTTGCGGTCGAACTGCCACTCCGCCTCGCTCACCTTCATCTTGAGATTGTAGTGCAGCACCTTCTCGCGCGTCACGCGGCGCACGCGCGGCTCGTCGCTGCGCAGCGTCACGGCCTGCTGCACCTCGTTGTCGAGGGCCCGCCGCAGGAGACGCTGCACGGGCACGGGCGCGGCGCAGCCGGTCGAGCAGCCGGAACACTTGCGCTCGGCGACCGCACCCGCGGCCGAGACGCGGCCGAGATCCTCACCGCGGTCGGCCTCGACGATGACGTAATCGGAGAGGTCGACGTTCGGCAGCTCCGACGCATAGTAGGCGCGACGGTTGCCCTTGAACGTGACCTCGATCACCTGGGACATGGGTTCAGCCGACCTCTTCCCACGCGCCCATCGCCTCGAACTTCGCCCACCGGTTCCGGCGCAGCTCGTCGACCTCGAGCGCGCCCAGCTCGGCGAGGTGGCGCCCGACCGCATCGCGCAGCGCGGCCGCGGTCGCGTCCCAGTCGGCGTGCGCGCCGCCCAGCGGCTCGGCGATCACTTCGTCCACCACGCCCAGCTGCTGCAGGTCGCTCGCGGTCAGCTTGAGCGCGGCCGCGGCCAGGTCCTTTGCGGCCGACGTCTTCCACAGGATCGCGGCGCAGCCCTCGGGCGAGATCACGCTGTAGATGGAGTTCTCCAGCATCAGGATGCGGTCCGCGACGCCCAGCGCGAGCGCGCCGCCGCTGCCGCCCTCGCCGATCACGACCGCGACGATCGGCACGCGCAGCCGCGCCATCTCGCGCAGGTTGCGCGCGATCGCCTCGGCCTGGCCGCGCTCCTCGGCGCCGATGCCGGGGTACGCCCCGGGCGTGTCGATCAGGGTCACGATCGGCCGGCCGAACTTCTCGGCCAGCTGCATCAGGCGCAGCGCCTTGCGGTAGCC